>JAISAG010000102.1 GCA_031266815.1 Burkholderiaceae bacterium | reverse complement strand
TGCCGGAAGCGTCCTTTGTAACCGAACTGTCACGCGCGCGCAACAGACTGGCATCGTCAACCATGACAGATTGTTTTCATCACCGGGACAACCTGTCTCCGGGCAAAACGGAACGGGTTTGAACGATTATTCAAGGAGAAAATGTATGAAGAGAACGCTAATTTCTCTGGCTGTACTGGGTTGCTGCACCGCTGCCGCACACGCACAGTCCAATGTCACCATTTATGGTGTCGTGGACACGGGCTACGTGAAAGAAACCGGTCGTGACGTGCGCATGGGTACCAACCAGGATAACAAAATTGGTTTCAGGGGACAGGAAGACCTGGGCAATGGACTGAAAGCCACGTTTGAACTGGAACGCCGCTTTGATCTGAACGATGGGTCGCTGGGCAACAGCAGCATCCCCTCCAACAGGGGCAATGCCAAGTCGGCAGGTAACGACTGGGACGGCGCGGCCAATGTGGGTATCGCCAGCAACACCTGGGGGCGAATTCGCTTTGGTCGCGTAAATGAACTCTCAACCGAAACCATCCGCCGTTTCGACCCCTTTTACCAATACGGGGTCGGCTCGCAAATCATGAGTTTGCAGCGCTCGGCACGAGTCAGCAATACGGCGCGTTATGACAGCCCGAAGTGGAGTGGCTTTTCTTTCGGCGCTCTCTATACGCTGGGTCAGAATACCAAGGAAGGCGGGCCTGCTCACAATGTGGACTGGGACAATGACGGCTATGGCATCAACCTCAGTTACAACAATGGTCCCTTCATAGCAACGGCCAACTGGAGCCGACTGTCCGACTCCAATGATTCCTCGACATGGAATATCGGGCTGGGTTACAAGTTTGCCAACCAGCTTCGCCTGACGCTAACGTACGAGGATACAGACCACAAGGGACGCAGGAACGGTACCGCCGGATCGCAGTACAGCAGCCTCGCGCCAACAGAGGCTGATCAACAGAACTGGCTGCTCGGCGTGGAATGGGATATTGGTCCGGGCCAACTGGATGCATCTGTGCAGTATAACCGCCTGAAACATGTGGAAGGGCTCAGCTGGTGGACGAAAAACGAGACCAAGGACACGCTGAAGTATGCGCTGGGTTATACCTATAACCTTTCCAAGCGTACTTCCGTCTATGGTCAAGTGGCCTATACCAGCTTTGATGACAACGATACCGGGCGCTTCTACTATAACGGCGCAACCGGCGCCGACAGACGCGACAGTGTCACGGCCTTCCAGGTCGGTATGACGCACAAGTTTTAAGGGGTCGCAAGCATCGCCGCTTTTTGGCGATGCGGAAAAGCAATACGCAGTACAGCGGGTGAACAGAGGCAACGTCTGTTCGCCCGCTGCTAAAACAAAATCACCCATCCGCGTCGGAACGATGCGTTGCTCATCGGCGGACAAGGTGAGTCTTCCCTTAAAAAAAGTCTTGCTGCCCGGATTCTCCTCCCGGGCTTTTTTTTGTCCGTGCCCTTTCCGGATACGCCAACGATTCACCGGATTTTGTGCGCCGTTCCCCAATTTGCCGCACACCTCTCACGCGGGTTGATATAATTTTTCCGTCCGCGCCCGGAAAGGACTGCGGACAGACGCCACGCCCCAAACAGCCCACTCCCCTTTAACAGGAGCCGCCATGAAAAAAGCATTGTTGTGTGCCCTCTTCTGGTGCGGATTCACGCACGCCGCAGACGCACTGCCGCACTGGGGCTATACTGGCGCGGGCGCGCCGGGAAACTGGGGCAAGCTGGATACGGCTTTTGCCGCCTGCCGTCTGGGAAAAGCGCAGTCTCCCATTGACATTCGCTCTGAGGCTGTCCGCCGCGCCACCCGAACAACGGGGACGACACCGATTGCCTTTCACTATACGCTTTCCGACGCAACGGTGGTCAATAATGGGCACAGCATCCAGATTGGCATGAATCACCCGGGCGCCATTACCCTGCCGGATGGTGAATACCGGCTAACACAGTTTCACTTTCACGCACCTGCCGAAGAACGTATTAAGGGCAAAACCTATCCGATGAATATTCACCTGGTACATGCCCGTCAGGATGGACGGCTTGCTGTTGTCGCTGTGCTGCTCAAGGTCGGCAAGGAAAACACGGTGCTGCGGGAAGTGTTTGCGTCTCTCCCGCAAAAGGGACAGACGAAGCCTCTGGCTGACCGTATTGACCCCTCCCGTCTTCTGCCCGCAAGCCATGCTTACTACGCTTACACCGGTTCTCTGACAACGCCGCCCTGCTCGGAGGATGTGCAGTGGTTCGTCCTGAAGCGGGCGACAGAATTGTCCCCCGCACAGATTGCTGCGTTTCGCCAGTTCTATCCCGCCAACGCCCGTCCTGTCCAGCCGCTGAATGGTCGCTGGATTTATTCTGTTCCCTGATTGCCTTTCCTGCCGGATTTCCACATGGGACAAGCGCGCATTTTCATCAGCGTAGTCGCTCACCGCGAGCCGCTTCTTTTTTTTACGCTGAATAGCGCCGTCGCGCAGGCCAGCCAGCCTGCGCTTTTGTCATTTGGCGTGGTTGACCAAAACACCGTCAGCCAGCGCGCCAGTATCACCCTGCTCCCTTATGCGAAGCAGATACGCTATGTCTACATTCCCACCGAAGACACACTGGGGGTATGCTGGGCGCGCAGTATCGCGTTTAGCCTCTACGACGGAGAGAACTACCTGCTGCAGATAGATGCCCACACCCTGTTTGAACCCGGCTGGGACGATACTCTGCGCCGTCTGCATACGGCACTGCTGATCTCCTCCGCCAAACCGATTGTCACAACCCGTCCATTCGCTTTCGAGATGCGGCATGGCGAACCGGTGTTTCCGACTGTCAGCGATACGCTTGTCGTAACGCCACGTCCCAATGAACAACCGACGCCTGACAAGGTCATCCTGCACTTTGAAAACCAGTCTCGGGAATCAACGCAGCCGATCACCGGCTGCCATATCGCGGCCGCCTTTCTTTTTACCCATGGCACCTTTGTGGAGGAAATTCCTTACGACCCCTACCTGTATTTTTCGGGGGAGGAATTCAATCTCTCCGTGCGCGCATTCACACACGGTTGGGATATCTTTCACCCACCCCGTCCGCCGCTTTACCATGCCTACCGACAAGCGGGCACTTCCTCCGTTTCACTCCACTGGCAACCGCTGAAAGAAGGGCAGCGTGATTCTCCCTGGGGATACCTGGCAGAACGGGAGAAAAGGAGGATAACCCGCCTGTTGCGGGGAGAGGGACTGCCTGCCCCTTACGGATTGGGCAAGGCGCGCACCCTGGAGGCGTATTGCCAAATCAGCGGCATTGATTATCAATTGCTGCGACAGATACCTCCCGCCGAGAGGAACTTACCCTGAAACCGACCCGGCTGTTCCCGCTGTTGGCGGTTCCGCCATCGTCGGCTCCGCCGCTGCCGGAGATGCGGTTACCGAAAGCTCCGGCAGGATACGGGACGGCGACAGGGTGCACAAGCAGGCGAGCACCTGCCTGCCCTGTTCCTGTGCACTCCGGTTGCCTGCGTCCCGCGCAATCAGGGAACGAAGTGCCTGATACACCGGAAAAAGCATCTCAACCGTAAAGGCGGGGTCGAATACCTCCACCCGATGCTCTCCCACCAGGCGCAGGATGCTTTCACTCAGGGGGGGTATCAACTGCCAGAATTCGCCCCTTTGCGCCACCTGGCACATTTGACTGTACAGGGTAATCTGTGCGCGGGCACTGCCCTGTTTGCCCAATTGCTCTTCCAGTGCTGTCATCGCCTGTGACGGTGGCAGACCGTCCACATTGATCGCAAAAGATTCAGCAGGTGCGTCACCCCCCGTGCGGTGTATCATTCGCAACCAATTTTGGGTTTCCGTGTTGGCGAAGGGCGTGCCATCGTCAAAAGCCATGCCGCTAACGCCCGGCAGTTTACGCAACAGCGCGCTGACCTGCCCTTCCAGCGAAAGCAAAGCCATCGCGTGAGATTCTCCCAGTGATGTCAGGGCGCGCGCGGTAAACGCGCTCAGGTCCAGCCAGTAGAGGTAAGTGCTTACTTGTGATTCCGCTGTTTGCACGACCTTGATGAAGTTGCCCGTGCCGAACAGATTGCTCAGTCCGGGCAAAATGTGACCGGGAGGCGGGGGCAAGAGGGTACGCCCGCCTTCCGAGGAGGGTGACCTCAAGAGGTGTCCCCATATCGCCACGCGCCGCAGCGTGTAGGAAAGTGCATCGCTGGTGTCAGCGGCTAAAATGGCGTCCGCCGCGTCCAGACACAGGCGCGCACTGCTGACCACAATCTGACTGAGGGATTGGGTGGTGTCCAGTATGGGCAGAGACACATCGGCAACCGGTTTCTCGGGATGAGACGCCGTATCTGTTGCTGCCGCTTCGGACGATGAGGGCGCATCCGCTTGCAGGGCATCGGGCGATGGGGCTGCATTCTCCTGTGGGTCGGGCAGCAACGGCAACTGCCGGAGCCGATTGAGCAGGCCCCACAAACGCAGGTTGCCCTCCGTGTCTTTTTCTTCCAGTGCTTTGTCCAGGCATTCCACCCGTTGCAACAAGGTGTCATGGACTTCCCTTTGAAGTTCAATCTGTTCATTGGCAGACAACCATGCATCCACTTGTTCCTGCCACCAGGTAATCGCGCTGAAGCGCGCACGCAGGCGTTTGATCGGCGGGAACATGGTGTCCCAATAGTATTCGCACAGGTCCGCCAATACTTCTGCGCCCATGCCAACGCCTTCCACACCATTTTGCTGTATCAGTCCCGCTCCCATCCAGGCGGCAACCAGTATGTCTTTTCCCTTGGTGCGCAGAATTTCGTCAGCCAGGTTGACGACCTTGTTCCAATCCGGCCGGCGCGGCGTGATGGAAATGGCGGTCAGCGTATCTATCTCCCGCTGCATGTCGTCGAAGCGCTGGTCTTCCCTGACCGCCCAGCCAGCGGGAACGATTTCGGTAATGGGCACTTTGCCCGCATTGTTACTTACGGTTTTAGTCATTGTCGCGTCCTCCCCGCACAACACTGTCCAGTGCGCTGCCTATTTCCCGAAACAGCGTCTTTTCCGCTTTCTGCTGTGCAGCCAACACGCCCTGACAGGACAGAATGCGCACATTATTGACCATCTGAATGGCGTAGGGACCCGTTTTTCCAACCTGCCAGGCATACACATCGGCATGATTCGCTGTGGTATCCACCACTGCCCCGCTCGCCTTCCCCGCTGGCGGATGTTGCAGCAAAACTGCCAGACTCTTGATGGTCGTGTATTGTGTGACACCCAGGTGATTTGCGCTTTTCATCGCCCGGGCCGCATAATCCCCGGCAAAAATCAGGTTTGTCGGTGTCTGGTCCGCCGTGCAGGTTTCCAGCGTGATACCAGAGAAAACGGCATCGTGCCGCTCGCTGGCAAAGATCATCTGCGTCAGGCTTTGGTCAACACGCCGATCCGTCACGATGTACCCCTGTTTTTTCAGGGTGCGGCGAATGTCTGCCGGGTCCATGCCCAGATTCACACCCAGCAGGGACGGCTCTTCTTTTTGCTGCACGGGCACGGGCGTGGTCGCGCAAGCCGCCAGCAGGAAAGACAGTACGAGAAAACAGCGGCTCACCGCAGCGCCATCGTGATAAACTGGCTGGGCACAATGCAGGTTGCCGGACAGTTCGGCATCAGGCCCATTGCGTTTCCGCCGCCCACGCTGGTCAAGCGCATGGCGGGCATTCCGCCGACCAATAACGATGTGCTGCCCAGTATCCACATGCCCTGTCCCTTGATCATGTGAGAGACAACACCCGTCAGGGCACCCGCTTCGTCTCCCGAGGTCATGGCAATGCTCGCCATCTGGTTGACGGTGGGCGTACAACCCATCAGCACATTTTTGACGGATGCCGGTGTCATGGCGGTCGTCCCCGTATTGGGGTAGGGAATGGGTGTGGGAATCGGCCCTGCCGGTGTGGGAACCGGCGTCAAGCAGACATCGGGAAAGCCCATCGTCATTCCTGCTCCCATTGAAAGCACGTACATGTTATTTCTCCTTTCTGCGCCAGTTTTCACTGTCAAAACGGTCCGGGTCGGTACGCCGCGCCAGACGCATCTCCGCCGAATCCAGCAGGGCGCCGTCCAGATTGGTCTGGTGCAGGTTGGCGGAATCAAAATTGGCGCGATTGAACATGCCATCTTGCAGACTGGCATGGGAAAAATCGGTGCGAAAGAAAAGGGCACCTTCCGAATTGACACCGGCGAGTATCGCCTTTTCCATCATCGCATCACTGAAATCCGACCCGCTCAAATCGGCCGATGTCATGTCGGCTTCCATGAACATACAGGCATGAAACACGCCGCCGCGCAAAATCGTCCCGTGCAACACCGCCTTGGTAAACAGGCATTGCCGCGCCTTAACGCCGCTGAAATCCGCTTGCGCCAGCAGTGCCTCGTGAAAATTGACACCTTCCAGCTTCGCATCCTGAAAACGCGCACCGCGCAAGTCAGACGACATGAACTGCACGAATTCCAGCGACAGGCCGGAAAAATCATAGCCCGGAAATGCGGTCTTGATCAGTGAGGTACGGTTTAATACCGCGCCGCGCAAACGGGTACTGCCATCCATGACACAATCGTTGAAGATGGCCTGTGTCAGGTTGGCACCGTCAAAGTCTGCTCCGCGCAAATCGGCTTTCTGGAAAACATTGCGCGACAGGTTGACTCCTTGCCAGCGCGAGCGGCTCAAATCGCAATTTTGCATATTGCACAGGTACAGGCGGCTGCCCGTAAAATCCCCATCGGGGAAATAGCAATCCATGACGATCATGCGCTCGAAATTCAGGTCGCGCAGTATGGCGGATGGCGCACGAATGCCGCGCCACAAACCGCCTTCCATGTGCAGAGAGGAAAAGTCCGCCGCCGTGAAATCGCAGTCGGAAAAGCCGGTACGACTGATGTCCGCCCCCTTAAGGGAAGCCCCCGTAAAATTGACGCGCTCAAACCAGCCACCGGCAAGGTCTGCGCCATCCAGATTGATGCCGGACAAATCCGTGTCCTCAATAAAGCGCTCTTCGGCAATCGCGGCCAGCACTGCTTCCCGGTTCATGCGATATTCCTGTGCAATGTCTCTTTCATCTGCTGTGTGATGTGCGTGATCAGGATATGTGTATCTGCTCTGCGTCTATGCGCACCAGGCTTGAGGCGGTCTGATGAATGTTATCTGCCTGTACCTGCACGGTATGACTCGCCAGACGGCTGCTCTCGGCCTGCACATCGTCGTGTCCGCTCACCAGCCGACAAGAGGAGTTAAAGTGCCCGCGAAAACGGTCAAAACAGTTTTCCAGCACCTGTCCCGCCGTTTTAACGGTTTTTGCCAGCAGGGAACACGACCCGGCCATCGCCCGTATCTCACCCGCCTGCACGGTCAATTCACCTGTCGTCAGCGCACTGGTCGGCGCGTCTAAAGAGAGTTCTGTCGCGCTTTCCAGCCGAATGGGCAAATCCGCCTTGAGCGAAACGCCGAAAGGAAAACAGAGCGCCGCCGGCGTATCCGAACGGGTCAGGATGGACAGAATAAAAAGGCGGCCATCAGGCAAGGCGGACAGCAAGACTTCATCCCCCGCCTGTGGCTGCAAAAGACAGGAGGCGGCAGGCATTGTCGAATACACGGCGGCATCCATTTCCACAACACAGGCGTCTTTCGTCACTTCCCGCACTGTCGCGCTGGAAAAAACGGTTTCACTCCGCACGGGAGCGGGATGTCGCAGGGTGTTGACTTTTCTCATGGTGTCCTCCTTCTCATGGTGTCATGTTTTCGGTGTCATGCCTTCCTGACGCAAGATGTGTTCTGCAGAATCAATCAGGGTCCTTTTCAGGTTGGCGGCATCCAGCCGTGTATTGCCCAGTACCGCCTTATACAACTCTGCACCGTACAAATTGGCTTCGCGCAGATCGGCATTGACCAGACGGGTACGGCGCAGTGAACCGCCCGGCAGGGATGAACCGCGCATGTCTGCGCCTTCCAGGTTGCTGTGACGAATAACCGTACCCGGCGCACGACAATCCTGCAAGACAGCGAGCGGCATCTGGCAGGATTCCACACAGGCCGAATCCATACGGCAATCGGTGAAAGCAGCGTGATTGAGCGTACTCTCGCGGAAAGACGCGCTGCTCAAATCGCATTGCGCAAAAGTAACATGGTCGAAGGTGGATTGCACCATGCGCATGTTGCGGGCAGACACCTCATCAAAACGCAGGTCACTGCCCTGGCACATGACGAAACCAACGCTGTGCATGCTCCCTCGCTGTACCGTCAGCCCCTCGATCTGCGACTGGCTGACACTGCAATTTTCAAACTGGCAGTCCGACAGCAGGGCATCGCGCCATTTACCGTTGAGGTCTGTCAGTTCCGCGCGCAAACCGCGTATTGTCCCCTGCCAGGAGCCTTCTGCCTGCACCAGCCGAAAGTGGGCGCCCTGCAACAGCGTATCCGCCACAACCGCCGAGCGCATACCGCACAACTCCAGCTTCATGCCCGCGCAATGCGCGCGGCTCCAGTCCACTTTCTCCCAGGAGCATTTATTCATGCTGACCCCGTCCATGAGCGCAGACTGGAAATCAATTTCGGTTCCTATCACATCCGCAAAGACACAACCTTGCAGGTTGGCACCGGTAAAGCGCACCTTGTTCATGATCATTTTTTCAAAGCGGCAGTTGCGCAAGTCTTTCCCCGACAAATCCAGGTCATTCAGGGTGGTGTTACTCAACTGACCGCTCTGCAAGTCTGCCAGAACCGACTCGGGCGTCATTTTCTTTGGATTCAGTATGGCGGACGCCCCGGGTATGGACTTTGCCCATTCCGGCGGATTGGCCCGTAATCCCCCCTGCGCCACGCTTTTCTTGAAAGCATCCAGTTTCGCCACGCTGTCCGCATACAACTGGTGCGCGTTGTTGTACTGGCTCACGACCTCCCGCTTCGCGTTCACCAGCTGCGTCGCAGCCGACCCGACCGGGTTCTTGCGCTGGTTTAAGGCGATAAGCGGGTCAAAGGCGGATAGTGACGCTTCCGGCAGGGATGGCAGGGTGGCAGGCGACGGCTGCCCCATGATGGGCGGCAGGGGCTTGAGCACATCGGGATGCCGTGCCTGGATTTCCCCGTATTTCTGTAAACTTTTTTCCACTGCCTTCTGCACTTCCTGTTTTTTGCCCTCGGCAAAGGCCTGTACGCGTGCGTTAAGCCGCTGATATATCCCTTTCGCATCCGGCTTTGGCACGGACAATTCCATGCGCAAAGCGCCCTTTTCATCGAATTCGGCTTGCAAACTCGCTTCGTTTTCCGGCTGCGGCAATCCGCGCCGGATGCACTCTTTCATCAGCCAATCGCGGATATCCAGTCCCTGATGGCGGGCATACGCCAGATTCGGCGCGGAAAAACGGTCTTCCCACACGATCACTTCCGCCTTCTCCGCCAGTTTGCGCCAGTCTTTCAGAATATCTTCCGTTTGCTGCTGCCGCGCGGCAGCCGGCATGGCAGATGGAAGAAGCGATGGCGAAACCGGCAGGAGCACAAACGCGGCAGAGGCTAAAAGGGAAGCAACCGTCTCCGGCGGGGGCGCGGCGGGCGATGTGGCAATCAGGATGGCGTACAAGTCGCCCACCTGCGCGTACAACAGCCACCCCATCAGCGGGTCCAGCGTCAGCAGGATGGGACGCCCCTCCTGCCAGCCGCCCAATAATTGTATGCCTTCTGTTGAACCCGGCAGTATCTCTTGCTGGCAGGGCAGAAAAAGTGACAAGCCCTGCCGGGCTGCATCGTTCTGCCATTCCGGCGCCACGTTGCGCACCGCCAGCCGCACACATTCATTGCCCTGAAACCAGGGGATCAGATACCCTGCCGCCACGTTTGTGGAACCGCCTTCCGGAGGAAGGTGCCAATCCGCGTGGTTCAGCACCCAATCTGTCGGCGCATACGCGACACCGCACCGAAACAAATCCTGTCGGCGGATTCCTGCCTGGCACAGGGGATTGCTCACCGCATCCTCCGCATCTACCACCTGCCCATGCGCCAGCCGTGTCAGTGCCTGCTGATTCCATGTCATGCGCACCGGACGGCTGGCCTCTTCCAGTTGCGACAGGGACATCAGCTCTTTCAGCGGCGGCGGTGGTGCCACACGGGCTTGCGCCAAGGCAGCGGGAAACACTTTTTTTACCTCCGCTAGCATCGCGCTGGCGTTTTCGCTGATCTTTTCCTGTACCATCGTCAGCGGATTTGCCGTCGCCAGCGTCCCCAATGTTTTTTCCATCTTGTCTAAGCGGGGCAGCATGGCGGAAAAACGCATTCGCGTTGCATCCAATGCCGCGGGATTGATTTTGACCAGATTACTGTATTGCTTGCGTGCCGACTGCATCTGCTTTTTTGCCGTGTCAATCTGCGACAGCGTACGATTGACTGTTTTTCGCGCTGCCTGGATACGCTGGCTGGCTGGCGCGGGAATAAGCGGCGCCTGCCCCAATCCGCGATCCAGCGCAAAATGCAAGTCTTCTTCCAGGGTGCGCGTTCTCAGCTTGACCGCTTCCACTGTCGCCTTTGCTGCGGCAAGCGGCGCCGGATCAGGCGGCGCAGGCGCGGCAATGCGTCGCTTGAATTCCGTATGCCAGTATTCAATATCAGTCATATCCGCCGATGCGTCCTCCACCACCGGAAACAGGTGGCGGATATCGCTGGCCTCATCATCCGCACAGGGAAATACCGCACGGTAAAGCAGGATGCCGCGCAAGCATTCAGGGAAAAACCAGACCGTTTCCGCCCTGGCCGTTGCTTCAGAAAACAGATAGGTGTCTGGTCGCGCGACATCCGCATACCGCGTAAAAAACACCCGCACCCGCTTTGTCGGCAGGCGGCTTTCAATGCGCGCGTATGCTGGATGCATGCCTTCCAGAAGGATGGACTCCCCGCCTTCAAAAAAGCCTTGCGCCAGGCGCTGCCCGGCTTGCGCCATCTGGAAGAAATCCGGATGGACATCTGGCGGAAATCCGGGCCAATACTGCTTTTTCCAGGCATCGTCGTAGGTACCCGCCAGCGGCACCCGCGATGGCGCACCGGGCAAAACGGGAGCAAAACTGGCGGGCAAGGGCATTTGTGAGGGCGCGGTCATTTGTTCGCTCCCTATCGCCTCCACTTGCGGCAGATACCGCCGTTTCTCTCCCCAGGCCGTTTCCAGCGGCTCTGCCCCCACGCCTTTCGGGTTTTCGGGATAGTTCTTGCCGCCAAAAGCGTTTTCCCAGCGGATGGCAACCGTTGTGACCGGTTCCGGCTCAGAGGGGCGTGGCCCTGCCGGGCCCGCCTGCCAATAACGCGGGCCGAACGCCAAAAGCCTTCTGCGAATGCGCGTACCGATTTCCAGATTCACCGATCCGCCCGGCGCGGGCACCCCCTCCGGCGCAAACCAGCTGCCTGCTACCAACGCTTCTCCCCGCTGCTTGGGAAAACCGGCATCCAGCCCCGTCTCCCCCGTGAAGGGCGCAGTATCCCGCCACATGTCCTGTTCGTCCAGCGCATCATCCGGATGACGCAAATCGAAGTAGTGCAATACCGCGACCTGTAGCGCCCACACTCCCCCTACGGCGAACGGGCTGAACAAAAGCCCTGTGGTGTTATCCCTGACGATGTGCATGGGCGGCTGCTCCCTAATTCAGCATGGTTAACGCAGACACGAAAGTCTCTATCCCTGCTATCTTTGTTTTCGCTTGTCCCAGCGCCGTAACGCTGGTGGCAACCGCCTGATGGCTTGCAGCGGCAGTCTGGGCCTCACCGACAATATTCGCCTGCGCCGCCCCCGCTTGCTGGACATTCGCTGCGACCTGTTGTCCGGCAGCCCGCACCCGCTGATGCGCCCCCACCACAGCCGCCTCGTCCGCAATGACCTCACCGTGGTCAGCATGCATCCGAAGCACCTCCCCAGCGGCATGATTCCCGTCGCCAACAACCCCCATCCGGTTACCATCATTCTGTGCATTCATCTCCGATGCGTACACTCTCTGCACTTCCGCAGCAACGCGCGAACCGAAATTCTTCACGGTGGTCGTTTCGTATCCGGCTTGCCCCAACGTTTTGACATAGTTGCGCATGACACCTGTCTTGACCGTTATACCGGGGACGCACGTAAAACTCACTCCGTGTGTTGCCAGCGAAGCCAGCACAACCAGTTTCTCATGCGTCAGCATCGCATTGATTGTCATAAACAATGACCATTTGATGGACACATTGGCGCGGATATTCAGACTGGTGGTGCTGATCAGCACCCCGGCCTTTCCTTTCTTTTGCGCACCCTTTATGTCGTAGTCACCCGCTGTTGTTACCATAATCTTCCTCCGTTGCGTCCGCGGCAAGGCGATACGCGACTCACCGCTGGATAATAGCGGCCTTTTCAAGCAGCGCCGTAACCAGCCTGGTGGCGCTCGCCGCATTGGATGCCATCACCTCTTCCAGTTTTGTCAAATCTCCAAGGACTTGCATCAGGTCTGTGGACACCTGCGCATGCGTTGCCATTATCGCATTGCCCTGGGCAACCACTTCCCCCTCATCGCCCTGTACATCAAGCGCATTCCCCACAACCTCCTGCGCACCCCCATTAGCAGCGTTTACTTCTCCTCCCGCGGCCCCGTGCTGCACGGCATTCTCCCCACGGTTGCCGTCAACTCCTACATCCAACCCCAGCACCTCATCACGATTCCCTGCTTCCTGCACTGCTGCCCCATGTACCCCGACATTTGCTCCCAGCGCCTGAACGGCACTTCCCAGGCTCTCTACTTTCGGCCCATGCAACATGGTTTTGTAACCCGCCAATTCGCTGCGCAAACCCGCGTTGACAGTGAACGCGGCGGATATACTGGCGGCGACGGAAACAGCGGTCGCTGTCCAGAACAGTCCCATCAGGTTTTCAGTCACGGCCCCTGCAGTGGTCGTGGCCACTCTTGCATTCATCTCGAAATTGCCCTGATCCGCCTGAAACAGAATGCCTTTTTCCGGTGCATAGTAATCAGTCATATCATTCCCTTCTCGAAAAACTACGTGTGGATGCGTTGTGCCGCGAGACAGGTTATTGTTGCCGCGCTTTCCGAAAAGACACTTGCCATTTCAGTTGTTTGCGCCGACACCCGGGTTGAAAGCGTCGCCAGCTCCTGAAAGGAAGTGAGCACCTGAGTGTGCGTTGCGGCCAAATTCACCTGATTCGCCGCCAAATTATTGCGCGATTGTACCAAACGCTGACGCATCACACCAATCTGCGTTACTGCCGCTCCCAGACTCTCCGCATAAGCCTGCACCTCGGCCCTCATCCCCGTCACACAATCCCGCGCAACGGCTCCCTCCTCGGCAACACCGCGTTGGACTACCCGGCTTGCCGCAGCATGGATGTCTTGCCCCGCGTTAGTTATCCAGCTCGTTGCCGCCGTCACATTGCTGGGTGACACTTCGTTGTACCCCGCGTAACTCTTGACCTTGGAAATCCCTGCCACCGAGGTGGCTTCTCCAACGACTGTCGCATCAAAACCGGGTGCGACGATGGTTGCATTCAGGACATTGAAGGAATTGATCAGAAAGGAAGTCCCCGATATGTCCAGTGATGCCGCGAACTTGAATATAAGGGGAGTGACGACTTGCACGGTATCGGCAGCGAAATTGAACCCTTTTTTTGAGTCGGGTGCAGGCGTGGGTGCAGGCGTGGGT
>JAISAG010000058.1 GCA_031266815.1 Burkholderiaceae bacterium | reverse complement strand
AAAAGGAGAGACGCAGGGTGCTGAGCATGATGTAAATGACGATGGACGCCAGTACGGGGCGAGGTATCCATGCGATGAAGGGCAATGCGGTCAACAGGATGACAACGGTAATGAGCAGTGAAATGATGCCGGACATGCGCGTTTGCGCGCCGTAGGTCTCATTGGCGGCAGTGGCGGAATAACCCGCTCCCACCGGCATCCCCTGAAACAGGCCGGACAGAAAATTGCATACGCCCAGCGCAAACAAGTCGCGGTTCGGCGAAAGGGTGTCGCCGTGTTTCATGGCAAAGCTGCCAATAGCGCCATAGGATTCCGCATACAGAATAAAAGTGATGCCGACAGCCAGTTTCAAAATATCCGCCCACTCCTTCCAACCCAGAACGGGGATGGTGGGAACAGCGGATGTCATGCTAATCTGACCGACGAGCGGAACCCCGTAGGATGACAGGTCCAGGAAATAGCTTGCCAAAACCCCCAGTATGATGACCAGTGTGCTGGAAGGCAGCCTCTTCAAGCGTCCCAGAATCAGCAGGCACGCCAATGACGCCGCGCTCAGCAAGATAGACGGCAGATGCCACTGCGCTGCTTGCGATACGATGTCCACAATGAAATAAATCAGGCTTTGCGATGTGGACTGCACGCCCAGTACGGTATCCATCTGCTTGATGACGATGAAAATGCACAGTCCGAAGGTGAATCCACGTAATACGGGACGGTCAATAAAATCGGTAATATTCCCGATGCGGATAATCGCGGACAAGACAAAAACCAGGCTGATTGCCAGAACCAGCGCGCCGGCGACGACAAGGCGGCCTGATGGGCTGTTACCCGCCAGACTGGCGGTGGCAGCAGCGAGTACAACCGCCGACGACGAAGTGGGGGAGACCAGTGCAAAACGGGAACCGCCCAGTATCCCGTAACAGAACAATCCGGCAAGGAGCGCAATAATACCCGCCTGTGCGGGCATATCGCCGATGCTGGAATAAGCCAGTGCCTGGGGCAGCAGCAAACCCGTAATGGCCAGTCCTGACAACAGATCTTGCCCCTGCGGGCGAAAAGCTGCCAGCGGAGGAAGGAAAAACAGCAGCCGCTTCCCGGGTCCGGTCACGATATCCTGCTCGCGGGGAGGGGGGACGGCGCCCTGTGGCATGACCCCTTCCTTCTACTTGGTTCGCACAGCGGATACCGGCGAAGCGCCATACAACGACATCAGGTATTGCTGGGCGCTGAATTGCCACTGTGATCTGACCGCTTTTTTCCGGCGATACGTCCCGTCTGGACAGAGTTTCCATGTATTTTGGTTGTCTTTGAGATAGGGCAGAAGCCCTTCCTGCAGAATTCTCTTTTTCAGTGCCTTGTCCAAAATAGGGAAAGCTATCTCAACACGCCTGAACAGATTGCGCGCCATCCAGTCCGCGCTGGACAGGTAAACGTCATGTTTGAGGTTGTTTCTGAAATAGTAGATGCGAGAGTGTTCCAGGTAACGCCCGACAATGGAATAAACGCGGATATTGTCTGACAGCCCACTCACCCCGGGCTTTAACGCACAGGCTCCCCGCACAATCAGGTCAATTTTCACTCCCGCGGAAGAAGCGGCATACAGCGCCTGAATGACTGATTCATCAATCAGGGAGTTGACCTTGGCAATAATTCTCCCTTTTTTTCCTTGCTTTACCAGCCGCGCCTCGTTCTGAATGCTGCGAATGATGCCGCGGTGCAGTTCAAAGGGTGCCATCCACAGATAATCCAGTTTTACCGGCCTTGTCAGGCTGGTTATGCGGATGAAGACCTCGTTCACTTCTCCCGCCAGTTTTTCGTTGGCAGTCAGCAGACCAAAGTCGGTATAGATGCGCGCAGTGTTAGGGTTGTAATTGCCCGTCCCCATATGGGCATAATAGCGCAATACGCCGTTTTCCCTGCGGATAACCAGCGCCAGCTTGGCGTGGGTCTTCAACCCCATTACGCCGTACACGACCTGTGCGCCCGCCTCCTGCAAACGTCCCGCCCAGTCAATGTTCCGCTCTTCATCAAAGCGCGCTTTCAACTCCACCACCACCAACACTTCCTTGCCCCGCTGTGCCGCCGCAATCAGCGATTCCATCAGTTCGGAATGCACCCCCGCGCGATAAATAGTCTGCTTGATAACCAGCACATCCGGGTCATGCGCTGCCTGCCGGATAAAATCAATTACTGTCTGAAAGGACTGGAAGGGATGGTGCAGCAAGATATCCTTTCCACGAAGCGCCTCGAAAAGGGAGTTACGGCGGGAAAGCGCAACGGCCGAGGGCGTATATTTCTGGAAGAACAGTTTCGGGTCGTTGATGTGGTCCAGCATCTCCAGCAGACGAACCATGTTCACCGGCCCATTGGCATAGTAGATGTCGCGCTGGTCCAGATCAAACTGGTTAAGCAGAAAATCCGCCAGTTCCGCGGGACAGTCATGCGCTACTTCCAGCCGGACGGCCCTGCCGTAATGCCTGTTGGACAAACTGCTTCGCAGCGCTTCCTTCAGGTTTTTCACTTCCTCTTCATCTACCCACAGGTCGCTGTCCCGCGTTACCCGAAACTGGGAGCACGCGACGATGTCCCGCTGGGGAAGCAAATCGGGAAGATACATCTGGATAATGGATGACAGCAGTGTGAAAGCCCCGACACCGGGCGATATGTCCTCCGGCAGGCGAATTACCCGCGGCAGAACCCGCGGCGCCTTGATAATGGCAACATCATTACCCCGCCCGAATGCGTCTTTCCCCGACAGGGAAATGATGAAGTGAAGGCTCTTGTTCAGCACACGGGGAAAGGGATGTGCCGGATCCAGTACGATGGGGGTCAGGACGGGGCGAATCTCCGAGTCAAAAAAATCTTTGACCCAGGCACGCTGCTTTTCGTTCAGTTCTTCTTCTGTCAGGAGCCGTATGCCGCTGTCTGCCAGCTGGGGCAGGATTTCCTGGTTCAGAATGGCGTACTGCTTCTCAATCAGCGTGTGACAGTCCTTGCTGATATTGTCCAGAAGTGCGTCAACATCGCGGATACTTCGTCGGGCGCCGGATTCGCCCCGGGCGCGGATGCTGGCGACCCGCACCTCAAAAAATTCGTCAATGTTGCTGCTGGTAATGCACAGGAAGCGCAAGCGCTCCATCAGGGGCAGGCTCCGATTTTCCGCCTGCGCCAGTACGCGCGCATTGAAAGCCAGCAGGGAAATATCTCTGTCCAGATACAAGGTGGGGTCAAACGGAGGAGAGTCCAGTCCAGGAAGTGCTTTCATACAGTCCGCCTCCCGCAAGGTCAAGGAATGACAGCGAAGCCCCACGCACCCGCTGCCAGTGGCAACAACGGGTACAGTTCACATTGTACTGTATGAAACAAAAAAAACACAGCGGAACGCTCCCGCTCAGGCGGGCATGCATCCCGGAAAGCGCGCTGCTGCTGACGCGCCCGGGGCGACTAACGCAGCAGCGACAATACGGATTGAGGCACCTGGTTCGCTTGCGCCTGCATGGCACGCTCGCCTTGCTGCGCAATCAATGTGCGCGACTGACCCACCACTTCCCGTGCGGAGTCTGTTGTTTCAATTCGACCGGCGACTCCTGCCGTGCTTTCCGGCGATACGGACAAACCGGAAATGACGCCGGAAAAACGCGCCTGCATGGCGCCATAGTTTGTCCGTTCGCCATTGACAGCCGTCAGGGCGGAATCTATCACGGACAATGCAGACCGGGCGCCTTCCGGTGTGGAAATGTCCAGCGCGGCAAGCGGCGTGAGCTGAGACGAACCCGTCGGCACGGTTGCTCCGGTTGGAACACTTTCCGCCAACACGGAAAACGCGGCAGCAGAATCCAGCGTTACCTCTCCGTCTACTCCGTACGGCGTATCCGTGTTCATGTCCGTACTGTTCAACGCACCGCTTGCGGAGATCGCGCCGAGTGTGGGCTGCGTCACGCCGGATTTCCAGTTCAGCGCGATGGTTTCCCCCGCGCCGTTGACCAATCGAACGCCACCGTGTACGGCATCTTCCCGCGCGACCACACCCGTTCTTCCGGCTTGGTCATTGAACGCGCTGACCGCCTGATTTAATCCCGCAACACCCTGATTCACGGTGAACGCGACAGGGGAGGACGAACCGCTGTTACCGGATTCCAGTTCGAACGCATAATCACCGTTCGCAGCGAACTGCAACAGCGCGGTGGTCTGCGCGGCGGCTCGAACGCCGGTCGTGTCGGATACGGCGTTTACTGCCGATGCGACACTCCTTGCCGAATTG
>JAISAG010000153.1 GCA_031266815.1 Burkholderiaceae bacterium | reverse complement strand
CGGCAACCTCTCACGTTTTCCGTGGCGGCCTTTGCCTCGCTGTGAGGCCTCATGCCGCCCCTGGCATGCGTATTTTTATGGGGGGGGGGGGGGGGGGTAAGGTATTGTTTTTGGTTGTGTTGTAATGGTTTTGGGGGATTGTAAGGCAGTGTAAAGGATTCGAAAGAGACCCAAGGGGGTTGGCATGTCGGAACATTCTCAACCCACAAGACTGACCCTAACACGAGGTGTTGGCTTTAACCGGCACGAAAACGTTAAATGTTGCTTATAAGCAACATTTTTGCAGTAAATAAGCACATAAACGTTGCTTTGACGCAACATTATCTCGCCGAAAAAGCCGGGGAAAATGACGAGGCAGGATGCAGCACAAGGCGGCGTCGCAGCGAACGGCGAAGTAACACCGCCATGCGCCCGCATTCCGCGTTTTAAAGGCGATAACGCTGGAAGCTATCCACCGCGAATGATATACTGGTATGCTAGAAGCGTGTCATTGGTATGTTTCGGTGGACAGAACACCCGCCGGATACCCCGCCATGACAGTAGGCGCGCCCGTCCGTTTTACTCCTTTCTGTTCGATACCCTATCATGCGAAAACCCGCCAAAAGAAGGTCAAACAAGGCAAAAGACACGGCAACGCACGTGAATGTCAGTCAGGCGGAAAAAGCGTACGACCTGATTGAGGAAATGATCGTCAGCCTCAAGCTTAAGCCCGGCAGTCGGATTTCCGAAAAATTTTTAAGCGAGCAGCTCGGCATTGGTCGAACGCCTGTTCGCGAAGCGCTGCAAAAACTGGCTTACGAAGGGACGGTCACTATCACACCCCGGTCCGGCATCACCATTTCGGAAATTGACATGACAGACCAGTTTCGCCTGATTGAGGTCAGGCGCGAAATGGAGCGCATCATGGCAAAGCGGGCAGCGCAGTTTTCCACGCAAGAGGAAAGGAATACCTTCCTCACCCTGGCTGAAGAATTTCTGAAAGTGGCTCCAACGAACGATGTGGACCGATTTATCCCCACCGACAGGGATTACAACCAGTTGCTGGCATCGGCGGCGCGCAACAGATACGCACAAATGTCCATGAACATCATACAGGCGCAAACGCGCCGGTTCGCCTACCTTTATTTCGCGCACTTCGGCGACATGAAGCGAATCTGCGAATTACACGCAAACATCTCCCGCGCCATTGGCGAAGGGGATGAAAAAAGGGCGGGAGAGGCGTCCGATGAACTGATTGACTACATCGAGGAATACACCACCCGAACCATCAAATCCATTTGAATGGCGGCAGTCGCCTTGCGCACCCGCAGTCCTATGGCGCGCCGGGTGCCGCGTCCATCACGCGAAATGCCTGCGCCAAATCGTCAATCAGGTCGTCAACCGCCTCCAGTCCGATATACAAACGAAGTAATTGCTTGTCGCGGTGCTGCCAATCCTTGCGCCCCGCGTGGATTCTATATGGAACGCACAGGCTGTGCACACCGCCCCAGCTAAACCCCAGTTTGAACAACTGCAAGGCTTCAATGAAACGGTCTGTCTGCTGTTCTGTATAACGCGGGTGAAAAAGAAAGGAAAACAGTCCTCCGGGCGCGGTAAAATCGCGCTGATACAGTGCGTGCCCGGGGCAATCCGGCAATGCCGGATGCAGAACCAGACTGACTTGCGGGCAGGTCCCAAGCCACTGGGCAACCGCCATTCCCGACTCGCCATGCTGCCGGTAGCGCATGCTCATGGTGGAAAGTGAGCGCAAAACCTGATAGGCATCATCCGCGCCGATGCCCATACCCAGGCGCATGTGCGCCAATCCGATTCGGTGATGCAGGGACTCTTCGCGCGTGATTAACGCGCCCATCAACAGGTCGGATCCGCCGGAATGGTATTTGGTCAGCGCCTGCAGGGAGACATCGACCCCATGCGCAAACGCGTCAAATCCCAATCCCGCCGACCAGGTATTGTCCAGCGCGACAATGGCGCCTTTTTCATGTGCGGCGCGGCAAATGGACGGAATATCGGGAACTTCCATCGTGACGGAACCGGGCGCTTCTGTCCAGACCAGGCGGGTGTTTGGGCAGATGAGATCAGCAATACCCTCGCCAATCAAGGGGTCGTAATAGCGGACGCTTATGTCAAAATCACTGGCAAGCCAGTCTCCCAGTTCACGATTGGGACCGTACACATTTTCAGGAATCAGCGCGGCATCTCCCGCGCGCAAAAAGGCGAAGTCAACCAGCGTGATGGCGGCAAGCCCGCTCGGCGCCAGTATGCAATACTCTCCGCCTTCTATCGCCGCTATCTGGCTTTCCAGCGTAAAAGTCGTCGGTGTTCCGTGTAAACCGTATGTGTAGGCATCCCTGCTTCGCCAGTCGCGGGCGCGCAGGCTGGCAGGCGTATCGAACAGGACGGTCGAGGCCCGATAAGTCGGCGGGGGAAAAGCGGCAAACCTTTCCGGAGGACGGTAATCACTGTGCAGTATCCGTGTCTGTTTTGCCTTGCGCTTGCCCATTTTTCTCTCCTGTTGCGTCCCGCTCATCCACCACCCCCCACAAATCGTGCGTATCCGCCTTGTCTATCCGCACGTTCACAAAATCGCCCGCATTCAGTTTTTTCCGTGTTCTGCCGGGTTTGCGCACATGCACCACCCCATCTACCTCCGGCGCATCCGCAAAAGAGCGCCCGATGGCGCCCGCACGAACCGTTGTATCCAAGAGAACACGGATGCGGGTTCCGACTTTCTTCTGCAACTTCTGCCGCGACACGGCTTCCTGCAAATACATTAGCTGCGCCCGGCGTTCTTCCCGTACGGCTTCCGGCACAGCGCCCGGCAGGGTGTTGGCAAGCGCGCCCTCCACCGGAGAATAGGCAAAGCATCCTAAGCGGTCAATTTCCGCTTCCCGCAAAAAATCCAGCAACGCCCCGAATTCAGCTTCGGTTTCGCCCGGAAACCCGGTAATGAAGGTGGAGCGAATGGCAATATCCGGACACTGCTTTCGCCAGGAAGCGATGCGTTCCAGATGATTTTCTTCGCCGGCAGGACGGCGCATCCGCCGCAGCACATCCGGGTGCGCGTGTTGCAGGGGCACATCCAGATAAGGCAGGAGATACCCTTCCTGCATCAGCGCAACCAATTCGTCCACATACGGGTAGGGGTACACATAGTGCAGGCGTACCCATGCGTCATACGGTTTTGCCAGCTTCCCGAGGTGATATGCCAGGGAAGTGATGTTCGTCCGAACAGGGGCACCATTGTAAAAACCGCGCTTGAAGCGCAAATCGGTGCCATAGGCAGCGGTATCTTGCGAAACCAGCAGCAATTCCCTGACGCCGCTATCCAGCAGAATTTCCGCTTCACGCAGGACATTTTCCACCGGGGAGGAAACCAGCCGTCCCCGCAAAAGGGGAATCACGCAAAAGGTGCAGTGGCGATCACATCCTTCCGCGATTTTCAGGTAGGCATAGTGAGGGGGCGTCAGCTTTATCCCCTGCGGCGGCAGTAAATCGGCGAAAGGGTCGTGCGGGCGCGGCAGGTATCGGTGTACTGCCGCAACCACCGCTTCTGTCGCGTTGGGGCCGATCACTTCCAGCACATCAGGCAACACGGTACGAACGAAATCCTGACCGGTTTCTGTCTTTTTCGCACCCAGGCAACCCGCCACAATGACCTGCCCGTTTTCTGCCATCGCCTCCCCGATAGCGGCGAGGGATTCTTCAACGGCATCGGAAATAAAACCGCAAGTATTCACAATAACCAGTGCCGCCTCCCGGTAGGATTCCGCCGTTTCATATCCCTCGGCCCGCAAACGCGTCAGAATACGCTCGGCATCCACCAGCGCCTTGGGGCATCCCAGCGATACAAAGCCGATTTTATTTCCCTTGCCCATCCGTTTTATGCCACCCTATTCCAGCCAGATACAACTCCCCATTCTACCTGTCGCGCCATCTCTCCGATAGGAATAAAAGCAATCCGGTTCGGATACCGTACACCTCCCGCACGCGCTGACACGCACGACGCCCTGTTTCGCCAGGATCAGACGCGCCAGCAGATAAATGTCCGCCAGATACTTGTCGCCCGCTGTGTGCCGAAACGCCTGTTGCAAGGCAGAATCTTTCGCGGCAAAAACCCGCGCGACAGGTTCTCCCACCTCAAAGCGTGCCGGACCAATGGCGGGACCCAGCCATGCCAGCAATTCTCCCGCACCCGCACGACGCAATGCAGACACCGTTTCTTCCAGAATGCCGCCCGCCAATCCGCGCCAGCCCGCGTGCGCGGCAGCAACCACGGAACCGGCTGTATCGCAGAACAACACCGGCAGACAATCCGCCGTCAGCACGACACAAACCCTGCCGCGCGCCCGTGTCACACAGGCATCAGCGGACGGCGCCCCGTCCGCGACTTCGTCTGTTGCGACCTGTGTGCCATGCACCTGGTTCAACCACAGCGGCGCCGATGGCAACCTCTCTTTGAGTAAGGCCCTGTTTTGCGCAACGGCCCGCACATCATCTCCCACATGCAGCGCCAGATTCAAGCCGCCATCAGCAGGAGATGCGCCGTGATAGGGCGCGGCGCTGGCGCCGCCGCCCCGCAGGGTGGAAAGGCTTCTGACACAGGACGGCGCAGGCCAATCGGGAAAAAGGAATGTCATGACACCTGCCCGATTCCTGCCTGTTGCAGAATACCCGCCATGTCGTCCGGCAACGGCGCTGCCCACTCGATGTCCCGTCCGTTCCCGGGATGTACCAGTGCCAGTCGGCGCGCGTGCAGCGCCTGCCGATGAAACCACGACGAGAGAGGTACCCGCCCGTACAGGTTATCTCCAACCAGCGGAAAACCGATGAACTGCATGTGTACACGAATCTGGTGGGTGCGCCCCGTCTCCAGCTTGCAGCGCAGAAGACTGACCGCCGCGCTGCCCAGCTTGCCTGTTGCCAGGCGCACGTAATGGGTAACCGCGGCTTTCGCTCCCCGCGCTTCTTCCCGCACAGCCATTCGCACGCGGTCACGCGGATGCCGCCCGATAGCAGCACTGATAGCCTTTTCGGGTGGCGGTATCCCCCACACAAGCGCCTGATATTCCCGCGTCACCTGCCTGTCGCGCAACTGGCGAACCAGGCTGGTCTGTGCCTGCAAGGTGCGGGCGACCACCATCAGCCCGCTGGTGTCCTTGTCGAGACGGTGAACCACTCCTGCACGCGGCAACCCTGCCTGGGCGGGATAGTGATGCAACAAGCCGTTTAACAGGGTTCCCGACCAGTTCCCCGCCGCCGGATGCACCACCAGTCCGGCGGGCTTGTCAAGCACCAGGATATCTTCGTCTTCGTGGACAACTGACAGCGCGACCGGCTCTGGCCGGTACGCGACTTCCTCTGCCGAAGGCGCGAGCCATACCACGATAGCCTCATCCCCCGACACGTGCTGCCGAACGTGGACAGGCGCATCGTTGGCGGTCACCGCGCCAGCCTTTATCCACTGCTGTATCCGGCTCCGAGAAAATCGGGGCAGCCGCCTCGCCAGCACCTTGTCCAGGCGCTCTCCCGCTTCTTCCGCACTCAGTACAAACCGGCACACCGCGTCTTCTTCAACCGATACGTCTTCCGCCCCCTGGTGCGCCAAATCCTCTTGCGACATATTTCCTCTTTCTTTTCGTGCATTGTCGCTTTTATTCGATATAATTCCAAGATTAGGTGATTATTTTCTTCCACATCATGATGCTGAGAGAAATTATGGGACAGAGGTTGCGCCGTATCCTGCCTGTCGTGC
The DNA here is from genome assembly GCA_031266815.1 of Burkholderiaceae bacterium. Taxonomy (GTDB): domain Bacteria; phylum Pseudomonadota; class Gammaproteobacteria; order Burkholderiales; family Burkholderiaceae_D; genus Oxalobacter. The sequence continues at coordinate 3,472 of JAISAG010000153.1, read as the reverse complement.
TTGCCCTGTCGCTCGCCCTGTCGGGTTGTGGTCTGCTGCCTGAAGAAATTGACGAAACGGCCGACTGGCCCGCGGGCAAACTCTACCGGGAAGCCAAGGATCAGATGGCGGGGGGTGACTACGAAAAAGCCATCAAGTACCTGGAAAAACTGGAAGCGCGCTACCCCTTCGGGGTCTACGCCCAGCAGGCGCAGATCGAAGTGGCTTATGCCTACTATCGCGACAATGACCAACCACAGGCGCTTGCCGCCGTCGAGCGATTCATCAAGCTGCACCCGAATCATCCCAATATTGACTACATGTATTACCTGCGAGGTCTGATCAACTTTAATGACCGCGTGGGTATTATGAACTTTGCGTTCAAGCAGGACCTCTCCGAACGCGACCCCAAAGCCGCGCAGGAGGCATTTGATTCGTTCCGCATGCTGGTCACCCGCTTCCCGGAAAGCCTGTACGCGCCGGATGCAACGGTACGGATGCGCTATCTGCTCAATATGCTGGCCCGGCACGAAATCCATGTCGCCCGGTATTATTTCACCCGGGGGGCATACCTTGCTTCAGTCAACCGCGCACAGACCGTCCTGTCCCGGTATTCGGACACGCCATCCAGCGAAGACGCCATGTTCATCCTTGTTCGCGCTTATGACAAACTGGGGTTGACCGAATTGCGTGATGACGCGGATCGGGTGTTCCGGCAGAATTTTCCCGACAGCGTCCTGCCCAAGGGTGGAACACGGGAACTTGACGATGTTTGGTGGAAGTTCTGGTAATCACAAAACGCGCAACGCGGCATGATAAAAATGGCTTCCTCCTCCCAGACAGGTGGCACCCTGTTTGTTGTCACCGCGCCGTCCGGCACGGGAAAAACCAGCCTGATAAAGGCGCTCATGGAGAAAGAAACCGATCTGGGGCTGTCTATATCGCACACGACCCGCCCGCCGCGCCGGGGAGAAGAAAACGGACGGGAATATCACTTCATCAGCGTGGAAGACTTCTGCGAAAGAAAGGAGCGGGGTGAATTTCTGGAATGGGCTGAAGTGTATGGCAACCTTTACGGAACATCGCGTCAGGCTGTATTGGAACGCGTTTCAAACGGAAAAGATACGTTGCTGGAAATTGACTGGCAGGGTGCCATGCAAATTCGCCGCCTGCTGCCCGAGGCAGTGAGCATTTTCATCCTGCCGCCGTCCATTCCGACACTGGAAGACCGGCTGAAAAAACGCGGACTGGACACGCCCGAATCTATCGCACGGCGCATGCAAACTGCCCAAAAAGAGATGTCGCACGCTTCCCGCTTTGACTATGTTATCATTAACGATGAATTTGACACAGCGCTTTTCCAGTTAATCGCCGTTGTCACAGCGATTAACTGCCGGTTTACCGGGCAAGCGCATCGTAATGCCCGCCTTTTCAAACAATTGGGCGTTGCGTAGCTGTCGGTCTTTTAACCCGTATCAGGAATACCATGGCCCGTATTACCATCGAAGACTGTCTGCAACATATTCCCAACCATTTCGAACTGACGCTGTGCGCCACGTACCGCGCAAGGCAGTTGCTGCAAGGGCACACCCCGCAGGTAGACGCCAAGGACAAGATGTCGGTACTGGCGCTGCGCGAAATTGCCGCCGGAAAGATAGACCGGGACAAGATGCTGAGAAAGGTTCCCGGCTAACACACTCCTTCCCCCACCTGAAACGGGAGTGGAATATTACCGCTACGGCTTCCCCGTTCGCATCCCCACCGGGGGCTCCTGATGCAGAACGACGACGCCTCGCAAAAAAACACCCCGGTTGACGCAACCGCCGGAGACGGGGAGGATGCGCCCGCCGCGCCGGTACGCCCGCTGGTCGCCACTTTTTCCAACCTGACCCAAAAACTCGAAACCTACCTCTCCCGTGCAGACATGCAAAGGGTGCGGGAGGCGTTTCGCTACGCGGACGAAATGCATCTGGGACAAATCAGGAAATCGGGAATTCCCTACATCTCGCACCCGCTTGCCGTTGCTGAAATCTGCGCGGACTGGAAACTGGACGCGCAAGCCATCATGGCATCCCTGCTGCATGATGTAATCGAAGACCACGACATCAAGACAGAAGAGTTGATAGAGCGCTTTGGCGCGCCCGTTGCCACCCTGGTGGACGGATTGTCCAAACTGGAAAAACTTCAGTTTGAAAATTACGCGGATGCCCAGGGCGAAAATTTCAGGAAGATGCTGCTGGCGATGGCGCGGGATGTCCGTATCATCCTGATCAAGCTGGCAGACCGGCTGCATAACATGCGCACGCTGGATGCCATGGAACAGCGGAAGCAAAGACGCATCTCGCGGGAAACAATGGAAGTCTATGTCCCGATTGCGCATCGTCTGGGGATAAACAACCTGTACCGCGAAATGCAAAATCTGGCTTTCCATTATCTGTACCCGTTTCGTTACGAAACACTGAAAAAAGCGGTCGGCACCGCCCGGGGAAGTCGAAACGAATTCTTTTCACGAATACACAGCGCCGTCCGTGACGCACTGGAAAAACGAGGCATACACGCAGAACTCTACGGAAGGGAAAAGACCCTGTACGGCATATACCGGAAAATGCGCAAAGACAACATCTCCTTTTCCCAAATTCAGGATATCTACGGTTTTCGTGTCGTCGTTGACACGATTGACGAATGCTACACCACGCTGGGTATCCTGCATGCCCTGTACAAGCCCATTCCGGGAAAGGTGCAGGACTACATCGCCATCCCCAAACTCAACAATTACCAATCCCTGCACACCACACTGATCGGACCCTACGGCGCACCCATTGAGTTCCAGATTCGCACACAGGAAATGCACCATGTCGCGGAAACAGGTGTTGCCGCACACTGGCTTTACAAAAGCCAGAACGAAAACCTCACCGACATACAAAAACGCAGCCTGGGCTGGCTGCAATCGCTTCTGGACATACAACAGCAGACAGGCAATTCGGCAGAATTTCTGGAACATATCAAGTTCGACCTCTTCCCCGACTCCGTTTATGTGTTCACGCCAAAATCGGAAATTATCTCCCTGCCGCGTGACGCCACCGCGCTGGACTTTGCGTACAACATCCACACCGATGTCGGAAACCAGACGGTTGCCGTCAAAATCAACAACGAGCCCGCACCACTCATGACTCCGCTGGAAAACGGCGATATTGTGGAAGTCATCACCTCGCCGACTTCACATCCCAATCCCTCGTGGCTGTCGTTTGTCCGCACCGGAAAGGCGCGTTCGTGTATTCGCAGCTATCTGCGCTCTGTCAATACCAGTGATTCCATTGAACTGGGCAAACGTCTCTTGCACCAGTCCTTGCAATCCATCAGCGCACACACAGTGATTCCACAACCCGTAACCGACCGCCTGCTCAACGAAACGGGTGCCAAATCCATCAATGACATCTATCTGGACATCGGCGCAGGAAAACGCATGGCAACGATAGTCGCTTACCGCATCGCC
>JAISAG010000121.1 GCA_031266815.1 Burkholderiaceae bacterium | reverse complement strand
GCGCGACACCGACTCCAACCCCCAGGCGCGATCCAGCTGGTCTTCCTCCTTTTCGTCCGCCGGGGGCAAGGTACGAAATCCTTCGCGAATCAGCACATGGCAGGTGGCACAGACGCCATGCTGCTGGCAGGCGTGGTCAATCCGGATCCCGTTTTCGAGCAGAACGGCGCAAAGGGTTTGCCCCGGGGACACGGACAATTCCATACCATCGGGACATAAAACAGGATGCGGCAGAACGCGGATAGTAGGCATGGCGGCGTTTAGTGAATATCATCAATGGATTTGCCGGTGAGCGCCTCCCGAATATGCCGGTTCATCCTGCGGGCGGCAAAAGCCTCTGTTCCTTTTGATAGCGCTTCTGTCGCAAGGGTGATCGGTGCGCAAACCGTGTTTTCCGACTCGGTTTGTGCCTTTTGCAAAAGGGCATCTATGGTAACGCGCTCTTCTTCATTTAACAAATCTCCATCTGTCAGCAATGCGGAACGGGTCGCTTCAATGATGCGCTTTGCATCCAGACGGGCTTCAACCAGCAGGCGATCCGCCAGGTCGCTTTGGGCAAATTGGCTAAAATCGCGGAGCATGCGTGTTATTTCCGCATCGGTCAGCCCGTAGGATGGCTTGACGGTAATACCCGCTGTGGTGTGAGTCAGCGCCTCTTCGGCTGAAACGGAGAGCAGTCCATCCGCATCCACCGCGAATGTAACCCGAATACGGGGAATGCCTGCCGACAAGGATGGAATTCCCCGCAGTTCAAAACGGGCAAGTGAGCGGCAATCATCCGCGCGCTCCCGTTCTCCCTGCACAACATGAATGGCGATGGCGGTTTGCCCATCATGGAAGGTGGTAAATTCACGCGAAAAGGCACACGGCAGTGTCGCATTGCGTGGAATAATCTTTTCAGTCAGCCCGCCCATGGTTTCGATGCCCAACGATAGGGGAATAACGTCCAGCAACAGCCAGCCGTCGCCCATTTGGTTGCCCGCGAGCAGATTCGCCTGCCTGGCAGCGCCGACCGCCACAACGGTTTCGGGGTCAATATGCGTGTAGGGCGCGCGCTGGAAAAGGGATTGCACCTCCCTGCGGACATGGGGCATACGGGTGGCGCCCCCAATCAGGATAACGCCCTGCACGGACATGACGTCCAGCCCGGCATCGCGCAGGACATTTTGGGTAATTTGCAGGGTACGGGACACCAGATGCCGGGTCAACGCTTCAAAAGTATTGGCTGAAACAGGAAAGGAAAGGACTTGTCCTGTTGAAAATTGCGAGGTAATGCGCACATCTGTCTGGAAAGAAAGCCGTTCCTTTGCTTGCTTCACCGCCTGTAAAAGCTGACGGGCGTCCTGCATGGAAAGCGGGGACAGTTGCGCCTGTTCAAGGACATGGCAAAAAAGACGGTGGTCAAAGTCATCTCCGCCCAGCGCGGAGTCCCCGCCGGTTGCCAACACTTCAAAGACGCCCTTGCTGAATTTCAGAAGGGAGATGTCAAACGTGCCGCCGCCCAGATCATAAGCCGCATAAATTCCTTCTTCCGCGTTATCCAGTCCGTAGGCAACCGCGGCGGCAGTTGGTTCGGAAAGCAGACGCAACACCGGAATGCCTGCCAGCTTTGCCGAATCCCGCGTTGCCTGGCGTTGCGCTTCATCGAAATAGGCAGGAACAGTGATGACCGCACCGGCAAGGCTCCCTCCCAGTTCTTTCTCTGCACGCCCCTTCAGTTCGGACAGTATTTCAGCGGAGATTTCAACCGGACTTTTGACTCCGGCCGCAGTGTGAATTCGCACCATGCCAGGCTGTTCCTCAAAATCGTACGGCAGGTCATTTCGATTGGGAATATCTTGCAGTCCCCGCCCCATCAGGCGTTTGACAGAGAGTATGGTGTTTTTGGGGTCTTCCGTCTGGCGTCGCTGGGCAAAATAACCCGTCTCAACCTGCCCATCCGGCAGGTAGCGTACGACAGAGGGCAGCAGTACCCGGCCTTCGTCATCAGGAAAGACGCAAGGAACACCATCCACCACACTTGCGACCAACGAATGTGTGGTTCCCAGGTCAATACCTACCACCCGCCTGAAGGGACGAGAGGCATTCGTCACTGGTGCGTTGGGTTCGGCAATTTGGAGAAGCGACATGGGATAGTCACACCGCCTGCTACGAAGTGGCTTCCATTTCGTCAAAAATACGGTTGATTTCGTCCGAAAAACGGTCAAGAAACATCATCTTCCGTATTGCCTGCACTGCCGACAGGAAATCCTTCCGGTCAAGCTGCTCCCCAATCAATTGCAACAGTGCCCTTTTGCGCTCCCAAAGACGCGCTGACAGCGTAGAGAGTGCCTCCGTGTCTTTTTCAACACGCGCCACATCCAGTTCTTCCCGCCAGGTAATTTGCTCCAGAACAAAGTCGGGCGGAACGGCTGACACAGCATCCGTATCCAGCGGAACGCCCTTTATCTCGCACAGGTAAATCGCACGCTTTAATGGGTCCCGTAACACATGGTATGCGTCGTTGGCGCGAGACGCCCATTGCACGGACGAACGAAGCGCCGCATCCCCTGCCATACCGAAGCGGTCAGGGTGCACAACGCGCTGAATTTCATGGTAAGCCTCTTCCAACACCGCTTTGTCCAACGTGAATTGCTCCGGTAATCCAAACAGGGCAAAATGGTTGGGAAATTGCATGGTCAGACGTGGAAACTGTCACCGCAACTGCACACGCCCTTTGCGTTCGGATTGTTGAAGCGAAATCCCTCGTTCAGCCCCTCACGCACAAAGTCCAGCTCGGTGCCATCCACATACGGCAGGCTCTGCGAATCAATGACGAGCTTGACGCCTTGTGATTCAAAAACGAGGTCGGTGTCGGTCAACTGATCAACGTACTCCAGCTTGTAGGCAAGCCCGGAACATCCGCTGGTTTGTATGCCAAGCCGCAGCCCAATACCTTTCCCCCTGCGCTCCAGAGAACGCGCAACATGCCTTGCCGCCTTTTCTGTGAGTGTAATCACGATTTATCCTCCGTCCCGCCCCGACGACTCCGATAATCTGCCACTGCTGCACGTATGGCATCCTCCGCCAGAATGGAGCAATGTATTTTCACCGGCGGGAGCGCCAGTTCTTCTGCAATGTCTACATTCCTGATTTGTAATGCTTCGTCCAGCGTCTTGCCTTTTACCCACTCGGTTATCAGGGAACTGGAAGCGATGGCTGAACCGCAGCCATACGTTTTGAAGCGGGCATCTTCTATCCTGCCTTCTCCGTTGACCTTAATCTGCAATTTCATGACATCGCCGCAAGCAGGTGCACCCACCATGCCCGTGCCGACGGTATCGTCATCCTTTGGGAACGACCCGACATTGCGGGGATTTTCGTAGTGTTCCAGCACCTTGTCTGAATATGCCATATCTGTACTCCGTTCAGGAAAGGAAAGCTCAATGCTCCGCCCACTGAATCTTGCTGATGTCAATGCCTTCTTTGTGCATATCCCACAGCGGAGAAAGTTCGCGCAAGCGCGCCACATGCTTTTTGATTAAGCCCGTGGCAAAATCAATATCTCCTTCCGTGGTAAAACGCCCAATCGTGAAGCGAATGGAACTGTGTGCCAACTCGTCGCTTCTGCCCAGGGCACGCAGGACGAACGAAGGCTCCAGCGTTGCCGAAGTACATGCCGAACCAGAGGATACCGCCAACTCTTTCATCGCCATCATCAGGGATTCTCCTTCAATGTAGTTGAAGCTCACATTCAGATTGTGGGGAACGCGGTGCTTCATATCCCCATTGACGACAATCTCCTCTATCCCTGTCAATCCTTCCGCCAGCCGCCGACTCAGCACTCTGACGCGCTCAATTTCATCACGCATTTCCAGCTTCGCCAAACGAAAAGCCTCGCCCATACCAACAATCTGGTGCGGGGCAAGTGTACCCGAACGCATGCCATGTTCGTGACCTCCACCGTGCATCTGTGCCTCAACATGCACCCGGGGATGACGACGGACAAACAGGGCGCCAACCCCCTTGGGGCCATAGGTTTTGTGCGCGGTCAAGGTCAGAAGATCCACCTTGACTTTCTTCATGTCTATCTCTACCTTGCCTGTTGCCTGCGCGGCATCGCAGTGAAAGACAATCCCTTTCTCGCGGCACAACTCACCAATTTCCGCAATGGGCTGAATCACACCGATTTCATTGTTGACCCACATCACGGAAACCAGAATTGTGTCCGGGCGAATGGCGGCAGATAATTGTTCTATCGTGATCAATCCGTCTTCCTGCGGAGTCAGATAAGTTGCCTCAAAACCCTGGCGCTCCAGTTCCTGCACCGTATCCAGAACCGCTTTGTGCTCCGTCTGCACCGTAATGATATGCTTGCCCCTGCCTTTGTAAAAGTGCGCCGCGCCTTTGAGCGCAAGGTTGTTGCTTTCTGTGGCGCCCGATGTCCAGATAATCTCGCGCGAGTCCGCGCCCACCAGCGCCGCGACATGAAAACGCGCTTCTTCCACAGCCTTTTCCGCATCCCAACCGTACTGATGATTGCGTGACGCCGGATTTCCGAAATGACCGGAAAGATAGGGAATCATCTTTTCCACCACACGCGGATCTACTGGTGTCGTGGCAGAATAATCCATGTAAACGGGAAAATCGGCGAGTCCTGTCAGTGAGGAAGCACGACTGGTTTGTCTGGATGTTGTCATTTTTTCTCTTCCATCCCTTCTGTTACATCAAGCAAGGTCGGCGGAATACCCCCTCCGTCACAAGCTGCGACGAGCAACAATACCCGATATGTCCTATCGAGTATAGCAAAGACCGCTGTTTCCTGCAGAGCACCTTTCTCCCCGGGGAAATGACCCGGGGCGCCGCCCCGTCACTTCGGGCAGCCGAACGGTGATATGAGTGTGTTACGCACAAAAGGAGGAGCCGCACCCACAAGTTGTGACCGCATTGGGGTTCTTTATGACGAAACGGGAACCATCAATATCATCACGATAGTCAATTTCTGCGCCAGCAAGGTACTGAAAGCTGACCGAATCAATCAGTAAGGTGACGCCGTCTTTTACCATAGTGGTATCGTCTTCGTTAACCGTTTCATCAAAGGTGAAGCCATACTGAAAGCCGGCACACCCCCCACCCTGAACAAAAACGCGAAGCTTCAGTGCCGGATTGCCCTCTTCCGCTATCAGTTCCGCCACCTTGCCTGCGGCACTATCCGTAAACGACACCGGTGTCGGGCTGATTATTTCTGCTACTGCATTCATGTTGAACTCCTCAATGGAAATGTCCTGCGCGTTCATTATAAGCATAAAGTCTTTTTCTTGCAGTGCCTACGGCAGGAGCGGCACTTGTTCCAATCCGGTGGATTCGTTCAGGCCAAACATGAGATTCATGCATTGAACCGCCTGACCTGCTGCCCCTTTCACCAGGTTGTCTTCTACCACAAGCGCCAGCAGCATGTCTGCCTGCGGACGATGCAGTGCAATTCGAAGGAGGTTGGAACCGCGCACCGAACGCGTTTCCGGATGAGAGCCCGAGGGCAAAACATCCACAAACGGCTCTGCACGATAATAGTCCTCGTACAGTGCCTGAAAATCCCTGTTTTGCGCGGCAGGCAAAATGCGTGCGTACAACGTGGCGTGAATCCCTCGTATCATGGGCACCAGATGCGGCACGAAGGTCAATCCGATATCCCGACCGGCGATGGCCGACAATCCTTGTACTATCTCGGGATAATGGCGGTGGGCGGACGCACCATACGCGTGAAAATTGTCCGATGTCTCGGACAGCAACATTCCGATGCTGGCGCGCCGTCCGGCACCCGATGTGCCCGATTTGCAGTCGGCAATCAGGGTCATCTCGTCCACCAGCGGCGCGGGCTGCCTCAAAACAGGCGCCAGCCCCAACTGGACGCTGGTGGGGTAACAGCCGGGCAACCCTACCAGCCGCGCAGCACGAATGTCCGTACGATTGATTTCAGGCAAGCCATATACGGCTGTCTTGAGCAGTTCGGGCTGCGAATGAGGCATGCCGTACCACTTTTCAAATACCTGCGGGTCTTTCAGGCGGAAGTCTGCCGCAAGGTCAATGACACGGGCGCCCGAAGACAACAGGTCGGGCGCTTGCTGCATGGCAATACCGTGCGGCGTGGCAAAAAAAACGAGATCACAGGCTTTGAAGGCGGCAACGGTGCTGTCATCATCGGGCACAGAAAAAAGCATATCCAGCTTGCCGCGCAGTGAGGGGAAAAGACTGGAAACAGCCTGTCCGGTTTCATTGCGTGAAGTAATCGCGAGTATTTCCGCCCGGGGATGCGACGACAAAAGACGAAGCAACTCCACACCCGTGTAACCGGTCCCTCCGACAATACCAACCTTGATCATGTCCCCCCTCCGCACTGTTCTTCATCGCCGAAGAACCGTGCCATTTTACCCGCATGGCGTGAATAAAAAAACCGCTGGAAAAAGTCCAGCGGTTTGCGCGACAAAACGCCTGTATCAACGCTTGGAGAACTGCTTTGCCCTGCGAGCCTTGTGCAGCCCCACTTTTTTCCTTTCCACTTCACGGGCATCGCGGGTAATCAGCCCTGCTTTGGACAGGACAGGCTTTAGGGCGGCGTCATAATCCACCAGCGCACGGCTGATGCCATGACGCACTGCACCCGCCTGACCCGACTCGCCGCCACCCGTCACATTCACCATAATGTCGAAGCGGTTTCTGTTGTCTGTCAATTCCAGCGGCTGGCTGATAATCATCATGCCTGTCTGGCGGGAAAAATATTCTGCCGCCGGTTTCCCGTTAATCGTAATCTTTCCGGAGCCTGTCTTGATAAAAACACGTGCCACTGCGCTCTTGCGGCGACCTGTGCCATAGTTGTAGTTGCCGATCATGGTCATATCTGCTCCTTAAATCTCAAGTGGCTTCGGTTGCTGTGCAGCGTGAGGGTGTGTGTCACCACCATACACTTTCAGCTTTTTGAACATGGCGTAGCCCAGGGGGCCCTTCGGAAGCATGCCTTTTACCGCTTTTTCCAATGCCCTGTTCGGAAAACGCTGCTGCATTTTTTCAAATGTCATTTCATAAATCCCACCAGGGTAACCACTGTGGCGGTAGTATTTTTTGTCCGTGGTTTTATTGCCGGTAACACGCAATTTGCCAGCGTTGACCACGATGATAAAATCGCCTGTGTCAACATGAGGCGTGTACTCCGGTTTGTGTTTGCCGCGCAGTCGGCGTGCCACTTCGCTGGCAACACGTCCGAGCACCTTGTCGGTTGCGTCAATCACAAACCACTCACGCTGGACATCGCTGCCCTTTGCGGAAAAGGTTTTCATTGGTTTATCCTATCAGTAAAAATACGCCCGTTTCGAGGCGGTTCCACCACCAACTTGTCCGTGGCAGACGCATCCTTCTTGCTGCAGCGGCAAAGGCCGATCCCCCTTGGCGCGCGAGGGACCGCGTATTGTAATCCGATGAGTTGATGCCGTCAAACCGTTGTATTGCGCCAGACCATCCCGCACCAACGATCCTTGCGATGAAACCACGGAAAAGGAATATTCCTCCTGCATGAAAGGTGCCTGGACGGCGCTCGCAACGTCCCGGCTTCCTTCCTTCCCACTACACCCGTTTTTCTTGACAAGGTCAAGTCAAATGCTAGAATGCCCGTTTCGATGTTGCGGGAGTAGCTCAGTTGGTAGAGCGCAACCTTGCCAAGGTTGAGGTCGAGGGTTCGAGACCCTTCTCCCGCTCCAGTCTACCATTCTGCGGGACGCTGGAGTATTCCGGACGGCTCTCGCGGCACATTGAAAAGAAATCCGCTTTTCTGCTCAAATATCCCGAAAAAATCCTCCGCCAGTCATGCCTTTGAGGGACACCCTGTTCGATATAAAAAAACAGGGAGCAGGAATTTCAGGCGCTTTCAGACAACCAACAAACCATATGCGAACAGGTCGTCGCAACATGCCCTCAGACAATTGCCGCGAAGCAGTTCAAGGCCGCATCGGGCCATTGGAAAAAGGGAAGATTCTGCTCCAAACCTTGTCCGGGTACCCACGATCTCTCCCGACAAAAGAGCCATGGCAAGCGGTTGCAGTCAACGGGAACTTGTGCTATCGTTCCGCCTTTGCGTTGGTGGGGACACGACCTCGTCGGAAGGCGGGTTAGTCTGTCCCGCTGTGCGCAGAGGTACCGCGCTTTATCGGCACATGTGCGGGAGTAGCTCAGTTGGTAGAGCGCAACCTTGCCAAGGTTGAGGTCGAGGGTTCGAGACCCTTCTCCCGCTCCAGAAAAGTGCAGTACGTGTCACTGTCCCAGTGGCAGGGTAGCAAAGTGGTTATGCAGCGGCCTGCAAAGCCGTTTACGTCGGTTCGATTCCGTCCCCTGCCTCCACGAACCTGTTTCTCAAAACCCCATAAACGCACGGCAGAACCACGGTTGAGTCCGTTTCGCAACATTGGAACCGGCAACTGCACCTGCCTTGACGCAGCGGGGACAGGTTATCAATCACCCGTGCGAGGCAACACCTGCCCACACAAACCGGTGCGGCTATTGTGTCGATGCGCGCTTTGACGTTACTGCTCTGTGCGGGAAAACCGGAATGACAGATATTTTCGCGAGGCGTCAGTCACGCTTCCTCATCACGGAGGCACGTTTGCGCTTTTGCGCAACGGAGGACTGGCGCTTTTGTCCGATCAGGGTGGCGGTCAGCAGCCTGTAACCGGAATCGCGTGCGTCCGTAAGTGCCAGACGGAAAGTGTAGGTCGTCCCGTCAACGGTAGAAGCAGCGGTGGTATTGGCCAGTGTGCCGGTAATAACGCCTGAAGCGCTGCGTGTATTAATCAGGTTGATTTCCTCCCCCACTTTGAAAGCGCAGGGACTGCCGGAAAAATCCACACTAATCCTGGCGTTGGCGCCCAAATCCATACTGCCACTGCCGATTACAGGAAGAATATTCTGCCCGCCTCTCACTCCCGCAGGCAGGGTGAAGCGATAGTGTTCAAAATTTTTGATAACAGCGCCCACGCCGCCTGTCCAATTGTCGAGGTGCAGGGTATTGCCCGTGCGAATATCACCCGGGTCCTGGTTTGCGTATCCGCCGTAAAGAAGGGGGACGTGCTTGATATCGGCAGCATCGCTCACGATAACGGTGTTGCCTGTGGCGTTGCTGGCGCTGTCAATATATCCACCGACAACGCTCCCGAGTACGATTCCGCCGCTGAGGTGGACAATGTTACCGGTGGCATTGCCGGATTGAGCAGCCCCTCCTGTGACACTGCTCGCAAACCCGCCGCTGAAACGGGCAGTATTACCTGTGGCATTACCGGATGGACTCATCCCTCCTATGATGGTGCTCGCACCTCCGTTGCGAACAATAGCGGTGTTGTTCTCACTATTGCCAGCACCGTTGTACCCCCCGATAACCGTAATCTTCCGGTCGGGACCGTTTATCACATCAACCGTATTGTTTGTGAC
>JAISAG010000104.1 GCA_031266815.1 Burkholderiaceae bacterium | reverse complement strand
AGTGGACGCCGTCCAGAAAAACGGAGTCCACTTGCCTGAATGCTGTCGAAACGATATCGGGAATCCGGATGACGACCGTTTGCGGCGTATCGGCGGCCACTCCCATTGTCAGGACAACTTGCCGTTGCTTCATCATTCGGTAGTTGTGGATGCGGCTTTTCAGCAAGTGTGCATTGGAAAAAACGATTTCTTCGCCCGACAGGCTGGTGATGCGGGTTGTCTTGAGTCCAATACGGCGCACCACACCGGACGACTGGTCAACGGTAATAAAATCCCCTTCGACGAAGGGCTTGTCCAGCATGATGGACAGCGAGGCGAAAATGTCTCCCAGAATACTCTGAGTTGCCAGCGCAACGGCGATGCCGCCTATACCAAGGCTGGCGACCAATGTGGTGACGTTGACGCCCAGATTGTCCATGATGAGCAAAAGCGCGACGCCCCAGACAAGGATTTTGAAGAGAATGGCAATAACGGCACGACTGCCGGAGTGCGATGTGGTGCGATATTCCGCCCAGAGCGAAATTCCCTTGCCAAACCAGATGCCGATCTGGATCAGGACAAGAATGATACAAATGTGGCGCATTACCAGTCGCAATTCTCGCGGCATGAGCAAAGTCAATATGCCGGACAGAAAGGCGATCAGGATGATGAACGTGACGCTGGTCGCCGCAATGGCTTCCAGCAGAATGCGACTCCAGACGCCAGCACCGTCCTGAGGGATGGCGCTGGCTCTGCCGCGCAGGAAGTGGCGGAGCGCCAGCATCACGATGACAAAGAAAAGGACAACGACAGCGGCGGAAAGAAAGTGAATAAAGGTGTTGTTTTGCCAGAATTCTTGCAGGTATGACATAAACGGGTTTCCGATAGGGTCAATAATGTGCGGATAGATGTTGTTTGCGATCAGGGCTCAAGCATGGCGCAAATCGCAGTGATATTCAAGGTTTGTGTCCAGATTGTGGGCGTCAACAGGTGATGTCGTTGGCAATTTTGCTGATTTTTACGGGTATTGGCAAGAAATTCCACCGGAGGGCGGATGTGCGGCAGAGCCGCGCGCAATTGCCCGGACCGGGAGGATGCCGCCGAAAACCCCGCGCCGTGCCTGTAGGCCGGGCAGACTGTACGGGAGGAAGGGGTGACCACTTCATCCGATCAGGCGAACAGTGTGCGCAACCATCGCGAAATATCGTGAATCTCTTCCAGTGACAAGGTATGCGGCATGTCATATGCATGCCATTCCACCGTATAGTTCAGCGCGGAGAGCAGCTGCTTCGCATCCAGCGCACGGGAATAGGGAACGACTTCATCGTGCCGCCCATGCGCCAGAAAAATGGGTGTGGACTGGTTCGCCGGATGACGATTTTCCGGGAATTGGGTAATCAGCGGGATATAGCCGGACAGCCCGATGACGCCACCCAGTTTTTCGGGGTGACACAGGGCCGCGTGCAACGCCATGGCGCTCCCCTGCGAGAACCCCGCGAGGATAATTCTGTCGGGAGATACCCCCCGCTTTTGCTCCATGTCAAGCAGTTCCAGAATGTATTTTTGTGATTCCTGCACCCCTTCGGTATCTTCTTCCCTGGCATCATCGAATCCGCCGTAAATGTCAAACCATGCCCGCATCCGGAAGCCACCGTTGATGGTGATGGGACGCTCCGGGGCATGCGGGAAGAGGAAGCGAATGGGAGGAACGCCTGTCAGATCCAGTTCGCGGACAATGGGAACAAAGCTGGAGCCGTGGTCTCCCAACCCGTGCATCCAGATGACAGACATGACTGGATTTTTTCCGGTGTCTACTTGACTGTATTCCAGGTAAGGGGTTTTCATGGGCGTGTCCTCACTGTGCTCAAAGGCGCATGATACAGGCAATACGTCATCCGGGATACCATGCTTTGCAAATATCGTCGCGCGTTGTCATGCGGGGGCCTCCCATCAGCACAACGCAATAGGGGATGACCGTGAATATACCCGGTATGGCGGGAGAATCCTTCGTGGCGGCGCATCCCCCCAGTGTCTGGCTGATGGCGTCCGGGTTTCCCGGCAGGTTCAGTATCAGCGATGCGTGGTCGGGACACTCGCGTATGATAGCGACCTGCCTCGACAATATTGCGGTCGGGACGAAATGCAGGCTGATGCGGCGCATGTGCTCCGCCAGCCCGGGCATTTCCCTGGTTGCTACGGCGAGCGTGGCTTCCGGCGTGACATCACGCCGTCCAGGACCGGTTCCGCCCGTTGTCAGGACGAGCGAACACCGCAGGTTGTCCACCATATCCACAAGCGTTTCCACAATCCGGGGTTTCTCATCGGGGATCAGGGCGGAAGAAAGGTGGTACGGGCTGTTAATGGCGGAGGTTAGCCAGGCTGTCAGCGCGGGAAGCCCCTTGTCCTGGTATTGCCCGCGGGAGGCCCTGTCCGAGATGGAAACCAGGCCAATGCGGATGGATTCTTGTTCAGGCATTTTCCCCCTCCTCGGTGTGGCGCCGCGGTGGGGGGATCAGAGTTTGCTTCAGCACCTGGAATATTTCCCGGTACGCCCTGGGTGGCGCGCCGGTCAGTTGCTCTTTTCGCGCGTTGCGTATCAGATTACGCAGATGCGGGACATCCATGTCTGGGTATTGCGCAAGCAAATCGGTGAGTGCCGCGTCCTGCTTCAGTAACTTGTCTCTCTGCGCCTCAATCCGGTGCAAGGATGCCTTTTCTGTTCGGGACTGATTGCGCCAGCCTTCTGTTTTTTCGGCAATGTCGCGGATGACGGCAGGGTCCAGTTTTCGCATGAGTTTTCCAATGAACTGGAGCTGCCGTCGCCGTCCTTCGTGGTGAGTTATCCGGCGGCAGGTCAGCACGGCATCCTGGAGCGGTTCCGGCAAGGTGATGCTTTTGAATCGTTCCGGCGGAAGGTTGACCAGTTCTTCTCCGTATTGCTGCAAGGCTGTCATGTCCCGCTTGCGCTGCGATTTGGATGGTCGCGCGTCTTCCGGCGCAGAATCTGCCTGCGATGGAGGAGGGAGGTGGCGGTGTTTGCGCATCGGCGTCCTGGCAGGCAAAGCGCATCACGAAAGCGCGGAAGGCAATTGCCGTATTTTCTGGACGGCTTTGCTGATGGCATCCGGTTCCGACAGACGCAGTATTTTTTGTACTTGCGGGGTCAGCTGCTCCAGATCGGCGTTCAGGACCTCCTGTTTGACGTTCAGTATCTGGGTGGAATGCATCGAGAATTCACGCAACCCCATGCCGAGCAGAAGACGTGTCATGGCAGTGTCTCCCGCGATTTCGCCGCAAACGGAAATGGAGGTTCCCTTTTTTTCCGCGTGGCGGATGGCGATTGACAGCATGGACAATATTGCCGGGTGCAGGGGGTCGTACAGGTGCGCCACTTCCGGGTCAACACGGTCGATTGCCAGCGCGTACTGTATCAGGTCGTTCGTGCCAATTGAGAGAAAGTCCAGGCGGCGCGTGAACATGGAAATACCCATGATTGCCGCGGGCACTTCAATCATTGCGCCTACCGGAACCGTGTCATCGTACTTTTTGTGCTCGGCGTGCAATTGTGCCTTTGCCCGTGCGATCAGGCTCAGTGTCTGGTCAATTTCTGAGGCATGTACCAGCATGGGGATCAGTATTTTGACCTGCCCGAATGCGGATGCCCGCAGGATGGCACGCAGCTGCGTCATGAAAAAATCCGGTTCTGCCAGACACAAGCGAATGGCGCGTTTTCCCAGCGCCGGGTTGATGGCGCTGAAGTCCGATACGCCGATAGGCTTGTCCGCGCCAATATCCAGCGTCCGGATAGTGACAGGACGCCCCCGCATGAGCATAACGGTTCTTTTGTATGCTTCAAATTGCTCGTCTTCAAGAGGGATCTGCCATTTGTCGCCCTTCTTGCCCAGGAACAGGAATTCTGACCGGAACAAACCTATCCCGCTGGCGCCGTTTTCCAGTGCGGCCGCGCAGTCGTCGGGGAATTCGATATTCGCCATCAGGGAAACAGGGGTGCCGTCAATTGTGCGGGAAGGGGTTTTTCGGAGCCTTCGCAAACGTTTCTGCGATCTTTCCCACGCAAGCTGCCGTATCCGGTATTGTTCCAGCACAACGCCGGTCGGGTTGACGATGACAGTACACGTATCGGCGACAATGATCAGCCAGTCTTCTTTCTCTATCAACGAAAGAGCGATGGGCAATCCAAACACGGCAGGGGTGTCAATGCTTCTCGCCACGATTGCGGCATGAGAATTTTTCCCGCCAATCTCGGAAATGAACCCGCTAAATACCTTGTCACGGAACTGAAGCATGTCCGTTGGCGATATGTCGTACGCCACCACGATCATGTCGGTCGCGACATCCTCGGCGGGAGCGGGGGGCGTCATCGTTTTTTCCTTTTCCCGCGTGCTGTTCTCGTGTTGCAGGCTTTTCATGATGCGCTCGGAAACCTGCACAATATCTGCTTTTCGAGTGCGCAGATAGGCGTCTTCGATGGCGTCGAACTGGGCGGATAACGCTTCAATTTGAGTTAACAACGCCCACTCCGCGTTATAGCGGCGCAAGCGGATGATATTTAACGGCGCTTCCGCAATCATCGCATCAGACAGAATCAGCTCATGGACATCCAGGAAGGCGCCCAATTCGACTGGCGCATCATTTGGCAGGGTTGCCCAGATGTCGGCGAGTTCCTGATGAACTCGCCCGATGGCACGCTCAAGTCTTTGCACTTCCTGCTCCACTTTTTCCTGCGGGACAAGATAGTGCGGAACATCTAAGGCCGCGCGGGGAATCAGATGTGCTCGTCCAATGGTAATGCCGCGCGACACAGGATTGCCCTGCAGCGCGAAGGATGCCATGGTTTTTGCCAGCGGCACCTGTTTATTCCTCTTCTCCGAATTTGCCATTGATCAGGGACTCCAGTGCGATCATGCACACGTCCTCGTCGGGACCATGTGTTTCCAGTATCACTTTCGCACCCATGCCGGCAGCGAGCATCATGACTCCCATGATGGATTTGGCATTGATGCGCTGATTGTTTCGGGTCATCCACACTTCGCAGGGATACGAACCCGCAAGCTGGGAGAGCTTGGCGGAGGCGCGGGCGTGAAGCCCGCGCTTGTTCACGATTTCAAACTCTTTTTGTATCATGCGCGCGAACCGACAGGAGGGTGATCAGCCGTTTCCAGGCGAACGGCACCGTTTTTCCCGCCGGATAAGGCTTTCTCGACAACCGTGTCCAGGTCGCCGTCGCGATAGGTGATCGCCCTGAGCAACATGGGAAGGCTGACTCCGGTAATGACGGCAAAATGTTCCGGGGTATTCAGATGGCGACAACAATTCGAGGGCGTTCCCCCCGGGACATCTGTCAGCACCAATACGCCGGAGCCGTCATCCAGCCGCGAGATGGCCTGTGACGCCAGTTGACAGACCTCAAGCACGTCCTGATCCGCCTTGACATCAAGGGCTTCCATTCGGTCCTGTTGTCTGTCAAAGGTATGTGCCGCTGCTGCCATAAAAGCCTGCGCCAGCGGCTCATGCATAATGAGGAGGATGCCAATCATGCGGGTTTCACCGTATTCGTCGTCCGGAAGATTCTAACAGAAACAATGTGCGTCGTTGCAGTATGCTTTGCCCCGGAGAGGATTTATACTGTGCGGGTGCAGCGCAGTGGGGCAGCTTGTTGACGAGGAGGAGGTTACCATGAGAGCAGATCGTACAGGCCATTTGTCCGCAATCCTCGCGGTCGTGTTGACAGCGTTGCTGGTTTCCGCCTGCGCGAGTTGCCCGGATTCTCCCTCGTTTGGCGAATACGTTGAAGACACGGCTATTACGCTGGACTTGAAAGGGAGATTGCTGACCACAGGTGACCTGAGTGCGGTGGATATCAGCGTGTCTACCTACAGGGGCGTGGTTTTGCTGAGCGGTTTTGTTTCGCGGGACGAACAGATCAGCAAGGCGGAGGATATTGCAAGAAGCGTGGGCGGGGTCAAAGATGTCAAAAATAACCTCGTCCTGCGCAAGCAAGTCAATGCGCCCGGGACATAGCCGGGCGGAGCGTGTTTTCCAGTGCGGTGACAAACAGCCCGGCAACATCGAATCCGGTCTGCTGCGTGATTTCCCTGAAGCAGGTTGGGCTGGTGACGTTGATTTCTGTTAGCCAGTCGCCGATAACATCCAGTCCGACGAGAAACAACCCTTCTTCCGCGAGCCGCGGCGCCAGGGTCTGCGCAATTTGTTTGTCACGATCCGAAAGCGGTTGCGCTATACCGATTCCGCCTGCCGCCAGATTGCCGCGGACTTCTCCTGCCTGCGGTGTACGAGCAAGCGCGTAGGGAACCACTTCACCTGCAATCAGCAGAATACGCTTGTCGCCCAGGCGGATTTCGGGGATGTATCGTTGCGCCATGACAGGGGTGGTTCCTTCACGTGTCAGCATTTCGATTGTTGCGCCCAGATTCATGCCGTCCGGCCCGATACGAAAGACTCCCGCACCGCCCATACCGTCTATCGGCTTGAAAATCACATCGTGGTGTACGGCATGGAATTCCTGTAGCATGGCCTTGTCGCTGCCAACCCGTGTCGGGACAACGAATTGGGGAAAGCGGGCGATGGACAGCTTTTCGCTATAGTCACGCAATGCACGGGGACGGTTGAAAACGCGTGCACCCTGCCACTCGGCTATTTCAAGCAGCCAGGTGGAGAAAACGTAGTTCATGTCAAATGGCGGATCCTTTCGAACAATCACGGCATCAAACTGGCACAGTTCGCGGGAGAGTGTGTTTTCCACACGGTACCAGTCTGCTGTTTCGCTGCCTGTCAGGGAAATTTGCCGTACCTGCGCCGTCACTTTTTCGTCGCTCAGGCTGATGTCCGGTTGTTCGAAAGCGTACAAGGTGTGCTCTCGCGCTGCTGCTGCCTGCATGATGGCGAAGGTGGAATCCTTCCCGATTTTGAAGGTATCCAGCGGATCAGTGAGAAAGGCGATTTCCATCGGGTTCAGGTATCGGGATCCGTCCGTTCCATTTCGATGGAAGCTGCCAACAGCGCCAGCCTGGCGATAATGCCATACATGTAGATACGGTTTGGCACAGTTGTTCCCGGTTCGGCTGTCTTGTCCGGCAGGGCATGGGCATGCGAAAAGGGGAGTGGAGAAAAATGGGCGCCGGGGGCGTTGAGGTTTTCCGTGACACCGCGTGTGTCGTGAACACGGTAAAACCCTCCCACCACGTAACGGTCTATCATGTAAACCACGGGTTCCGCCACCGCGTTGTCAACGCGTTCGAAAGAATGCACCCCTTCCTGGATGATGACATCCCTGACCGTCAGCCCTTCCTTGCCGACGGACATTTTGTTCCGTTTCTTGCGATTGAGCCCGGTGATTTCGCTTGCGTCTGTAACCGTCATGACGCCCATACCGTAGGTGCCGGCATCCGCTTTGACGATGACAAATGGTTTTTCCTTAATGCCGTATTCTTTGTATTTTCGGCGTATTTTTGTCAGAACCGTGTGCACGCTGGCGGCGAGGCATTCTTCTCCCTCCCGGGCGGCAAAATCCACGTGACTGCACTGACTGAAAAAGGGGTTGATGGTCCAGGGGTCAATTTCGATTAGTCTGGCGAATTGCCTGGCAACCTCATCGTACTGCGTGAAGTGGTTGCTTTTTCTGCGCACTGACCAGCCCGCATGGAGAGGGGGAACCAGTACCTGCTCATAAACGTTTGCCAGAATGTCGGGCGTACCGGCGCTCAAGTCGTTGTTGAGCAGGATGGTGCAGGGATTGAAGTCTGTCAGTCCGACCCGCCGGTTGTTGTGGATACGGGCCAGTGGTTCCACGGCGTACTCCGTGTTGTCGGGGAAGCGGATGGTAGCGTGCTCCGGCAAATCAGGCAGCAAGGAACCCAGGCGAACCTGCAAGCCAGCCATTCTCATGATCTGGATAAGGCGAGACAGGTTTTCCAGGTAATGCGTGTTGCGGGTGTGGTTTTCGGGAATCAGGAGCAGGTTTCTCGCGTCGGGACAATATTTGTCAATAGCCGCCATGGTCGCCTGTACGGCGAGAGGAGACATTTCTGCCGACAGGTTGTTGAACCCGCCCGGGAACAGGTTTGTGTCGACAGGCGCCAGCTTGAACCCGGCATTTCGCAAGTCAACCGAGCAGTAAAACGGAGGGGTATGGTCCTGCCATTTCAGACGGAACCATCTTTCGATGGATGGGGTCGCCTCAATGATTTTTTTTTCGAGCGCGACCAGCGGTCCGTCCATGACAGTATCCAGATGCGGGTCCATGTACACCTCTTGAAAGCGACTTATGCGGCAAAACGGGGAGGGGGACAGATCGCCCCCCATGCGTCGGGGCAGTGTAACACACTGCCCGCTTTCCTTGTGTCGCGCAGCACACGGCAGGAGAGGTACGCCGATGCAACGGAATGAGCGGCTGTCGGGAAAGCCGTTTCTTCCGCGCACCTGTCACAAAAAAACATGGTGACGGAAGGGTATTTTCTATAGAATCAGGGGGCAGAAGCAGCCAACCCCGCGCCGGATGCGACCCGTTTGTCGCCCGATGAGTGGGGGCGTTTACCAACCGTTTGCCGCGAGAGTAAAAAAATGGACAAAAAAAATCTGTTTGATGACCTGCAATCCCGTGTAAACCAGATCATAGACAATACGCCTATCCGGGATGTTGAGAAGAATATCCGTGCATTGCTTACCCAGGCGTTGTCACGCCTGGACATGGTGACGAGCGAAGAGTTTGCGCTACAGGCGAAAACGATTGTGCAGCTGCGCAAGCAGGTTGCCGCGCTGGAGAAACGCGTCAAAACGCTCGAAGGAAGCACGGCTGGCGAAAGTTGATCGCCGGATGACACTGGCTATCCTGAGAAGCCGTGCGCTTTCCGGTATGAGCGCGCCGGAAGTGACCGTTGAGGTGCATCTGGCGAACGGGCTTCCCGCATTCACCATTGTCGGCTTGGCCGATACGGAGGTAAAGGAGGCACGTGAGCGGGTACGCTCAGCGTTGCAGAATGCCCGCTTTGAGTTTCCCGGCAAGCGCATTACCGTCAATCTGGCACCGGCAGACTTGCCCAAAGAGTCGGGGCGTTTTGATTTGCCCATTGCGCTGGGTATCCTGGTGGCGTCGGGGCAAATCCCGGGGGATGCGCTGGATCATTACGAATTCGCGGGAGAGCTTTCCTTGTCCGGCGAGCTTCGCCCCATCAGAGGAGCGTTGGCGATGACCTACGCCATGCGCAAATCCGGTGTGCTGTCCGGCAGGCAGGACGCTTTCATTCTGCCTGCCGCCAATGCAGATGAAGCCGCGTTGGTGGAAGGTATCCGCATTTTGCCCGCTTCCTCGCTTCTGGATGTGTGTGCTCATTTCGTTTCGACTCCGCTTGAGGCGCACACGGCGTCCGTGCGTACTGCTGCGCCTTCCTACCCCGATTTTTCCGATGTCAAGGGGCAGACGCAGGGGAAACGGGCGCTGGAAGTGGCGGCGGCGGGAGGACACCATGTTTTGATGAGCGGACCGCCCGGAACAGGAAAGACCATGCTTGCCTCCCGCTTTGCGGGGATTCTGCCTCCCATGGCAGATGATGAGGCGCTGGAGTCCGCTGCTGTCCAGTCGTTATCGGGACATTTTGATCCCGCGCTGTGGAAGGTACGCCCTTTTCGTGCGCCGCATCACACCGCTTCAGGCATTGCCTTGGTGGGCGGGGGAAGCACGCCGCGCCCGGGCGAGATATCCCTTTCCCACAGGGGCGTCCTTTTTCTGGATGAATTGCCGGAGTATGAACGTCGGGTGCTGGAAGTCCTGCGCGAGCCGCTTGAATCCGGGCATATCACCATTTCCCGTTCAGCCCGGCAGGCAACCTTTCCCGCCCGTTTCCAGTTCATAGCCGCGATGAACCCCTGTCCCTGCGGTTATTTGGGGCATCCTTCCGGGAAGTGCCATTGCACACCGGACGCGATTTCACGGTATCAATCCCGTATATCGGGACCGCTGCTTGACAGGATTGACATACAGGTTACCATCAATGTACCGGAACAGGATGCGTTGTGGCAGCAGGCTGCGGGGGAGCCTTCCGCGCATGTGGCGGCGCGTGTGGAGTCTGCTTATGCCCTGCAGATTGCGCGGCAGGGAAAACAAAACAGTATGCTGTCCGTGACGGAAACAGACACATACTGTAAACCATCAGAAGAAGCCATGCGCTTGCTGCGGCACGCGATGACGCAGTTGAACTGGTCTGCCCGCGCTTACCACCGTGTTCTCAGAGTCGCCCGTACCATCGCCGATTTGGCGGGAGAGCGCGAGATTGGTCAGAAGCAGGTTGCGGAGGCCATACAGTATCGCCGTTTTTTGCAGGGGCAGTGATGTCGGACGGGAAGAAAAACATGCTGGTCATCTTCAAATCCAAAGCAGCGGGCGACTTGATCATGTTTGAAGAAAATGCGCGGCAAATTCTGGATCTTTTGGGAAAAGACGCCGATCAGGGCATTATCACCGCAGAGCAGACCGCCCAGGCTATTGTTGTTCTGGAAAAAGAAATCCGGCAAAAAAAGCAGGAAGAGGCAGAAGAAGAAAAAGCGCGCCGGGATGCAGAGCGAAGGCAGGAAGAGGAAGAGTATGAAGCGGATGGGGAAAAGAGAGAAGAGGACGAAAGAAAGGACGCGCCGCCGCCGGGCACAAATGAGGTTCCCGTCCGCTTTTCCGCCCGCGCCTACCCCTTTCTGCAATTGCTGAAGTTCGCCAACAAAAAACGCCACGACATTGTCTGGGGCGTCTGAGCGTACGCTTTCTTCGTATGTAGCTGTCCTGAAAACGATTTCCGTGGCGCAGGCTACCTTTGCGGGGGTACTGCAAGCCGCAGAAGATATTCCGTCCCCGGCATCACGACAGAATGGGCTCCGCTTCCCTGATCCCGTGTTGGTGGCGATGCGCCGCGAACCCACTGCTCTGCCGCTTTCGTGAACCAGTCAACGGGCGAGGCAAGCGGACGCTTGCCTTTATTTTATTTGGATGTTAAAATTTAGCATACAAACTATTGTTATAGAAACAGTATTGTGAGTCAGTTTTATTGTAAGTCAGTTTTTTTAGTAAGGTGCATTCATTATGAACAAAACAGATCGGACCCGGTTGCTTTTCACGACATCGCTTGCGCAGACATCGCGGGCATACAAATCACTTGCGGACAGATTGGCGTCCGATTATGGCCTGTCCCAGGCGACGGCGTTGCCCGCTGTGATGATTGGTCGTCACGGAAACCGGATTAGGCCCGGGGAGTTGGCGGATATGCTGCGGCTTGATCCTTCTTCCATCGTGAGAATCATTGATCAGTTGGTCGAGTCCGGTATTGTCAACAGGACGGAGGATCCCGTTGACCGCCGCGCACGGGTACTCAGTTTGACGTCGTCCGGGAAGGAAACCATTTCCAGGGTAGAGCAGACGCTGATGGTGTTGCGGAACAATCTGCTTGAGCACGTTCCGCTTGCCGATCTC
The DNA here is from genome assembly GCA_031266815.1 of Burkholderiaceae bacterium. GTDB lineage: Bacteria > Pseudomonadota > Gammaproteobacteria > Burkholderiales > Burkholderiaceae_D > Oxalobacter. Next base: position 3,181 of record JAISAG010000104.1, on the reverse strand, counting down.
GAAACTTGTCTCCGTGTGCTGGGTACGCTGAACCAGGCTGTCAGAGACTATGAGCAGGAAGCAGCTGGCAAAATTTGATCCATGAAGCTCCCCATTGTCCCGACGGCGCAGGAGTGGCTTTTTTCCATAAAATGCTTCGTCTCCGCCATGCTCGCTGTGTACATCTCGCTGCGTATCGGCGTGACGCATCCGTTCTGGGCATTGGGGACTTGCTACGTTATCGCGTCTCCCCTTGCCGGGCCTGTGCGCTCCAAGGGAGTGTACCGCGCCATTGGTACGGTCGTGTCCGGACTGATGGTGATTGTCAGTATTCCCTTGTTGAGCGGTCACCGTTTCCTGTTCATCCTGTTCGTCATGCTCTGGGTCGGGGTGTGCTTGTATATTTCCATGCTGGACAGGACGCCCCGCGCCTACACGTTTATGCTGGCGGGTTATACCCTGTTCATGGTTGGCCTGCCCGTGCTGGCGACCCCTGGCGCATTTGCCGCCGCGCCGTTTGAAGCGGCTGTTGACCGTTCGCTGGAAATCATTATCGGGCTTTGCTCGTCTGCTATCGTGCATGGTCTGTTTTTCCCGCAGAGTGTTGGCAGTGTGCTGTTGCAACGAATGGATCAGGCAATTGACAGTGTCAGGCAATGGGCGGCCGGGGTACTCGTTTCTCCGGAAACGACGGACAGTCTGCCTTTGCATCGCCAGCTGGCGCAGTACATTACGGAGTTGCGCCTGATGTCCACCCACTTGCCTTTTGACACCCATAATATCCGGTGGACCGCCAGTGTTGCCCGTGTGCTGTACGATAAGCTGGCAACCCTGCTTCCCCTCTTGTCCGGGATGGACGACAGGATGAAAGCGTTGCGAAACGCCCATTCCAGTGTCCGCTCCGCCCCGTGGGTCGCGTTGCTGGCGGATATCGCCGACTGGTGCCGCGATGGGCGCATCTCTCCCGATCAGGTCAGTCAGTTTCACCAGCGTCTGGATCAACTGGCGCCGGAGACAGACATGAGCGCAGACTGGGAAACCGTCTTGCAAGTCAATCTGGCTTCCGCCCTGCACTGGCTGGTTGACGAACTGGATGCCTGTTTCACTCTTCGCCATCAGATTGAAGTGGGGGTGACGCAGGGATTGCTGCAGGATGTTCCCGACATGCCGGCTGTCTCCCCCAGAGTGCTGCACACGGACAAGCAAATGGCGTTCATGTCGGCGCTGGCGGTTTCTGTGGGCGTGGCGGTGACGATGACATTCTGGGTTATTACCGATTGGCCGGGCGGTTTTAATGCGCCCATGTTTGCCGGTATCATGGGTTCCATTTTTGCCACGCAAGACGACCCGACAATCGGTCAGAAAATATCTTTTCGTTTCACGGTGTACTCCGTTCCCATTGCCGCGGCATATCTGTTGATACTGGTTCCCGGCGCGCACACCATAGAGGCGCTCGCCATTGTGCTCGCGCCTTTCCTGATTTGTGCGGGCATCAATCTGGCGCGACCGCAAAAATATGCCGCCTATCTCATGCTGATCATGGCGGTGGACGGGATGCTGGTGTTGTATGACTATGGGGCACCCGACCTGATGTCCTTCATAAACGGGCAGATTGCCATGCTGTTCGGTATCGCCACCGCGTTTTTTTCCACGACCCTGTTCCGAAACTTGAGCATTGAGCGGACGGTGCGCCGTCTGGTTCGCTCCATAGAAGAGGACATCGCGAAAATTGCCGCCGCCATGCGCCCTGTTTCCGTAACAGCGATCCTTGTTCGCATGGTGGATTGCGTTAGCCTGCTGGCGCCTCGTATTGCTTCTGCCGACCGTGATTCCAGCATGTCTTCCATCAATGTGATGGGAGAACTGCGGGTCGGGATGAATGCGGGCACCTTGCTGAACGCACAGCCGTTTATGCAAAGGAGCGGTATTTCGCCGGACCATTTTATGAAAGGTTTGTCGGCTTATTTCACCGGAAAGTTGGAAAAATCGGAAAGCAGTGGAAAGGAATTGCTGGTTCAGTTGGATCGCCTGCTGTACCGCGCGTGCGGTTTGCCCCTTTCTCCTGAAAAGAACAGAATCGTTGCGGCGCTGGCGGGAATACGGAGAGATATTTTTCCGGATGCGCTTTTCCTGAGGGCCGCGGTGGCAAGAAAGAACGTGGAATGATCGGGGAAGTCAACGTTTACGGGTTCTACCTGCCGTGGGGCATCCTGATGGTGCTGGGAGCCCTGTGCGTAGCACGCTGTGTCTGCTATTTGCTGGCGCGGTTCGGTTTTTACCGTTATGTCTGGCATCCGGCACTGTTCGACTTTTCCCTGCTCATCATCATCATGGGTATTTTCTATATGTGGGGTTATTTTTACGGGTTCTGACATGAAGTGGTTCAATTTCTCCCGGCAACAATTGGTCCGTCTGGTTGTGACACTCGTTTTTCTCGTGGCAGCAATGGGGGCGCTGTATGCCCTGTGGTTGCATTATGAGTACGACCCCTGGACACGTGACGCCAGAATCAAGGCAGATGTCGTTCAGGTCGCGCCCGATGTCAGCGGACAAGTTGTTCGCGTGCTGGTCAAGGATAACCAGACGGTCCGTCAGGGTGATATTCTGTTTGAAATTGACCGGGAACGCTTTGAGCTGGCTTTGCGGCAGGCGCAGGCAACGGAGGAAGCCGCACGGGTGACATTGGCGCAGGCAAAGCGGGAAGCCCGGCGTAACGTGCGGCTGGGCAGCCTGGTTGCCAGGGAAGTGCGCGAGCAGGGCCATTCCAGGGTGGATCAGGCGCGGGCCGATCTGGCGATGGCGATTGTGGCGCGTGACAAGGCGCGGCTGGATTTCCGTCGCTCAAGGGTGCTGGCTACCGTGAACGGGCATATAACCAATCTGAATGTCCATGTGGGGACCTATGTTACGGCGAGCAATCCGGCACTGGCGGTGATTGACTCCGATTCCCTGTATGTGGAAGGGTACTTCGAGGAAACCAAATTGCCTCAGATTAAGCCGGGAGATCCCGTCAGCATTTCGCTGATGGGGGAAGAAGAAAAATTGACCGGGCGCGTCCAGAGCGTTGCCATCGGTATTTTTGACCGGGAGCGCAGCACGGGAACGAACCTTTTGCAGAATATCAACCCGACGCTGAACTGGGTTCGCCTCGTTCAGCGCATTCCGGTCAGGGTGTCGCTGGATGCCGTGCCCCCCCACATCC
>JAISAG010000105.1 GCA_031266815.1 Burkholderiaceae bacterium | reverse complement strand
CCACAGAACTAACCCTAACACGAGGTGTTGGCTTTAACCGGCACGAAAACGTTAAATGTTGCACACAAGCAACGTTTTTGCCGCGAATAAATACATAAATGTTGTTTTGGCGCAACATTATCCTGCCGAAAAAGCCGGGGAAAACGCGGAATGCCGTCCTCTTTCACCGTCCTGTCTTGCTACCCAACCCGCCTTTGGGGTCATTGAACAAACTGCCTGAAGTCCCTCGTTGCTGCGTCGTCGTTGCGGCCCCTTTTCCCTGACCGGCGCTTGTTGCCGCGGGCGATACTGACGTGCCCCGGGCCGTCTCCGCTTTTCTCATCGCGACCAGCCGCTGGCGTGCCGCCGCATTCCCCTGTGCGGCAGACTTCCCGTACCACGCCCTGGCCTGTTTCAGGTCGCGGGGAACGCCAAATCCATTTTCATACATCTCGCCCAGATTGTACTGGGCAACATCAAACCCTTTTTCCGCCACCCTGGTCATCCACTCCGCAGACTTGGCCGGGTCTGCTTTCACGCCAACTCCCTTGGCATACATGGCGGAAAGGTAAAACTGTGCCTCTGTATAGCCCTGCTCTGCCGACTTGCGCAGCCAGAACACCGTGGTGCCATCATTTTGTTTGACGTACTTTCCTTCCGAATAGGCGACCGACAAACGATACTGGGATTGCGCATCGCCCGACGCCGCTTTCTTTTTCACCTGGTTGAATTCATCCTGACTGTTGATGCGGGAGGTTTGTGCCGCCACAATCCCCGTCCACACAAGCATCAACAACGAAATTACCCATACTGCTCGCCTCATATACCACATAACATTTTCCTCTTTGTCCCGCTACCCGCACAACAGGGTTATCTGCCAGATGGTGACGCACCCTGCTGCACACGGGCAGGGCCGTCCCTCTCCAATTCTTCCAGTCGCCTTTGCGCACGCAAATCACCCTGAACTGCCGCTTTTTTGTACCACTCTATTGCTCTTTTCGTGCTTTTTTCCACATGATTGCCCGTCTCAAACGCCAGCCCCAATTCGTACTGGGCAGGGTAATGCCCCTTCTCCGCCGATTTGAAGTACCACGCCAAACCAAGCTGGGCGTCCTTTCCGACACCTATTCCGTGGAAGTACATGATGCCAAGAAGGCACTCCGCCTCAGCGTGATTTTTTTCCGCCGCTTTCAGAAGCCAGGAAAGGGCTTCCTTGTAGTCACGCGGGGTCGCAACCCCTTCGAAGTATGCTTCCCCGAGCCTGAACCGGGCTTCCACGTTCCCCTGCTCTGCCGACTTGCGAAACCACGCCATCCCTTCCGCATAGTTCCGGTCAACCAAGTGTGCCTCAAAGTAAACAACACCCAGCCGACACTGCGCATCGTCATCCCCGTTTTCTGCTCGTCTGCGCAAGCGCTCCAGCCTGGCATATTGTTCTTCGGAGGGCATGACCCCCAGCGGAACAGGATCACCACAGCTTGCGTGGGCTACCGAGGCAAAAACAAAGAAAACGGGCAAAACGAAGAACCAGCGCATCAACACGCAGTCTGTCCACACAGTAGATTTCGATGCCATACCGACACCTTCCGCACCAAGGCACGTTCCCATTGTGATAAACCCCGCACAAAAGAACAAGTGCTGGCGAGAAAAAAACAACACCTCCCTCAAACGATGCCGGAAAACGCGCTACAGCGCCTCGTCCTTCTTGTAGCCATCCAGACGGAAAAGCGGTCCCCTGGCGTTCCCGTTCCCGTTGTGCACCGCCTGCCTGTACCACTGCCTTGCCTTTTCCACATCTCGCGCCACGCCTTCTCCATTTTCATACGCAACACCCATCAGGAATTGCGCGTCGCTGTATCCTTGCTCCGCCGCTTTACGAAACCAGTTGACCGCCTCAATAAAATCCTGCTTGACGCCCAACCCGACCAGATGCAGAGAACCGTAATTTGTCTGCGCTTGCGGATAACCCTGCTCTGCCGACAAGCGCAGGTAATCCCCCGCTTTCTTGTCATTTTTCTTGACGCCGCGCCCTCTCAGGTAGCGCATCCCAACCTGATACTGGCCCACAGCGCTCCCTTGCTCCGATGCTTTTTGGAACCATCTGAAAGCGCGCCGTTCGTTTTGCGCAACGCCTTCGCCTGCGGCATACATTTCGCCCAACCGACACTGGGCATCCACGTTTCCTGCCCTGCCCGCCTCAAGAAAATGAGCGAGCGCATCCCTGTATGCTCCTCTGTTGTACGCAGCCACGCCCTGCGCATATTGCGCCTCCCCGGGTATCGCTGATACCGTGTTGTGCTGAACATCCTTGCCCGCTTCGCTCTCTTTCCGGGCAGCGCTCGGAAGGTCCGACAACGCCTGACTTGTCCCTGCCGCAAGCAAGAACGCGACGCACACACGAAGCAAAACCCCTGAAGTAATCCATCGTAACGCCATTGTTCCTCCAGTGTTATTTTTCCTGCAACAATTCAAGCATTCTTTTTACAGCACGATCTGATTTCAATGCAGACTTGGCATATAAATCCAGTGCGCCGTCCTTGTCTTTCCCGACCCCCAGCCCGCGCCTGTACATGGAAGCCAACATGTATTCCGCCTGCGTGTACCCCTGGGCGACCGATGCGCGAAACAGGGCAACAGCACGTGCGTAATTCCTGGCAACACCCTGCCCCCTGGCCAGCATCTCGCCCAAGTAACGCTGTGATTCCGCATCCCCTTTTTCCTCTGCCCGCTCAAACCATTTCACTGCCTCAGGGTAATCCACCCGAACGCCGCTGCCGTGATAATACGCCAAGCCCATTTCATTTTCTGCCATGACATTGCCTGCCGCAGCGGCATGGTTAAACCATATCACCGCCTGTTCCGCGCTTTTTGTGAAGCCATCCAGCCCGTTTTTGTAGGCGCGCCCCAGCAGAAACTGTGCTTTTGCATCGCCCCTCTTTGCCGCAGATACGGTTTTGTCGCCCACAAACTGCTCTCCCACAATCTTCTTGCGTCGAGCGTAGTAGTTCCCCTGTGCCAACGCCTTGTCCAGCCACTCTTTTGCCATCGCCGGATCGTACGATACGCTGCGCGTGTTGCCATACCAGTTCGACAGGACCAGTTGGGAGACGACAAAACCCGATTCTGCCGCTTTGCTCAGAAAAAGGAATGACTCCATCTCATCAGCCTGCACGCCCCGTCCTTCGTAATAGAATTGGGACAGTATGTGCCGGGCATAGGGCACATAGGGATGGTCCGCGCTGTTCTGCTCCGCTACCGCGCGAAACCACCGGGCGGCTTCGCGGTCATACGGGTTCACCATTCCCTTGTATTCTCTCCCGATCCACTCGTAAACCAGTCCCAGCATGTAACGCGCGCTGATATCTCCTCTTTCCGCCCGCACTTTCAGAAGTGAAAACGCCTTGCCATATTTTTTCTGCACTTCATCCAGGGCCTGTGACGACTTTACGGGGTGCGAGACGGACGCTTTCGCGCTTTCTGCCGAACGGCGCGCCTTGTTTGGCACATGCGGATTCTGCATGATGCTGGCGGCAATTTTTGCCATTTCCGGATTTTGTTCAGCCGCAAAACCAAGCCACAGCGCCGCTTGTTCATTGTCCTGGCTGACGGTCAGCCCCTTTGCATACAGTATTCCCAACTGCAACTGGGCAAGCGGATAGCCTCCTTCCGCCGACTTTCTCAACCACGCCAGCATACGGGCGTTATCCTGCTTTACTCCTTCCCCCGCCGCATACATGATGGCAAGCTGCAATTGTGCTTCCGCATTCCCTCTGTCAGCAGACTGTCTGAACCATTTGACTGCCCGCGCCGAATTCTTCCCAACACGGTACCCCAGTCGGTACATATACCCCAACGACAGTGCCGCTCCCGCGTCTCCTCGCTTCGCCTGCGCTTCCAGTGTGCCCGGCTGGGCCTTGCTTTTGAGTACTTCTATCATCGTCGGCGTCCATCCGCTTGCCGATACGCCCGACAAATCCTGCGCCCGTAACAACGAATGCAGCAGCAGCAACTGCACCGCACAACAGCACACAAGCAGGCGGCAGGCAAAGTTTTTTCTGTCCGGTCGAAACGCGGCCACAGGCGCCATCATGACGCAACACCCTGTGCCGCCACGATACGCCGCATCAAGGAGGTATCCCTCCAATACCTTTCATCCATCGGCAACACAGCAGCGCGGGTGTAACGCAATTCGTTCATTCGGGTCGCAATAAGGTCCATCATGCGGAAATATGTCCCACCCCTGCACACAACCTCGGAAGCAAGCGTATTCATGGCGATGCTGCCTCCGGTATGTCCGCTTTTTCTCTTTTCCAGGCCTTGAGGCGCGCGATTGCAATTTCGTTCCCTTTATCCGCCGCCTGCTGGTAGTAGGCCCGGGCTTTCTCCATATTTTTTTCCACCCCGCGACCCGATTCGTACAGCATCCCGAGATTCAACAAGGCCATGACATGACCTTGCGCCGCGGCTTTCATCCCCCATAACCGCGTTTTTTCCCAGTCCTGCCCAACTCCCTGCCCGCGCGCATACATCCCCGCAAGGCGGGATTGCGCATCCGCATCACCTTGTTCAGCCGCTTTGGTAAACCATTCAACCGCCACCGAAAAATCCGGCTTCACACCAATTCCATTGACGTACACCATGCCCATCACATATTGCGACCGAACATCTCCCGAATCCGCCTTTTCCCGCAATAGCGACAGCGCCTTATCCAGACTGCCCGCTGCCCCTTTTCCTTCCGCGTACAGGTAAATCATTTCGTATCGCGCCGCCATGCTATCCTGGTCTGCCGCCTTGAGAAGCCACTCCATTGCCTTTGCAAAATCTTTTTTGACACCCACTCCCCAACGGTACAGACACCCCAACTCGTACTGCGCTTTCGCAATGCCCGCTGCCGCTTTCTGCGTTATCGCAGCAAGCTTTTGCTTACCCGGCGGGCGCTCTGACAGAACAATTTCACACGTTGTTGTCTGGGCGAAGGCTGTACCCGACAACAACAGACACAGCACCATACTGTATCTCGCCACATTGCTGTACCACGCCAATCCCGACATGTTCACCTCGCATCCGTGCCGAATTTTCTCCCGGCGACCCGTTCCAAAGCTTTTCCGGCTTCTTCGTCTCCTTGCGCCGCCGCCCTTTTGTACCACATCATCGCCGCATCCGTGTCCCGGATTACGCCAACGCCAAACTCAAAAAGCCTGCCCAATTTATACTGCGCGGGCGCGTGGTGCTGCTCTGCTGCCTGGATAAACCAGTATGCCGCCTGCTCGTCGCTCTGCGACACGCCGGACCCATGCAAATAGAGGAGCCCCAGATTGTCCTGCGCAACCGCAAATCCCTGATCGGCTGCCTGCGCGTACCACTCTGCGGCCTTCTTTTCATTTTTCGCCACGCCTTTACCAACATAGTACATGTTACCCAGATTGAACTGTGCCGCAACATGCCCATTCTCTGCCGCGCGCCGACACCATTTCAACGCTTCGGACTCGCTCCACCCGTCACGGGAATCGCCCATACTCATAAACGCAACCTTGAATTCCAGCTCACTCAGTTTTTTGCGATACTTTCTCTGCAGGGAGGTTTTCTTCGATATTTCCGCGGCAGGCGCTTGCTCCACCGTCGTCAGCACTTCCGGCACGGGCTGCCCGGACATCGACGCACTCACAACCCGTGCCGGTTTGGTGGCACGCTTTTCATTACTGCCCGCCACCGCCCTGCCCGCCACCACTGGCGCCGGGCTTGCTTGCCCCGGCACAGCCCCGCGCGCTGTCTTTGCCGCTGGCGAATCCACTACGTTGGCGCGTTTTGCCTGCGCCGCCTGACGAGCGAGTTCCGGCGCGGGTGAGACAACCCCCGTCAGGACATTTCCCCGCACAGGCACGCCACCACTCGCCCGCGGCGGTGCAGAGACCACGGGACGCGCGGTCCTTGCCGCTGGTGCATCCACTACGTTGGTACGTTTTTCCTGTGCCGCCTGACGGGCAAGTTCCGGTGCAGGCGAAACAACCCCCGTCAGGACATTTCCCCGTACAGGCACGCCGCCACTCGCCCGCGGTGGTGCAGAGACCACAGGACGCGCAGCCGCTGGCGCATCCGTCGCATTGGCGCGTTTTTCCTGCGCCGCCTGATGGGCAAGTTCCGGTGCAGGCGAAACAACCCCCGTCAGGACATTTCCCCGTACAGGCATGCCGCCACTTGCCTGCGGTGGTGCAGAGGCTGCGGGACGCGCGGGCATCGGCGCGCTCCCGGCAGGACGAATCGCCTTTTCCACCAACGCTTTCATCGCACTGGCCCGCTTTGTCTGCGCCGTCTGGTGAGTGGATTCCTGCGCGGATGGAATTGCCTCCGCCCGCATCTCTTTGCGCATGGGCGGCACTTCCCCGCCCGTTTCTCGTGTTCCCGGTACCGCAGGAACAGCAAAGTCATGCACAGGAACATCGGCAACTACAGGCACCTTCGGCCCGATGGCGTGTGCCTTGTCCTTGTTCACTACTACCTCAGGCGCTGTACCTGCCTGCTCCGCTACGTTTCCGTCGGGACGAATTGCCTTTGCCATCAGTGCTTTCATCACACTGGCGCGTTTTGTCTGTGCCGTCTGGCGAGCGGGTTCCAGCCTCGGCGAGGTCATTTCTGTTGGTATTTCCGGTGCGCGCCCCTTGGGCACTTTCGAGGCATCCGGTGTTTCTGGTATTCGCTTGGGAGTCTCCAACTTGACTTCCAGGGCTTCCGGTACTTCCAAAGCTTCCGGTACTTCCAAAGCTTCCGGCACTTCCAGGGCTTCCGGCACTTCCAGGGCTTCCAGCACTTCCAGGGCTTCCGGCACTTCCAAGGCTTCCGGGACCGCAGAAGCGAGGGAATCTGCGGCATGGGAAGCGCCCATCTGGAGACCCGCTTCTCCGGCACCATTCATCGTTGCTTCGGAAAGCGGTTGGGTATGGTTCATCGCGTGTCCATCGGGGCGAATCGCTTTCGCCATGAGCGCCTTCACTACACCGGAACGTTTCGTCTCCGCAACATGATGAGCGGACCCCGTGGCGATGTTTGTCGGAGAGGCCTCTGTCCGCGCATTTTCCGGCACAGGGCAATAATCACCTGCCTCTGAGGCATCCAGTGCATTGTCTGGCGCCGCCGACGCATCTGGTGCTTCCGGCATATCCAGCGCCTCATGCACTTCCGTGGCATCCGGTATATCCTGCACCTCTGGTGCTCCATAAGGGAAAGGATGCTCTGGAATCGAAAGGGCAGACGCCGCCTTGCCCGCGCTGTTCTTTTCCTCTCCATGCACTGTTGCGGCAAAGGGTAAATCCGGCTGGACTGACACGTTGTCTTTAGGCGGAATCGCTCCTGCCTGCGGCGTCTTTGTTGCACCGGGAGATGCCGGAACTTTTTTCGTTTCCGTAACAGACCGAACATGCCGTGTCGGCAAGGCATTTTGCGTGTCCTCCGGCGCAGGGGAGCCCGTACCGGCAACGGCAGACGGTGGGGAAACGCGATGGGAGGCGTGTGACGGGGCGGTTTGCTGCGCGGAATGAATGGCTCTTTCAGCAATAGCCTTCATCAGGCTGAATTGCTTGGGAATGGGCCTCTCCTCTCTCCTGAACGGAAGGTAGCGCACGTTCTGCAGCGTTCTGGGAAGCCACACGCTCACTCCGTCCACTCCCTTTGCACGAGCGGGCGCATCACCGGCGGCGGACTTCGCCTCTGCTGTATCGGACTGGGCAGGTGCTGTCGCTATCCCTTCCTTTTTCACAACTTGCCTTTCCCGTCACCTGACAAGTGGCAGCACTTTCCACCGCAGGAAAACAGTCATTTTCGCCAAAACAGGCCCATACGAACTATTCGACATCCCCGGCACATCATGCCACAAATGTTGCCGCGTGAAAACAAAGGAGGAAGCACCACTTTCCTGGCGCAACAGGCAAGAAAACCGCATGATTTCACGCTTGTTTGTTGCGCGGCACGATTTAATCTAGAATGGGTGGACTCATATATCGCCTGTCACCGCTATGCCGCACGTCGTCACCAACGCCTGTATTCTCTGCAAACATGCCTATTGCGTGGATGTATGCCCCGTTGACAGTTTCCGCGAGGGGGAGAATTTTCTTGTCATTGACCCGGACGAGTGCATTGATTGCGGCTCCTGCGCCAGGGAGTGTCCTGTCGGTGCCATTTATCCGCATGACGATGTCCCACCAGACATGCAGGAGTGTATCGCGCTCAACGCCAGTCTCTGCAAGACATTACCGCCCATCGGCAGGACAAGGGAATCCTCGCCCGGTGCGGGGAAGTAGGGTCGCATCGAGCGGGCTCGTCTCAGAGAACAGGCACCCGCCCTGCCCCTGCACAACACACGGACACTTTCTGCCGACAAGGCGTGCCGCACTGAAACGACCACGTGTCGTACGAGGGTATCCCCCGCTTTTCCGGGCGCTCCCGTACGACATACCAGACCGCAAAAAGATTATGACGCCAAACCACATTGACAGCCTTTTCCGACGACTGCAAGCGGCACTGCCGGAACCCGGGTCGGAATTGCACTACCATTCCGCATACGAATTGCTCGTGGCGGTCATGTTGTCGGCACAGGCAACCGATATCTCTGTTAACAAGGCAACCCAAAAGCTCTTTCCCGTTGCCAGCACACCGGCAAACATGCTTGCGCTCGGTGTAGAGGGGTTAAAACCCTATATCAGCACCATCAATTTGTACCCGACAAAAGCAAGGCATATTGTCGGCATGTCCGCCATGTTGTGCGAAAAACACCACGGACAGGTTCCCGCCGACAGGGAAGCGCTGCAAGCCCTGCCTGGCGTAGGGAGAAAAACAGCCAACGTCGTGCTCAACACGGCATTCGGACAGCCCGTCATCGCCGTGGACACCCACATTTTCCGTGTGTCCAACCGAACAGGGCTTGCCAGGGGGAAAAACGTCAATCAGGTGGAAGAAGGGCTCGTACAGGTTGTGCCCGGCGCGTTCCGGCACAACGCGCACCACTGGCTGCTGCTGCATGGCCGCTATACCTGCACGGCGAAATCACCCCGGTGCGTGCAGTGCATCATACGGGATCTCTGCGAATTTCTGGATAAAACAGGGTAGATCGGACGTGCCTCATCTGCCGGACCGACGGCGCTGCCCTTGCTGTGGTCGCCCGCCAACGCGCTGCCCCTGCTGTGGTCGCCCACCGATGCGCTGCGATGCCGCATACCGCTTTTCCATGCCGGCGTATCCAAAGGTGGTCTGCAAGGGATCCGGCTGGCGGTTTTTCTGTTTTTTGGACGGCGCCCCCTGGTCGGAAAACGAATCCCCCCGCCGGGGGTTGGCGCTCCTCCTGCCTTCCGCATCACCACTAGTGTTGCCTTTGTATCGGGATGGGGCAGACCGTTGTTCCTTGCCAGCCGGTTTGCGCACTTCCATCCCGCATGAACGAAGCAAATCCCGCACAGCGTTTTCGTCCATTTCTTCCCAGTATCCTCGCTTCAAACGCTGGGGCAGTGTCACGATGCCGTAGCGGGTGCGAATCAGGCGGGACACGGTCAACCCTACCGACTCGAACATGCGGCGCACTTCGCGGTTTCGTCCCTCGCCAATGACGACACGATACCACTTGTTCACACCTTCGCCGCCGCCATCCGCAACGCGCAAAAACTGGCCCTGACCGTCTTCCAGCTCGACACCGGAAAGAAGTTTCTGACGCAGACTTTCCTCCAGTTCGCCCAGCGTTCGTACAGCATACTCCCGCTCAATCCTGCTGCTGGGATGCATAAGACGGTGCGCCAAATCGCCCGACGTAGTGAAGAGAAGAAGCCCTTCCGTGTTGAAATCCAGACGCCCGACCGCCGACCACTTCCCATTTTTGACCACAGGTAGCCGATCAAACACGGAAGGACGTTTTTCGGGGTCGTCCCGGCTGACGATCTCGCCCGCCGGTTTGTGGTACACCAACACACGCGGGGGGCGCGTGCCGACTTTCCGGTGCAACAGCTTGCCATTGATGCGTATCTGATCCGACGCCAAGATGCGCTGTCCAATGTGGGCAGGCTCTCCATTGACGGAAACTCTGCCCGCGATGATCAATTCTTCCATGTCGCGCCGCGAACCCAGTCCGGCTTCTGCCAGCACCTTGTGCAACTTGGGCGATTCTTCGTCCGGGGACAACTCGCGCCGCGGCCTCTTTACGCCTTCAGCACTCTTTTCCGGTCCGTCATGGCTGTCATAAGCATCGGAAGTGACGTATGTGAACACTTTGTCGGAATCACCCCGCGCGAACTTTCCCTCTCTTGCGACCCTGTCGGGGCGCGTATTCCTGCGCGCAAGCCCTCTGTTCCGACCACCTCTTGCGGGCGGGGTACCGCTTTTTCCCCCATCCGGCACGCCATCGGTCTCTTTTCTTCTCGCGGGCAACCGAATTGTCGCGTCCTTTCCGTCCGCCTCTCCGGTTTCCCGCGTCTTCCGCGCACGCCTCATCGGAATATCCGGTGTACCTCGCGCCCCCTCATCTTCACCTGCCGATGATGTGCTCTTCGTTTCATTCATACTTATGCAATCACTTTATTAAAATCATTTCACGAAACCGTGTCCGCGCCCTGCTCGGGATAAGCCAAAGGCGGCAACTGCTCAAGCGACACCAACCCCATATCTCCCAAAAACTGCGCAGTGGTCGCCCAAAGCGCCGGTCTTCCCGGCGTTTCCCTGTGGCCCACCACCTCAATCCAACCTCGCTCTTCCAGCGTACGCATCGCCTGCGGATTGACCATCACGCCGCGTATCTGCTCAATGTCTCCCCGGGTAACGGGCTGGTTGTAGGTAATAATCGCCAATATTTCCATCGTCGCCCGACCATAGCGGGGAAGCTTTTCCCTGTTCAATCGCGCCAGCCAGGGACGCAGACCCGCACGGCTCTGAAAACGCCACCCATCCGCCACTTGCACCAATTCCAATCCCTTGCCAGACCAGTCACTTTCCAGCTCGGAGAGCAAACGTTCGATATACGGGGCAGAAATCTCCCCCTGCAAGACCATGTCGTCAGCGGGCATTCCCGCCAGCAGGACTTTCATATCCTGCATGGACAGCGCGTTCTGCGAACACAATAACGCCGTCTCAAGGATAAGCTTCTCCTCAACCATACTATGCAACAATGCCTTCGGGGAACCTGTCCGACCTGTCAAAAGGCCGTCTGCAGAAAACCTGCTCCAACAGCGCCATCCGGCGCTCGAAAAAACCACATCGGGAATCGGGTGCGACCAGCACGGGCACCACAAACGCCCGCAATTGCCCGGCAGAAACGCCACAAACACGCCGAAACGCGTCCGGCGCTCACATTCTACAACAGCATCACCAAAATTGCACCCCTATGTATTGCGCCAATACATATTGCACTGATGATATTTTTTCAGGAACTCATAAGGTGATTGTAACCCGAGGGCGTAATGAGGGCGTTCGGTATTGAACCAGACGAGGTAATCCAGCAGTTTGTTGTTAAAGGCGTTTATATCCGTGAAGAGGAGGTCTTCGTGGTATGCAACAAACTCTTGCTGGATGGTTCCGTTAAAGCGTTCTGCATGGGCATTCATTTTAGGTGTTTTGGGGTATGTTAACCATCGTTTGACCTGGTCTTTGGTGAGGTGTTCATCAAATGTCGCCTTAAACTCGCTGCCATTGTCCGATAGAACACACTTAACGGGATAAGGGAAGCAGGCCTTGGTGAGTTGCCATAACACACTGGATTGCCGAGAACTCTTGCTTCTTGAGGCAAATGCCAGTGCAAAGCGGCTGTGAATATCGGTAAACGTACTGATGTAGCGGCGTAATCCATGCCGCTGTATCTCAATGGTGTCCACCCCAACGCATTCTCCAGGGTAGCT
>JAISAG010000103.1 GCA_031266815.1 Burkholderiaceae bacterium | reverse complement strand
GCGCAGTTCTGCCGGGACACATCGGAGAACCGCTGGATAGCCGTCAAGCACTTTCACGGGCAAACCGCATTCAATCTTTCTCCACAGAAACTGGCGGCAACGCTGAGTGAACGGTTGATCAACTGGTTTGCACACGATTTCGACACATTCAGAAAAGAAGTGAATACCGCGTTCGGCGTGGATATCCCAAGCGGTGATCTCCAGTTGTGGTCGGACTATTTCGAGCAGGAAAGGAACAATATTCTCGGGTTTAACGACAATTTGGCGCATGCCGAAAGTGAGCTGGACAGAGTTGTGTACGCGCTGTTTGGACTGGACGAGGATGACATTGCCCTCATGGAGATAGGGTGGTAGCGCTGGGGTGTGGCGCTTTCGTGCCCGTTTCCTCCTCGTCTGACCGACAGGCCTGTGTGTCGGCGTGGTAGCTGGAGCGCACCAGCGGTCCGGCGGTGACGCGCGAAAACCCGATGTCGTGCGCGATACGTTCGAGCAGACTGAATGTCTCCGGCGGCACATAGCGTGCTACCGGCAAGTGGTGCGGCGAGGGGGAGAGGTATTGCCCGATGGTCAGCATGCTTACGCCATTGGCATGTAAATCCCGCATGACTGCAATGATTTCCTCGTCGCGCTCCCCCAATCCGACCATCAATCCCGATTTTGTGGGCACAGCGGGATATGTTTCCCTGAACTGACGCAGAAAAGAGAGGGTGTGGGTGTAGCTTGCCTGCGGGCGCACGGCGGGATACAAGCGCGGCACTGTCTCTACGTTGTGGTTCATCACGTCCGGCAGGGCGGAACCCAGTATGCGAATGGCGTCCGGCGCACAGTGCCGGAAATCGGGGGTCAGCACCTCGACGCCGGTTTTCGGTGATTGCGCCCGTATTTGCCGGATGCACCGCGCGTAATGTTCCGCTCCGCCATCCGGCAGGTCGTCCCGCGTCACGGAAGTTATCACGACATGCGCAAGGCGCAGCAGCACAACCGCTTCGGCAAGCCGTTCCGGTTCGCTTTCATCCGGTTTGTCTGGTATGCCGTGTTGTACGTTGCAGAAAGGACAGTGTCGCGTGCATTGTTTCCCCATAATCATGAAAGTCGCCGTGCCCCGGCCAAAACACTCTCCCTTGTTGGGGCATGCGGCTTTTTCGCACACGGTAACAAGACCTTTTTCGCGGAGCAGTGCGGATACTGCCGCATAGTGCGATGCATGTGAATAGGCGCGGGTACGTATCCATACGGGTTTTTCCCGTGCGGGAAGCGGTACAGCGTCCGATGGCGGTGCAGTGGACGAAGTGGTCTCCGCGGGGTTTGTATCGCCGCGCGCTTTCACTGTATCTGCTCCAGCGCGTTGTCGGGGAAACAGGCGGATACCCCGAATTGCTGGCAGAGAAGCGGGACAAGCGCCCGCATGACCGTATCCACTGGAAGCGTGACTCCCAGTGTCCTCATGTCAACAGACTGCAATTCGGCGTGTCCGCACGGGTGAATCCATGAAAATGCCTGCAGATCCATGGAGACATTCAGCGAAAAGCCATGGTAAAGATAGCCTTTTCTGTTCACTTTCATACCGATGGCGGCAATTTTGGCCCCTTGCCAGACGCCATAGTTCGCCCGGGCATCCATGTAGATACCCGGTGCGCCTGGACGCCGCACGCCGTGCAGATCGTAGGCAAGCAACAGATGGATCAAGACTTCTTCAACGCGATATACCAGATCACGCAAAAGCGAAATTCCTGCCCGGTGGATATCGAAAAGGAGGTAGGCAACCACCTGTCCAGGCGCGTGATAGGTTACGTTTCCCCCTCTGTCGGAACGAACAACCGGAATGGAATGGGTTGCCAGCAGATGCGAGGCGTCTTCCGCTGCGCCCAGAGTAAAAACCGGATGGTGTTCCAGTAACCAGATTTCATCCGGTGTCTCCGGCGTTCGTTTTTCCGTGAAAGACTGCATGGCGCGCAGCGCGCGACCATACTCCATTTGACCCGGGTGACGCACGATTACTGTTCCCATGCGGCACTCCGGCTACAGGACTACTTTCACCATGGGATGAGAGGAGAGTGCCCTGTACAGGGCATCCAGCTGCGCACGGCTCGTTGCCCGTATCACGGCGGTCAGACTGAGGTAATTACCCTTGGAGGACACCCGTTGTTCCATGGTGGCGATATCAAAAGAAGGATCGTGCGCCTTGACCAGATCCGCTACCGTCTTGAGAAAGGCAGTGTGGGAAGCTCCCATGATTTTAATGGGAAAGTTGCAAGGGTACTGTATCAGTTCTTCATTATGGTTGGAGCGCATAGTTCTGCCCTTATTTGAACCAAGCCCGCACGTTGTCCCACACCCTGTCAAGGATGCTGGCGACACCCACCGGTTCCAGTGCAATGACAGGCAGTTCCAGCAACATCTTGCCATCCAGCATCATTTTCAGGGTGCCGACCCGATCTTTTTCTCCGATGGGCGCAATCAGCGGTTCCTGCCTTTCCAGTATGGATTTCAGTCTGGGGATGCCACCCTTGGGTACGCTGACATATGCGTCGAAATCGAATCCAATGGGCAGTGTTCGTCTTGATCCGCTTGTCACGTTCAGATGGGCAATGGCCTGTCGCCGGTTGTACAGCTTGATGGTGTTGAAGTTGCCGAAACCCCAGTTCAGCAGTTTCAGTCCCTCCTGGGTCTGGGTCTGTTCCGAGTTGGCATCAGCAATAATGGCGAGCATCCGTCGTTCGCCGGTTGCACTCTCCCGTTTTGCTGATGCAATCAGGCTGTATTCCCCTGCGCCGGAAGTTGCGGTAATGCCGTCCACTGTTGTATCCAGCCAGAGCAGGCGATTTCGGTTGCGCTGGCGGACGCGGTTGTAAGTGAATTCGCGGAGAGAGTATATTTTGTATGAATCTGGGTAGTCCCTGATCAGGTTCATCGCCAGAAGCGACAGATCCTTTACGGTTGAATATTGTTCCTTGTGCGGCAGCCCCGCTGCGCTTTTGAAATGGGTATCCTTGAGCCCCATCCGCACTGCCTCCCGATTCATCATCGCGACAAAAGCGGTTTCCTCACCCGATACCAGTTCTGCCAGTGCGACTGCGGCGTCATTTCCAGACTGGATGACGAGTCCGTACAACAAGTCCTGAACCTTGACGGGGACCTTTGGCTCCAGAAACATCTTTGGACCGCTTTTCGCTGCTTTCCATGCGTGATCGGAAATGGTGGCGAGTTTGTTGATGTCCAGTCGTCCTTCTCCGATGGCGCCAAATACCAGGTAGGCCGTCATCAACTGTGCCATACCGGCAGGGTCCACACGTTTGTTGATATCGCGTGCGGCAAGCGTTTGTCCGCTGACCGTGTCAACGAGGAGCCATGACCGCGCCGCGATGGCCGGCGGGTTGAGCGTCTGCGCTAGCACCGACGGCGACATGCATGCGATCAGCAGGGAAAAAAGGAACAGGCGTGTTTTTTTCACGGACGGATTTTGCGCAGGATCAAATTATTCGAACAGGAACACCCGGAGGGGCAAATTCTATCATCCCATGTACACAGTGTGTTCACTTTTCGTTATGTTCAATCCCTCCGAAGGTTATTCTCCCGCACCGTTCCGCATGCATCGGGTGCTTTGCAGAAATATTGCCCCGTCAGGATGTTTCCTGGCAGTGTCCGGGTTTTTCTTGGGAAATATAATCCGCTACCGCACAACGCTCGGCGCATTTTGAAGAAAGGGGCTCCTGACAGGATAGAATTTGCTTGTAAATATTTCCTCTGTACACCACGCTCAATCTGGATACAGCATAAATTCTTTTTATGGAATTATGTGAGAAGTGCTGATACTGTTTTCGCGGCTATTTCAAGTGGACGGATAGGGCAGCGCATATGAAATAACCGTCAGGTTTGTTGTATTCAAAAAGGATAAGGGGGTGTGACTCATGGCATCCCCTGCTGGATGGAATGTGTTAAAGTGCTTTCACACAGGAAACAACCTTATATTTTTTTCGCAGGTGTGACATAAATATTGCCGGTGTAAAGATATTATTTTTAGCGGATAAGTAGTTGGCATAGTTGACGGATTTTTCAGAATAATCCGCTCCACATATCCATTTTCCGAGGGAAAGGGTTGAAATGGCGATTAGTCGCTTTCCGTCACTTGCGCCAATATCGGGCAACTCATTGAACTCAATTCTTCCAGGATAA
>JAISAG010000019.1 GCA_031266815.1 Burkholderiaceae bacterium | reverse complement strand
GTGCCCGTTCTGGCCCGTGCAGCGGTAGCAGTAGGGATATCCGGTTTGTTCATGGAAACACATCCCGACCCGGACAATGCAAAGTCAGACGGTCCCAATGCTGTTCCGCTGTCGCACATGGAAAAAACACTGGAAACGCTGCTCGCGCTGGATCGCGTTGTCAAAAAGAGCGGTTTTCCCGAAAGAGATTTTGCGTAATTTTGTTCTGAAAGAGGAAGAAATATGACTGCCATCGTAGATATTATCGGTAGAGAGATACTGGATTCACGCGGAAATCCGACGGTGGAATGCGATGTGCTGCTTGAATCCGGTGTAATCGGTCGTGCTGCGGTACCGTCAGGTGCGTCCACGGGTTCTCGCGAAGCAATTGAGTTGCGCGATGGAGACACGAACCGCTTTTTGGGCAAGGGAGTGCTCAAGGCGGTTGAGCATGTCAACACTGAAATTGCTGAAACAATTATCGGCCTGGACGCCAGCGAGCAGGCTTTTCTTGATCGTACACTGATTGATCTGGACGGAACGGAAAACAAGGCGCGTCTCGGCGCGAATGCCACACTGGCTGTTTCACTGGCGGTTGCCAGGGCGGCGGCGGAAGAATCCGGACTCCCCCTTTATCGCTACTTCGGTGGTTCCGGTCTTTTGCAACTTCCTGTGCCCATGATGAATGTCATCAACGGCGGAGCGCATGCAGACAATAATCTGGACATACAGGAATTCATGATCATCCCGGTTGGTGCGCCAAGCTTTCGGGAGGCGGTGCGTTATGGCGCGGAAGTTTTTCATACGTTGCGAAAGATTCTGTCGGCACAGGGATTGGCGACTTCCGTTGGCGATGAGGGCGGGTTTGCGCCCCATATCTCCAGCCATGAAGAAGCAATCCGGCTCGTCATCCAGGCGATAGAGCAGGCAGGTTACGAACCGGGTGCTCAGATTGCGTTGGGACTGGACTGCGCTGCCAGCGAATTCTTTTCGGAAGGGAAGTACCGCCTGGAGGCGGAGAAGCTCTCGCTGACGGCGACCGATTTCGCCAACCTGCTGGCGTCGTGGGTGGAAAAGTACCCCATTATTTCCATTGAAGATGGCATGTCGGAAAACGATTGGGCAGGGTGGGCGAACCTGACAAAGATTCTGGGCAACAGGGTGCAACTTGTCGGGGACGATCTTTTCGTGACCAATACGCGGATTTTGCATGAAGGGATACAAAAGGGGGTCGCCAATTCCATTCTGATTAAAATAAACCAGATTGGGACATTGACGGAGACCTTTGCTGCGGTCGAAATGGCGAAGCGGGCGGGCTATACTGCTGTTATCTCGCATCGTTCCGGCGAAACGGAGGACTCCTCCATTGCCGATATAGCGGTGGGCACCAATGCGTTGCAGATAAAAACGGGTTCCCTGTCGCGCTCTGATCGTATGGCGAAGTACAACCAGCTTCTTCGTATAGAAGAAGATCTGGGTGAAATAGCCAGCTATCCCGGGCGGAGCGCATATTATAATCTGAGGTAGAACCGCATACCCCTCCTGAACGGGGCTTACGAGATGATCCGTCTGGTAACCATTGTGCTTGTGTTGCTGTTGTCGCTCATACAGTACCCACTGTGGGTAGGGGGCGGCGGAATCCTCGGCGTGAGTGAAATCTCGCGGGAGCTGGATGCCGCGCGCGCCAGAAATGATGAAAGCACCCGACGGAATGCGCGGTTGGCATCGGAGGTGGGCAATCTCGGCAAGGAGACGGATGCGGCCGAAGAGCGTGCCCGCTACGATCTCGGCATGTTGAAGAAAGACGAGATTTTCATCCAGATCATAGATGCCAGCAAGTTGTCGAGGCAGAATTCCTCTGCTGCCGCGGGAAAGTCGGCAGAAAAGTCGCCGTGACGGTGGAAGTGCTGCGGCGGGTATTCCCGTCCGCTTGTGCCGTGTGAGCTCCGTTTCCCCCAACAGGGTGGGCGGGACAGCGGCGTATCTCCTGTGCGCATGCGTTACGATGAATGAATGGTAGAATGCAGGGTATCTGCCGCCCGGAATCACGGTGATATGACATGCGGCGTGGTGCGTGATCCAAGTACGGTGACTTCTCCGAGGAGAATGCGTATGCACTGGAACAGAATGCTTTTGTGGATGGGCGCGGTGCTGCTGCTGGCCTGCATTCTCATCGCGCGCAGATCAATCGGTCAGCCTGTGCGCGGCGTTCACCCGGAACCGTCTCCTTTGGTCGCAGAGCGGCTTGTGTTATGTGCCGCGGGCATAAACCCTCTCCCCGAGAACAGGCCGTGAAGCCGGTTTGTTCCGCCGACGCTTTTCCACACCGAAATTGAGCTGCCCGCTCCCTTCCCGCACGTCGCCGGGAGGATGGCTACTGGCCTGTCCGCTTTTTCAGGATACCTTCATAAATGTAGTTCTGCAGTATGATCGCATCGGACTGCGCCATCTGGTCAAATGAAATACCTTGCACATACACGGGGGCGTCTATGTCGTTCCTTCCGGCACGGTTGTTCCGGATAGTACCGACCGCACTGATCCGGGATTCTTCCCGCGTGGTGGTGTTTCTCACCGGAAAAGAGAAGTGTATTTGCTGACCGACTTCGCCGAGCGGTTCCGTACTGTTGAGCAGGATACCTGTCGTGCTGAGGTCAACGGCGGTCGCGATATCGGGTATCGTCTGTCCTTGTCGCGAAATATTGACCGGAACATTGATAGTGACCCGCATATCCTTTCTGAGCGGGACGTGCTGAATGCGGTCAGGGAAAGCGAGTTCCAGGAAAGGTCTGGGGTTATAGTAGATGAACTGGACGCAGGAAGGAAAAACGTAGATAGAAATGCCGGAGAAAAAGCGGACGTCCACCCGTTCGCCAACGCTGATTGGCACGCCGACTCCGTCATTTTGGGGCATTCTGGCGAGCAGGCATTTATCCTCTTCCCATCCGATGATTGATGAATAGGAAATGACCTTTTTATTACGAAAAGAAACCATCTGTATGCGGCTGCCAACGTGAAGGTCCATTGCATCGAAGGTAATGACGGGCTGATCTTTTTGTGCGTTCGCGGTCATTTCTTGCCTCATATTGCCTGTAGTTTTTTAGCGGGCCGGATAGCAAGGTTGTTCAACATGCCGACACTATTTATTTAACGCAACAGTGTACTATCATTTTTGCAATGAAGTGTACAACACATGTG
This sequence comes from Burkholderiaceae bacterium, assembly GCA_031266815.1. Lineage (GTDB taxonomy): Bacteria > Pseudomonadota > Gammaproteobacteria > Burkholderiales > Burkholderiaceae_D > Oxalobacter. The sequence continues at coordinate 1,783 of JAISAG010000019.1, read as the reverse complement.
GGTAAACAAGTGTGCCCGGGATGCCGCGGATGCGTCGAGGAAGGGGGTCACAGCGTATCACAGAATGCCAAGCCACATGGAAACACTGATGGTGGAAACCAGTGTGGAAAGCAGGATGGAGCGGGATGCGATGGCAGTGCCCCGCTGATAGATTTCCGCCAGCATGAAAGGACCCGTTCCCGTTGGCAGGGCGCTGAGAACGACGGCCGCTTTCGCCCACACTTCGGGCATATCAAATACCTGATAAGCAAAATACCAGGCAATCAATGGTTGGACGATCAGCTTTAGCGCGACCAGTTCCACGGTCAGAAGTGCATGCGTTTCCTTTTGTTTTTGTGCCAGAAAAAGTCCTGTGGCGACCAGTGCGCAGGGGCAGGCGGCGGAGCCCAGCAATTGGATTGCCTGGCTGATGCCGTGGGGGATGCTGATGCCCATCGCCGCAACCAGTCCGGCAACGCATGGTGTGACGATAAGCGGGTTCCTGCACAGAGAAACGAGCACCTTTCGGATGGCGGTCATCGGTCGCGTTCCCTGCATCATACCTGTCTCGACAAGAATGATGGAAGCAGCAAAATTGACAGAAACCGTCAGCAGGGAAGAAACGGCGGCTGGTGCGAGTCCTTCCCGGCCAAACGCAAGCAGACACAGTGGGATGCCGACGTATCCCGTGTTGGCGTATGAAGCGACGGTTGCCTCAATGCTGGCTTCCACCGGCTTTTTCCAGCGCAGCCAGTGGAAAAGGAACACCGGGCCGAAAATACCAAACACAGCCGCTTCCGTTGCCAGAATAAAACCCGGTTGATACAGCGTGTCCCAGGGGTGACTGACGATGACATCCACCATGAGGGCGGGCAAGGCGAGATAAACGACAAAGCGGTTCAACTCTGTGACAGCCGTTGCGTTGAGAATTCCCGTACGCCGGAAAGCAAATCCGAGGAAGATGAGCGCAAATACGGGAAAGACAATATTGGCAACGGCGAGCATGGCGGCGGGAGGAAGGATGTGTTGTGAGTGAGGAAGAGTTGGGCGCAAAATCCCTCGCCGCTGCCCTGTCCCCTTGTAAAGGGCAGCGGATTGTCTGGGGTGGAGGCAGGTTAGCGGGATTTCTGTAACGCGGCGATACCGGCCTTGGCGATTTGGGCATCCTCGCTGGACTTGACGCCAGACACGCCAACGGCGCCGATGCACTGTCCTTCAACAAGGATGGGAACCCCGCCTTCCAGCATTCCTTCGATGTAGGGAGCCGTGATAAACGAGTAACGCCCGCTGTTGATCATCTCCTCGTATATTCTGCTTTCTCTGACACCCATCGCCGCCGTCTTGGCCTTGTTGGGCGAAATATAGGACGCAATGGGTGCGACATCATCCATGCGCTGGAACCAGACAAGGTGCCCCCCGTCATCCACGACAGAAATGGCGACTTTCCAGTTGTTTTTTACTGCTTCCGCTTCGGCGGCGTCGGCAACGCGCCGCGCATCTGTCATAGACAGGACAGGTTTCGTTTTCATGCTTTCCTCTCGCGTTTGGCTGTGAGTTTTCACACCGTGCGGTATCCTGTGTTGTGATGCACACGGCGCACATCCGGGGTCTCCTTTTTGACGAAACACCCTGAGTGTATTATAAGGTGCACGCGTTATCCGGGGAGACTTTATGTTGCACCTCATTTCATCCAATCGGGCAGAAGTGCTTTTGTCCGCGCTGCACGGGCACCTGTATTCCCGTGCGGGATCTCCCCTTGTTCCCGAACAGATCATTGTCCCGAAAGTCGCCGTGGAAAAGTGGG
>JAISAG010000131.1 GCA_031266815.1 Burkholderiaceae bacterium | reverse complement strand
CGTCAATGTGACGATATAGATTTTTTGCAGACCGGAACGGGAAACGGAGCGCACCTGATATTCGCTGTAGGCGGCACGGAGGGCTTCCGCATCGCGTGCCAATGTTGGGGAGACGGTTTGCAGCAGATGCAGGAAGAGCGGCTCCCCTTTTCTCGCGGTCAAGGAATTTTCCGATAGTGGCACGATAACACGGAGCTTGAGCGTTGTTTCATTGGCGTGAGGGGTTTCCGGGTCATCGTCACGCCATTCCGTGGCGAGGTAGCGCGATGTCTCAATTGCTTGCCGAAGCATGGCCGGTGTTGGCATGGAGGGAAGCAGGTGCTGACCGGACAATCCTGATGCGGCGATGATTCGCCCATTTCGTGTCAGGATGGACGCCTCCAGTTTTTTGGAAGTGTTTTGCAGGCGGGACAGAATCAGGAGTCTCTCTGCCGGTGGGCGCATGCTCAGTTCCGCCGACAACTGTTCTGCCTGTGCGTGCAGGTCGGAAAGCGCATTTTCCAGAATATCCCGCCCCAATTTGACGCCGGCATCCAGGGCCGTTTCGACATGAACATCGAACCAGGATTCGATGGAGCGGGAGACAAACTGGACAGACACGATGTAAATGACTGTGCCAGGCAAAACGCCCATTAGCGAGAACAACAAGACGAGCCGTGTCATCAGCCTGGTGCCGAACCGCTTGCGTCTGTGGTGGCGGTACAGGCGGCGCAACATCAGCGCGACCAGAATGAGCAGTGCGGCAGCGGCGAGGAGATTGATCGCCAGCAGCCCGGGGTAGTGCTGCTCAAAAAAGGTCGTATTTTCTGCGGCAGAAGCCAGCAAGAAGAGCAGGACGCCCATCATGGCGCCTCCTGCGATCAATACGTAGCGAAATGTGCGTGTCACGCCCCTTTACGCTCCGAATGAAAAGTGTTTCCAGTGAGAAGAGAGTTGCCAGTGGCGGTTATTGATGACATTGACCTGGAATGGCTTGGGGAGGTACGACAGATCCAGTGCGATACGTATTTCGGCAAAATAGGTTTCACCCGTTTTTAGTACGTCTTTCCCTGCAATGACCCACGCCGGCGGGCGGCGAATTCGGTTTAATGCCTCCTCCAGTGAGATGACGTACTGCTGTAGTCCACCGACAATGCCCACGCCGTACTGGTGAGTGAGCACATTATAAGAAATGCGCATGGTGCGCGAAGAAGAAACCGGTTTCTCGTCGAACCACATCCAGCGGGGACGCGATACTTCCAGCTCAAGGGTAAAATACAGGGGGATACCGCGCTGTAACGCTTCTTCCAGGCTGGAGTTCAGTTCCAGCGAGCAAGCCGCCGTCAGCACATGACTGGCATTTTCGGCACGTTCTACCTTGACTTGCTCTATTTCAATTGTGCCAGCCGACTCTGCCAGGGCAGGACACACCGACACCCAGGCAATGCAGAGGAAGAACAGAATGCGGAGGAAACCTTGCATGGCAGCGCACGTATTCTCAAACAGTGTCCGGTTTTTGAAAGAGGGCATAAAACAGTCCGTCATGCGCTTCTTTTGCTGCGGGCAAAATCTGCCCGGGCGACGGCAAGGTGATCGCATGGTTCTTCGTGGCAAAACTGACCGCTCGCTTTTCCGATTCGTCTGGCCAGATTGAGCAAGTTACAAAGAGCAATTTACCACCTGGACGCAACATCTGCCAGAGATTGTCCATAATTTGCGCCGAAAGTGTTGCAAGTCGGCTTAAATCTGCTTTTTTTCGGAGCCACCGGATGTCGGGGTGGCGGCGAACGATGCCGGACGCCGTGCAGGGAACATCGGCCAGGATACGGTCAAACAGGCGCCCGTCCCACCAGTCCTTCCGGGTTGCGTCGCCCTGGCGCACGGTTGCCTGCAGCTGGAGGCGCTGCAGATTGTCGTGTATGTATGCCAGGCGATCCGCATCACTGTCAATGGCAAGCAGGTTGACGTTGGCGGTTTCCAGGATGTGACAGGACTTGCCTCCGGGAGCAGCACAGGCGTCCAGCACGGACATGCCATCAGACACATCCAGCAAATAGGCGGCAAGTTGTGCCGAGGCGTCTTGAACAGATATCAATCCTTCCTGCCAGCCGGGGAGTTGTGTAACGGGAACGGGTGAGGCGAGTGTGATCGCCATTTTTTCGGAGTGCGTTCCCCCCATACCGGCCTCGCGTAACCGTGCCAGGTAGTTTTCTGTGGTCGTTTTTCTGGCATTGACGCGAATCACGAGAGGAGGAGGGGAATTCCCCGCCTGCAGGATTGTCTGCCAGTCCTGGGGATATGCGTGGCGGACGTCGTTGACCCACCATACGGGATAGTTCCACATCGCTTCCGTATTTTTTGTCGCCGACAGGATCAGGCTGGTTTGTTCGCGCAGAAACCGGCGCAGAATGGCATTGACCAGGTTGCGTGTATTGGCAAGGAAGGGTGTGGATGCAGCCGCATTGACACACTGGTTCACAAGTGTAAACGGTTCATAGGGCAGGCGCATTTCTTCGGTATTTTTGACGAGAAGCGTCAATGCACAATACAGCAGTGCTCTTAAGAGCGCCGGCTCTGGTTTGTGTGCTGTCATTTTGCGGAGGAGTTCCCGGACAAGTCCCAGTTGCCGTGCGGTGCGGTAGGCGATATCCTGCATGGCGCCGCTCGCTTGCGCCCCTGCCTTCATTTGCGAAAAAACTTCCGCAAGGGAGCGAGGGAGTGATCTGCCTGCTTCGAGTTGGGCAATGGTATGCGCGGCGCCCAGCAAGCAAAACCCCAGAGTGTGTTGCTGCAGCGTTGAACGAAACGGCGTTGAGCGAGGGGTGGCAGACATAGGGGTTCAGCGCAGAAAGGTGCCCATGTGATCCGGCACTTGCTCTGCTGCCCGAATAACTGCCCGGGCCTTGTTTTCCGTTTCCTGCCACTCCGCTTCAGGGCGCGAATCGGCGACGATACCTGCGCCTGCCTGTACATACAGTGTGTTGTCATGGATGAGGCCGGTCCGTATGGCGATGGCCAGATCCATTTCCCCTCCAAAAGAGATGTAGCCGCAGGCGCCACCGTACACACCGCGTTTGACTGGCTCCATTTCGTCAATAATTTCCATGGCGCGCACCTTGGGGGCGCCGGAAAGCGTGCCGGCAGGGAAAGTGGCTTTCAGTACATCCAGGTTGGAAAGCCCGGGTTTCAGGATGCCTTCCACATGTGAAACGATGTGTTGTACATGTGAATATTTTTCGATAGCCATTTTCTCTGTGACCTGTACGCTGCCTATCCGGGCGATTCTGCCGATGTCGTTTCTTGCCAGGTCAATCAGCATGACATGCTCGGCAATTTCTTTTTCATCAGATAACAGGTCTGCCGCGAGCTGGGCGTCTTTCTCCGGGGTGTCTCCTCTTGGGCGGGTACCTGCCAGCGGTCTGACAATCACCCGGGTTCCCTCGCGGGTGATTTCCTGGCGCACGAGAATTTCGGGGGAAGAGCCAACGATATGCATGTCACCGAAATCGTAGTAGTACAGGTAGGGAGACGGATTCAGTGAGCGCAATGAACGGTAGAGCGACAAAGGGGGGCTCGTGTAGCGTCTTTTCAGGCGTTGTCCCAGTACAACCTGCATACAATCGCCTCTGGCGATATACTCCTTCGTTTTTTCCACGATGGCAAGGAAGTGCTCTTTTGACATTTCGCGGACAACTTCTGCGGTTCCATCCTCTTTCGCGACCGGAACCACGATAGGCGCGTCCAGCATTGTGCGAAGTTCAAGAATGCGCGTCCTCGCCCGCGCGTATGCGTCGGGGTGCTCGAGGTTTGCGTAGACGATCAGGTACAGCTTGCCGGTCAGGTTGTCAATAACGGCGATCTCTTCCGTCAGAAGCAATCGAATGTCAGGCAAACCCAGGTCGTCTGGTGGAGCGGAATTCCAGAGGCGTGGCTCAATGTACCGCACGGTATCGTAGGAAAAATAACCCGCCAACCCCCCGCAAAAGCGGGGTAGTCCGGGCGGGATAGCGACGCGAAAGCGGGACAGGTACGTTGCGATAAAGTCCAGCGGGTTACCCGCATAGTTTTCGATAACCTGTCCGTTTCGAACGACTTCGGTACGCATACCGTGCACGTGCAGCACGGTTGAGGCGGGCAGGCCGATGAACGAGTAGCGACCAAACCGTTCTCCTCCCACAACGGACTCGAGCAGAAAGGAGTTCTTGCTGTTGTGGCGTGTCAGCTTGATATAGAGAGAAAGCGGCGTTTCAATATCAGCGACGGTTTCAAGCACCAGAGGGATACGGTTGTAACCCTGTTTTGTCAGCGCATCAAATTCGGATTCGGTCATAAGGCGTTTCCCCTGGCGGAAAGAAGCATGCGGTTTGTCAGCGTGCACGGGCACAGGATAACATGTCCCCGTGGTGTTGCCGTGCAGATTTCTCCTTGCGCAACAGGGCGGCGTACGCCTGCCCTGCAAGGATCTTGCGGGTAATGGGAGGTCAAACAGCGCCGATCCCGGAGATCAGGCAAAGCGCATCCGTAATACGGGGAATGACGCCGTCTGCATCCATGTCTCTGACGGACTGTCCGTGGTTATAGCCGTAGGGGACGACAAAAACGGAGCATCCCGCAGAACGGGCAGCCCGAACATCGTTGATGGAGTCGCCAATGACCAATACTTCCGATGGATGCAAACCAAATCGCGCGGACAATACCTGCATGGGCAGCGGGTCGGGCTTCTTCCTGGGAACAGAGTCCGCGCTGGAAATTGCGTCGAGGAGAGGGTAAAGCCCCGTTTTTGCCAGCAAGGGGTCTGTAAAAATGGCAGGTTTGTTTGTTACGCACGCCAGAGACAGCCCCTGTTCCCGAAACTGTCGCAGACCTTCCATGACATCCGGGTAGACACGGCTGCAGCACCCATTCGTTTCCAGGTAGTGTCTGCGAAAAAAAACGAGTGCCTGCGGGAGGCGGGCGTTGACGGCATCATCGTCGCAGTCCATGGCGAGAGCGCTGCGCACAAGGCTTTCTGTTCCTCTTCCGACGAAATGCTTTGTTTTTTCCTCATCCAGCGGCGCGAGAGATAAATCCGCTCTCATTTGATTCAATGCCAGATGGATATCCGGTATGGAATCCACCATGGTGCCGTCCAGGTCAAGGAACACCGCGCGTATACCTTTGGGTTTCGCTGTCATGACGCACATTCCTAACGGGCGGCGGGTGCGTCCAGATGGCAGGCGGCCAGTTCTTCCCGCATGGTCGCGATGATTTGCCTGTAGTCCGGCTGCCCAAAAATGGCCGACCCGGACACAAAGGTGTCAGCACCCGCTTCGGCGACGCGCCGGATATTGTTAACGTGGATTCCTCCATCCACCTCAAGCATGATGGGCTTTCCCGATGACGTGATCAACGCGCGCACATCGGCAATCTTTTGGAGCGCGTGCGGAATGAACTGCTGTCCTCCGAATCCGGGGTTGACGGACATAATCAGAACGAGATCGACCTTGTCCAGAACGTGGGAGAGATAATCCAGGGGAGTGGCCGGGTTAAAGGCCAGCCCGGCCTTGCACCCGTGGTCGTGGATGAGTTGCAGTGTCCGGTCTATGTGTTCCGACGCTTCGGGATGGAAGGAAATAATATCGGCGCCTGCCAGGGCAAAGTCCGGAATGATACGGTCAACCGGCTTGACCATCAGGTGCACATCTATCGGGATGTCAACGAGCGGGCGGATGGCTTTGCACACCATGGGGCCCACTGTCAGGTTTGGGACATAATGGTTATCCATGACATCAAAATGGATGAAGTCGGCGCCGGCGTCCACAACGCGACAAACTTCATCCCCCAACCGGGCAAAATTGGCGGACAGAATACTGGGTGCAATGCGATACGGTGGCATGAGGGGATTCTGTGGTGAACAATCTCCCCATTCTACCGCCAAACGGGTTTGGGCGGGCAGCGGTATCCGCTGCTGCTGTGTGTGCAGCGGACGTGCGAGAAAATGGGGGCGAGGTGTTCCCTTTTTTTCGAAGGCAACGCACAATGGAGGGTCTGTTTACCTTTTTGTCTGCCCAATGAAGATGATGCGTTACCTCCTTTCCGCGCTGATGTATGGTGCTTCCCTGTTTTTGTCCGCATGCGCCTGGATCCAGCCTGAACCGCTCCCTTCGCCGACACCTGCCCGCGCTCCTTCCCCTCTCGTTCACGAAAGCGTGGCGGTTGCTCCGGCGGGGAAGATGTCCACACGGGGCAGTGGGCAGATTCGTCCAGTCAATTACGCGGCGCTGCCCGGCTGGGACGCAGACAAACAGGACAATGCCTGGACCGCCTTTCTTGCTTCATGCTCCGTCCTGAAAAAGAGCCCGGACTGGATGGAGGTCTGTGCTTCGGCGCGCGCTCTTCGCCCGGGAAACGGGGAGGTTCGTCGTTTTTTTGAAAAATACCTGATCCCCTATCAGTTAAGCAAAGAGGATGGTAACGAGGTGGGACTTATCACCGGATATTACGAACCATTGGTGCAGGGAGCGCGGCGGCGGGGGGGTGGCTACCAGACGCCGCTGTATCGGCTTCCTGACGATTTGCTCAGCGTTGATATGGGCGAGATGTACCCTCAGCTCAAGGGACTCCGCCTGACGGGAAAGCTGCAGGGAAAAAAGGTTGTTCCCTATGCCACGAGGGCAGAAATGTCCAAAAATCCGGCCTTGAAAGGAAAAGAGTTGCTGTGGATCAAAGATCCGCTGGATGCTTTCTTTTTGCAGGTACAGGGGTCTGGTCGGGTTTTTGTCAGGGAAACCGGCGAGACCGTCCGGTTGGCTTTTGCCGGACATAACGGGCATCCCTACCGCTCCATTGGAAAATACCTGCTCGAGAAGGGAGAATTGGCGAAAGATGAGGCCTCCGCCCAGGGCATCCGAAAGTGGTTGCTTTCGCATCCGCTGCGCCAGGATGAAGTGCTGAACAGCAACCCGCGCTATATTTTCTTTCGGGAGGAAAAACTGGCAACAGGGACAGCGGGCCCCAAAGGTGCGCTGGGGATTCCGTTGACGGGTGAACGCTCCGTTGCGGTAGATCCGGCGCAGATTCCGCTGGGCGTCCCTCTTTTTCTTGATACGACCGAGCCGAACAGCACTGTTCCCCTGCAACGCCTTGTCATGGCGCAAGATACAGGAATAGCGATTAAAGGGGCATTGCGTGTGGATTACTTCTGGGGGTTTGGCGAGGGACCCGGGGAAAAAGCCGGCAAGATGAAACAGGCTGTCAAAGTGTGGGTGCTGTTGCCGAAGGGCAAACGACCCCCTCCCGGCACGGACGCGCCTGCTGTCGTGCAACGATAATGAGGTCGTTTAGCGGTAGACCAGCACGGGAACAGAGGTGGTTGTCAACACCTTTTGCGTTTCGCTGCCGATGAAAAAGCGGTTAAGCCCCTTGCGCCCGTGCGACGCCATGAAGATACAATCGCACTGATATTTTTCCGCGGCACGGACAATTTCCTCGTGCGGGTGTGCCGATTGGGACACGATGACTTCGCAGGGGATATTGGCGCTTTTTGCCTGCTCTGCAATGTGGTTGACCCTTTCACGGGCGGACTCCTGTTCCCTGCTGATATAATCGGACTCCTGCTTTCGGGACAGGGATTCAATCTGTGTCAAAGGGGGTGTCTCTGCGACGGTAATGCCAATAATTTTGCATCCCTTGTGAGTGCTGGCGTATTGAATGGCGGCGGTAATGGCTTTTTCGGACAGCGTTGTCCCATCGGTCGGGACGAGAATGGTCTTGTACATGGTATTCCCCTTGCAGATGACAGGAAACGAACAGGGTACATCATCCGACAATTTGCTTGTCAGCGTCAAGATGCCCGGTCACTTTGCCCGTTGTGCCGATATATCAACAAGGTTTTCCACAGGGTTATTCACAGATATTCCCTCTGGTTTGTCGGGCAGATGATCCGCTTATCCATGCCGCCGTTCGTATGATTTGTTCCGACCACCATTCCTCGTGTTTTGTCCGTGTCGTGCTGGATGTGCCTCTGGATGCTCATTTTGATTATTGTTGGGTCAAACACGCGGCGCAGGATGTCATGCCGACTGTCGGACAGCTTGTGCGGGTCCCCTTTGGCAAGAGAAACATGACTGGCTTGGTAATCGCCGTTTCGGAAACGACGGATGTGCCGACAGACAGAATGAGGGAGGTGGCGTCGCAGTGTCCTGTTCCGCCACTGCCTCAGGAATGGATGGATTTGTGTCATTTTGCGGCGACCTACTATCACCGTCCTTTGGGTGAAGTGGCTATCCCTTGCTTGCCAAAGCCATTGCGCGCAGAAAAAGTACCAACACTGGATCGCGCGTATGCGGCGCTGGAAAAAGAGCAGAGTGCGATGGTGCGGGAAGCGTCTGCCACCGTTCGACCCGAACTGAACCCTGACCAAGAAGAAAGTGTACAGGCTATTGGGCGGGCAAGCGGTTTTGCTCCGTTGCTGCTGCATGGGGTGACCGGAAGCGGTAAAACCGAAGTCTATTTGCGGGCGGCAGAAGAGATATTGGCGCGGCACGAAGAGGCGACGGTCATGATATTGGTCCCGGAGATCAGCCTGACACCGCAATTGGAGGAGCGCATTCGCAGCCGTTTTCCGGGAATTTGCATGGCAATTTTGCACAGCAGAATGAGTGAGGGAGAGCGTCTGAAAAACTGGTTGTCGGCGCATACAGGGAATGCCCGTATATTGCTGGGAACGCGCATGGCTGTCATGGCGTCCACTCCTAGGCTGGATATGATCATTGTGGATGAGGAACACGATCCGTCGTACAGGCAGCAGGAAGGGTTGCGTTACTCTGCGCGCGATTTGGCAGTGTGGCGTGCGTGGCAGTTGCGTGTTCCCGTTGTTCTTGGTTCGGCAACCCCCTCATTGGAGAGCTGGCACCACACATTGTCCGGTCAGTACTGCCGACGGGTGCTGCCGGTTCGGGCTGTCCCGGACGCGGTTCTGCCTGACGTCCGACTCGTTGACATCAGTCGGGACAAGGGGCAGGCGGGCTTTAGCTTGTATTTGCTCCAGGCGATTCGCTTGCGTCTTGAGCGGGGACAGCAGTCCTTGTTATTCATCAATCGGCGAGGCTACGCGCCCGTGCTGGTATGTGATTCGTGCGGGTGGGTCAGTGCCTGTGCGCGTTGCAGTGCCTATATGGTCTTTCACAAAGCGCAAGACAGATTGCGTTGTCATCATTGCGGGCTGGAACGCTTCATCCCGCATGCGTGTCCCGATTGCGGCAATATGGATATCAAGCCGCTGGGGAGAGGGACACAGCGCATGGAAGAGAGTCTGCAGGCGCTTTTCCCCTCGTCCCGAATTCTCCGCATTGACGCGGATTCCACGCGCAGAAAGGGGAGTCTGCAATCTGCGCTGGATCAGGTGCATCGCGGGCAAATTGACATTCTCGTCGGGACGCAGATGATTGCCAAGGGGCATGATTTCAGAAATCTGACGCTGGTTGGGGTTGTCAGCCCCGATAATGCATTGTTTTCACACGATTATCGGGCGAGTGAGCGCCTGTTTGCACAGCTGATGCAGGTGGGTGGGCGGGCAGGACGTCGCGCACAGGAAAACGGAAGCGAGGTCATCATCCAGACACGCTACCCGCATCACCCGTTGTTTCAGGCGGTGCTTTCGCACAATTACGAGGCGTTTGCGGGCAGATTGCTCGCAGAGCGGCAAGAGTCCGGCTTGCCGCCTTTTATTCATCAGGCGCTGTTGTGCGCGGAAGCACGAAAACTTGACGACGCACTCGCTTTTTTGCAGTCCGCTGCTGCTTACGGGAAGACGTGCGATGGTCTGATCATGAACGAGCCGGTTCCCATGGCGTTGGTGCGCATCAGCAACAGAGAGAGGGCACAACTGTTGGTGGAGTCAGCTTCCAGAAGCACGTTGCAGGCATTCCTGAAAGACTGGACGATACATCTTCGTCACACCAAAACGAAAGTGCGCTGGCACCTCGAAGTGGACCCCCTCTCCATTTAGGTGACGTGCGGCGCCGTGTTACAGGGAGCCAGACCGATTTCGTTCGAGTCTTTCCCTTGCAAGGGAGGCTTTCCCCTTGCGCGACATTGAAGGGACAGCGTCATTCCTTTTTCCGTCAGCCACGGTCTTTATCAGACGGTATTCCGCCAGCACCTTGGCACCATAACCAAGGTCACTGGAAAGCAAGGCGGCTCCGACATAGCTTTTCAGGGCGCCCTCAATGGTCCCTTTTTTCGTGACGTACTCTTTCAGAATGGTCGAACCAACCCGGATATTCGTAACGGGGTCTTTGGCGGCGGCGATTCCCCCGTGCGGCTCAAATCGCCACGAGTGTGCCTTGGTCATGACCTGCATGAGTCCCTGCGCCCCGACAGGGCTTTCTGCCTCGGGGTCAAAACGGGATTCAATGGCCATCACGGCAAGAATCAGGTGCGGATCCAGCCCTAGTTCCTGCGCGACCAGGTAGGTTGCGGAAACGAAAAGCTCGAGCGAGTCTGTTTTGACCGGATACCGCCTCGAAATCCAGTCAACCAGCAGCACTTTTTCCTGCAAGCCCCGGATCATGGCGCTTTCTCTCGTTTCCGAGGGAGATGGCAGGATAATATCCTGGTTTACGCGTACGGCGACTGGTGAGGATGACGGCACCATGCTCTTGCCCTGAAACGGCGTATCCTGTGCAGCAGGTTTTGTTTCCTCGTGAAGTTGAAATGCCATGAACCCGATGAAGAACAGACCCGCGATACAGGCAAGTGCGAACGGCTTGTGTTTCAGCAGTTCACCTCCGACGCGTTTCGTCAGGCTGGTTTCGGCAAATGCCGATGATGTGGACGAAACGGTTTCGTCCTGGTTGGTGTGAAGCATAGTTCCTCCTGCTGCTGCGGCGACAGAGCGTCTTGTGGACACGTCACGCCAGAGGGCGTTCGCCAATCTCTTGTGGATGCACGACTGGCGGAAACGCCTTGCTTTTCTGTAATTGTTTTGGGCTATCTGTAGCCACTGAGGTCGAAAACAGCGGAGACGGCACATACCTCCGCTCATGGAAGCACGCCGCACTGTCTCTTGTCCAAATCTGGACAAGGGCACAGGAACACTCGTCTGTGCCGCACGAAAGGCATTACAGTGAAGGACGCACCTCCAACCAGCCGCATTGTACCAGAAAAAAGGATGGTTTGTCGAAGTCAAAAAGGCTCTTTTTGGGGAGGAGCCTGGCGGAGTTATCGTTAAAATAACGTCAAATTGAATAAAAATGAGCGAAAATGGCGGATTATAGTCGTTAGCCCGAAGAAAAGCGAAGAATGCCTGTCCGGTGTTGCGGTCGCGCGAAACAGGTCGTGGCATTGGAATCTTTCATGTACAATGCGTGTCGGCGGGTCTCTGCGCATGGTGGAACGGTGAATCTGGTCAGGTCGGGAACGAAGCAGCCACAGCCAATATCTGCGAGTGCCGCAGGTCAGGCTCGCCACTTTCCCTCTTCGGCACGCCTGCCTTGTAAAACTGCACGGCTCACAGGGCAATCGGGTAGAATGAAAGCATGTCCTACCTTGTCCTCGCTCGCAAATACCGTCCTGCCTGTTTTGAAAGCATGACCGGACAAGAGCATGTCGTCCGTGCGCTGACGCATGCACTTGAGAGTCGGCGCCTGCATCATGCCTATCTGTTTACCGGAACGCGCGGAGTCGGAAAGACAACCCTTTCCCGTTTGCTTGCAAAATCACTGAACTGCGAGAAAGGAATTACCGCCAACCCTTGCGGGGAGTGTGCGGCATGTGTTGCCATTGATGCGGACCGCTTCGTGGACTATATTGAGATGGATGCGGCATCCAATCGCGGCGTTGCCAATATGCAACAATTGCTGGAGCAGGCGATTTATGCGCCGACAAGTGCGCCGTTCAAAGTCTATATGATTGACGAGGTGCACATGCTGAGCAGGGAGGCTTTCAATGCCATGCTGAAAACGCTGGAAGAGCCGCCGCCCCATGTCAAGTTTGTGTTGGCAACGACAGATCCCCAGAAGATTCCGCCGACCGTGCTGTCACGATGTCTGCAGTTCAACCTCAAGCAGATACCAGTGCCGCTGATCGTAGAGCGCCTTGATGAGGTGTTGACGCAGGAAAGTATCCGTTTCGAGCGCACCGCACTGCGGCTTTTGGCCGAAGGGGCACGGGGGTCCATGCGTGATGCACTGTCGCTGGCGGATCAATCCATTGCATATACCGCAGGGAATATCACGCTTTCTGCCGTGCAGGATATGATGGGGTCTCTCGACCAGACATATCTCATTCGAATTCTGGACAGCGTTGCATCAAGGGAGGGCAATGCGTTACTGGATATAGCAAACGAGATGGCGGATCGCAACTTGTCCTACGCGGCGGCACTCAGAGATCTGGGGGTATTGCTCAATCGCATTGCCATGACACAGCTGACGCCCGCTGCCCTGTCGGCAGATCTGCCTGAATACGCTGATGTGGTGAGACTGTCAGCGCAATTTACGCCGGAAGAGGTGCAGCTTTTTTATCAGATTGTGGTGCATGGTCACCACGATTTGTCGCTGGCGCCAGATGATTACGCCGGCTTTAGCATGACACTGATTCGCCTGCTGGCTTTTTGCCCGAACGGGGAAGGGAGCGGAGGTGCTCACCGGGACAAGATTTCATCCCCCCCTGCGCGTGCTGCTGCCCTGCCGCCATCCGACGGCGAAGCAGCGCGTCACACGGCCTCTTCCCTCAAAACGACGGTCACCTCGCCGAGAGAGCGAGGGGCTCCTGTGCGGGAGGAAACAGCGCCGGCGATTAGCACGAAAAAGGAGCCGCAGAGAGAAATTCTCTCCGTAGCCGCCCCGGATGAGGAAGCAGATTGGGTGCGACTGGCACAGAAATTGCCCCTGCGGGGTCTGGTGCAGCAACTGGCATGGAACACAGAACTGGTTTCCCGCAGCCAGTCCGGCAATGCGGAGCATTTTAATCTTCGAACGTCGGCAGGGGCGCTGGCAACAGAAGAGGCCAGAAAAAGGCTGGAGGAGGCCTTGTCTGGTCAGCTTCATTGTCCGGTGCGCGTTAATGTGGAGATTGGCAAGGTTGCTCGCACGGTTGCTGCCGAGACAGAGCAGAAGAAGAAGGCGCGGCAGGAAGAGATGGAGGTCGCCGTGCAAAATGACGATTATATTCAGAGGGTGGTACAAACGCTGGGCGCTCGCGTCGTGCCGGGTTCGGTACGAGCCATCAACAACATGGAGAACGGTGTATGAAAAATCAGTTGGCAGGGTTGATGAAGCAGGCTCAGGCCATGCAACAGGGTATGCAGAAGATGCAGGAAGAACTGGAAAAGACCATTGTGGAAGGGCAATCCGGCGCGGGGATGGTCACCGTTCTGATGAGTTGCAAATTCTACGTTTCCCGGATTTCCATTGATCCCTCATTGATGGGTGATGACAAGGAGATGCTGGAAGATTTGGTGACCGCCGCTATCAATGATGCCGTGCGCAAAGCCGAAGCAACTGCGCAGGAGAAAATGGCAGGGGTATCCGCCGGATTTGCATTGCCTCCTGGATTCAAGATGCCCTTTTAGCCGTAAGTATTGTGAAACCCGTTTCTTCGCTTCTTTTGCTGACAGAATCCTTAAAACGCTTGCCAGGAGTCGGCCCCAAGTCTGCGCAGCGCCTGGCATATCATCTTTTGCAGCATGACCGTGAAGGCGCAATGTCGCTTAGTGCAACGCTTGCCGAGGCGCTTGATAAAGTGCGGCACTGTGCGCTTTGCAACACGTTCACGGAAGAAGAGACATGTGTGTTGTGTCGGAGTGCAGATCGTGACCGCACCGTGCTGTGCGTGACAGAAACCCCTGCGGACCAGCTCGTTATAGAACAGACGCTCGCGTTCAACGGACTGTATTTCGTGCTGATGGGAAGCCTTTCTCCTCTTGATGGTGTCGGCCCCAAAGAATTGAGCATGGGCAAACTGCTTGAACGGGCAGGCGATGGCGTTGTGTCGGAAGTGATTTTGGCGACCAGTTTTCATAACGAAGGGGAGGCAACGGCCCACTACATCAGCGAAGTGCTGAAAGTGCGCGGTGTCCGGGTCAGTCGGCTGGCGCGGGGTGTTCCGGTCGGGGCGGAACTGGAGTATGTGGATGTGGGTACTATCGCACGAGCCCTGTTGGACAGGCGGGTGACGTGATACCCGTCCCTCTGCAAAACACTTTTGTGTTTAATTGTGTTACACTGCGCGGCTGATCGAGGTGGATCATGATATGGTTAATCACGGCGTATGGGGTTCCGACTCCGCTCGCCGCAAGTGAAAGGAAAGTGCTGTTATGGCAATAGCAAAGGAAAGCAAGGCTGCTATCGTGGCGGAGAATGCCCGAGGCAAGAATGACACAGGGTCTCCCGAGGTGCAGATTGCGCTTTTGACCGCGCGTATAAATGATTTGCAGGGGCATTTCAAGGTACACGAGAAAGATCATCATTCCCGTCGTGGTTTGCTGATGATGGTGAATCGCCGCAGGGATATGCTGAAATATCTCCGTAAAAAGGATGCCAATCGCTATCGCAACTTGATTGCGAAGCTGGGTTTACGTAAATAAACCCGTGACTGCGGCTCGTTACAACAATGCCTGCGCCAGATTCTCGCCGCGGGCATTGTTGTTTATGGCGCCCTTGTTCGATGACGCTGCGGGTGGGTGTTGCGCGGGCGATGGGGAAACGGAACATTTTCGGATTTCCCCGGGTGATGAGCGATGACGTCCGAAAGTTTACCGGTTTTTGAAAGGAATAACATGTTTCATAAAGTAACGAAAACGCTCCAGTATGGACAGCACACGCTCACATTGGAAACAGGCGAGATAGCTCGTCAGGCGACAGGGGCCGTACTGGCATCCATGGGCGATACGGTGGTACTGGCGACCGTTGTTGCGCAAGACGAAGTGCGCTCCGGTCAGGATTTTCTCCCGCTGACAGTGGATTACATTGAAAAGAGCTATGCTGCAGGTCGTATTCCGGGGGGGTTTTTCAAGCGAGAGGGAAGACCCTCCGAGAAGGAAACGCTGACTTCCCGGTTGATTGATCGTCCCGTTCGCCCCCTTTTCCCCGATGCTTATTTTAACGAGGTGCAGGTCATCATCCACGTTCTGTCGGTCGATCCGGAAATAGATCCGGACATCGTTTCAATCATTGCGGCTTCTGCTGCTTTGAGTGTGTCCGGCATCCCCTTTAACGGTCCACTGGGAGCGGCGCGCGTTGGATACATTGATGGCCGGTACGTGTTAAATCCGACCTCGTCGCAGTTGGCAATCTCCTTGTTGGACTTGGTGGTGGCGGGGACGGAACAGGCCGTTCTGATGGTGGAATCGGATGCCCAGGAACTGTCGGAGGACGTGATGCTGGGGGCGATCATGTTTGGCCACGAGCAGATGCAGGCGGTCGTCCGTGCCATTGACGATTTGGTGGATGAGGGCGGAAGACCGGAAATAGCGTGGTCAGCGCCACTTCCGAATTCGGCATTGATTGACAGAGTGACCCACGTGGCAGAGCCTCTTTTGCGCGCCGCATATCAGGTTCGTCAGAAACAGTCCCGTACGGCACATCTTCGCCAGGCATACGAAACGGTGCGCAGCACACTGGCGGCAGATGCAGAGCAACGCGGCGAAGCCGTGCCGGATTCGGTTGAGGTTGGCAATGTCCTGTTTGGTCTGGAATCCCGAATCGTCCGCTCGCAGATCCTGGATGGAGAGCCGCGTATTGATGGACGCGATACGCGGACAGTACGACCCATCGAAATTCGAACGGGCGTTTTGCCTCGCACGCACGGCTCCGCTCTTTTTACGCGCGGGGAAACACAAGCACTGGTCGTGGCCACATTGGGTACGGCGCGTGACAATCAGAGGATTGACGCATTGACGGGAGAGTACAGCGATGCTTTCATGATGCACTACAACATGCCGCCGTTTGCCACGGGCGAAACAGGACGGGTCGGTTCTCCGAAACGCAGGGAAATCGGGCATGGGCGCCTGGCAAAACGCGGGTTGTTTTCCGTGTTGCCTTCGCAAGACGAATTTTCCTACTCTATCAGACTGGTTTCGGAAATCACGGAATCCAATGGCTCCTCGTCAATGGCGTCTGTCTGTGGGGGTAGCCTGGCCTTGATGGATGCGGGTGTTCCCATCAAGACACACGTTGCCGGTATCGCTATGGGATTGATCAAGGACGGCGGCAAATTTGCCGTGTTGACCGACATTCTGGGGGATGAAGATCATTTGGGCGACATGGATTTCAAGGTGGCAGGGACCGTGACAGGGGTTACCGCCCTGCAGATGGACATCAAGATACAGGGTATTACGAAGGAAATTATGCAGGTTGCGCTGGCACAGGCAAAGGAGGGACGTTTGCATATCCTCGAAAAAATGCAGTCTGTCATACCGCAGTTCAGAACAGAACTGTCCACGTTTGCGCCCCGCATGATTACGATAAAAATCAATCCGGAAAAGATCAGGGATGTCATCGGAAAAGGCGGTGCGGTTATTCGTGCCCTGACAGAGGAAACAGGGACACAGATTGATATCACAGACGACGGTGTTGTGACCATTGCCTCGGTTTCGTCCTCTGCGGGTGAAGAGGCAAAGCGGCGCATAGAAGAACTGACAGCGTCTGTCGAAATAGGCAAGACCTATGACGGGACAGTGCTGAAACTGCTTGATTTTGGCGCGATAGTCCAGGTGTTGCCAGGGAAGGATGGTCTGCTTCACATCAGCCAGATTGCGGCAGAGCGTGTCAATGCGGTGACGGATTATCTGGAAGAAGGGCAGCAGATTCGCGTGAAAGTGATTGAGATGGATGAGAGAGGGCGCATCAAACTCTCCATGAAAGCCGTACCTGTTGAGGCGCCGGAAGCCCTTTCCGTCAATTGAGGACGAGTGGCCTCCCCGATAGCGGTGAGTCTGTCGGGGAGGAGCAGTCCGGCGAGCGAAACGCGTGCTACCGGCACGCAAATACCAGGTCCCATACGCTGTGACCGAGTCGTTTTCCTCGTTTTTCGTACTTGGTTTCGGGACGGTAGTGCGGTCGGGGTGTGAACCCGTTGCTTGTGTTTTCAAGGAAGGGTTCTCCTTCCAGCACCGTCAGCATCTGCAGCGCGTAGTGTTCCCAATCCGTTGCACAGTGAACGTAGCCCCCCGACCGGATGCGGGATGTAAGCAGTTGCACGAATGGCGGCTGGATCAGCCTGCGTTTGTGGTGACGCGCCTTTTGCCAGGGGTCGGGAAAAAAAAGGTGGGCGGCGTATAGAGATGACGGGGAAATCATGTGGGTTAGCACGTCCACCGCATCATGCTGGATGATGCGGACGTTTTCAAGGCTGCGCTCGCCTATTTGTTTGAGCAGGCTTCCCACGCCGGGAGAGTGTACATCCACTGCCAAAAAATTTTTATCCGGTATGGACTCTGCAATCTGCGCGGTGGTTTCGCCCATGCCAAAACCAATTTCCATGATCAGGTCTGCCTCTTGTCCAAAATAATTCTGAAAGCGTGGAGGCGATGAGGAAAAAGGGATGCAGAAGAGAGGGGCATACTCGTCCAGTGCGCGCTGTTGCGCGGGTGTGACGCGTCCTGCCCGGGTAACAAAACTGCGGATCCGTCGCCCTTTCGCCTCCGATGGAGACGCGTTCTCAGGTGGATGCGTGATACGGTTCGACATGCGGGTCGTCGGGGTATAGAGGGGGTTATGCGCCGTAATGCTGGCGGTATGCTTCCACGGCGGGACGGTATTGCGACAGTGACGTATTTCCCTCCAGCGACAGGTAGTGCAGCAAATCGTCCAGGTTGGCGATGGAGAGGACGGGTATCCGGTGGGTTTGCTGGACTTCTTGCACGGCGGAATGGGGTGACAGGTGCCCTTCCTTGCCGGAGCGTTCCATCCTGTCCAGAGCGATCAGAACGGCAACGGGTTTTGCCGAAACGGCGTGGATGACATTGACCGACTCGTTGACGGAAGTTCCGGCGGAAATCACGTCATCAACAATGACCACCCGCCCCTTTAGCGGAGCGCCGATAAGCGAGCCCCCCTCCCCATGATCCTTGATCTCCTTGCGATTGTACGCGAAAGGGACGTTGCGTCCCCGATTGGACAGCGCCATGGCAACGGCGGCAACCAGCGGAATTCCCTTGTAGGCCGGACCGAACAGCATGTCGAATTCTGTTCCCGCATCCAGAAGGGTTTTGGCATAAAAGTCCGCGAGTCGCCCCAGCGATTGCCCATCATTAAATAGCCCCGCATTAAAAAAGTAGGGGGTTTTGCGCCCCGCCTTGGTGAGGAATTCTCCGAAACGCAAGACACCCGTATCCAATGCGAATCGGATAAAATCTTCCCGCAGGTTCGCTCCGACCATCGTTTCGTTTGCAATCAGGATTGAAAGCGCCATTGTATCCCGATTTGCGGGAGAGCCCGGATTTTCTCTCTGGAAGAGCAAACGCAACGTCACTTTCTGGGGACAAAATGATTACCATTGTTTCAATCAATCTCAACGGGATTCGTTCGGCGGCAAGAAAAGGCTTTTTTGACTGGTTGCAGCAACAATCTGCGGATGTGGTATGTGTCCAGGAGACCCGGGCACAGTTTGCCGATATCACTCACAGCATGACCCATCCGGGGACTTACCAGGCTTTCTTTGATTTTGCGGTAAAAAAAGGCTATTCCGGTGTTGGGCTTTACAGCAAGGTCAATCCAGATCGGGTGTGGAACGGATTTGGCTCGGAAGAGTTTGATGCGGAAGGGCGCTACATCCGGTGTGATTACGGGAATACCAGCATTATTTCGCTTTATGTCCCCTCCGGCTCTTCATCCGATGAGCGGCAGCAGGCAAAATTCCGCTTTATGGATGTTTTTCTTCCCCATCTGGAAGAATTGGCGGCGAGCGCGCGCGATGTGATTATCTGCGGCGACTGGAATGTGGCGCACCGGGAAATAGACCTCAAAAACTGGAAGAGCAACCGAAAAAATTCAGGTTTTTTGCCGGAAGAGCGTGCGTGGATGTCGCATATTTTCGACAAATTGGGCTGGGTGGATGTGTATAGACAGATTCACCCGAACGAGATGGAAAGCGCCTATACCTGGTGGAGCAACCGGGGACAGGCGTATGCCAACAATGTGGGGTGGCGGATTGATTATCAGGTGGCAACCAGGGGAATCGCATCAAAAGCGGTGCTTGCAATGGTTTACAAGGATATCCGTTTCTCGGATCATGCCCCTTTGATTATTCGCTACGATGTGCCTTGCCTGGCGTGAAATGACACTTGCCGTATCACTGCAAGGTCTTTCTACGTGCGTTCCCTGCCAGCCTCAAGTGCGAAAGTGTCGTTGCTGGTGCGATGCCACGGTGCTACTTTCAGTAGCAAGACCATGCCCGGCAGGGCGAGTACGAAACACAGATTGAAAAACATAAACCAGCCGGTGTAGTCCACAATGTATCCGGCAGAGGCGTTGATGAAGGTCCTCGGAACGGCGGCCAGGCTGGTGAAAAGGGCAAATTGGGTGGCGCTGAACCGTTTGTCCGTCATGTGGGCAATGTATGCCACAAATGCCGCTGTTCCCAGCCCGACGCCCAAGGCTTCGAACCCGATAACCAGTGCCAGCATTACCGGATCTGCTCCCCACAATGACAACAGTGAAAATCCCAGGATGGATACGGCCTGGACGACGCCATAGAGCCACAGAGAGCGATTGATGCCGATGCGTATCATCCAGATGCCGCCCAACAGCCCTCCCGCCAGACTTGCCCATAATCCGGTTGTTTTGGCTATGATGCCTATCTGGGTCATGCTGAATCCGACATCCAGATAGAATTTGGTCGCCAGCGCCGTGGCCAGGCTGTCTCCCAACTTGTAGAGGAAAATGAAGGAGAGAATGAGCAGCGCATTCTTCCAGCCGGAGCGGAAAATGAATTCGGAAAATGGGAGGATGACGGCCTCCCGGATGCTGCGGGGAGGAGAGCCATAGACATCGGGTTCCCTGATCAGCAGGGTGCAGACAAGCCCCGGCAGCATGAAGAAGGATGTTATCCAGAAAACGCTCTGCCAACTGAGCATGTCTGCCAGTATCAGCGACAGGGAGCCCGGAATCAACCCGGCAATGCGGTAGGCGTTGACATGGACCGCGCTGCCCAGTCCCTGCTCCACATCCGGCAGCAACTCTCTGCGATAGGC
The DNA here is from genome assembly GCA_031266815.1 of Burkholderiaceae bacterium. Taxonomy (GTDB): domain Bacteria; phylum Pseudomonadota; class Gammaproteobacteria; order Burkholderiales; family Burkholderiaceae_D; genus Oxalobacter. The sequence continues at coordinate 36,582 of JAISAG010000131.1, read as the reverse complement.
GTCAATGGCAATATCCTGACTGGAAGAAAGGAAGGCGACCAATGTCGTCAGTGCGCCAATTGCGGGAAGGTGAGCAAGCGGATCCAGCATCCCCATGACGCCGATGGAGACAAGGAGGGCAAGCTGCGAGATTGCCATCCATCCCCTGCGTCGTCCCATACCGCACAGATTGAAGCGATCCATTAGGGGCGACCACAGAAATTTCCACGTATAGGGGAACATTACCAGTGCGAAAAGTCCCAGCGCCTTGATATCCAGGCCCGAGCGGGCGAGCCATGCCTGCAGGAGATTGAGCAGGACAAAGAGAGGCAATCCGGAAGAAAAACCAATAAAAACGCATATGGTCATGCGTTTTACCAACGCACCGTGCCAGATGTGGCGATTTTTCATCTATGCTCCGCTGGCGGGACGCTTTTTGAGACGAAAAACGGCGAGACTGCCGCGCCACTTTCGCAAAAAAGAGACGGGTTTGCCATGGTGGAGCGCGACACAATCCGTGACAGTAAGCCCCACCTTGTCGGCGACTGTTCCGAAATCGTCAATGGTGGCGCAGCGCAGGTTGGGCGTTTCGTACCACTCATATGGCATGGTTTTTGTGACAGGCATACGTCCAGTCAACAGTATCAGGCGATTTTGCCAATGCGCAAAGTTTGGAAAAGAAACAATGGCTTCGTTTCCGACTCTGGCGACATCACGCAGCAGATCTTCCACATTGCGCATCATTTGCAGCGCGGAAAGGCACAGCACGGTGTCAAAGGCCTTATCAGGGAAAAGCCCCAGCCCTTTTTCCATATCCTGCTGTATTACAGCAACACCCCGCTGTACGCAGCCGGGAATTTTTGCATCGTCAATCTCAATGCCGTATCCCGTACAGGATTTTGACAACTGCAAGTGCTCCAGCATGGCGCCGTCCCCGCAACCCAGGTCAAGCACATGCGCCTTTTCTGGAACCCAGTGCGCGATGAAAGCCAGGTCTGCGCGCAACTCCCGTAGTTTTTGCGTCGTCACGATGCTTCCCGTTTGAACGTATCGAACCAGATTCGGTCAAAGTAAGCGCGAATCAGGTCGTGATACCGCTTGTCATCCAGCAAAAAGGCATCGTGACCGTGCGGGGCATCTATTTCCGCACAGGAAATCTGTCGCCGATTATTGATGAGTGCCTGCACAATGGCGCGCGTGGATTCGGGGGGGAACCGCCAGTCGGTCGTAAACGATACCAGCAAAAAGGCGGATTGTGCGTTGGCAAAAGCGCGTGTCAGATCGCCGCCATAGGGGGCGGCAGGGTCAAAGTAGTCCAGTGCGCGCGTGATCAGCAGATAGGTGTTCGCGTCGAAGTAGGACGAGAATTTCTCTCCCTGATAGTGCAGATAGGATTCGATTTCGAACTCGACGCCGAAGCCGAACTGATATTGCCCCATGCGCAATTCCCGCCCGAATTTTTCGGACATGTCCGTGTTGGACAGGTAAGTAATGTGGCCTATCATCCGCGCGACGCGCAGCCCATTAACGGGGACAACGCCGTGCTCATAAAAGTGCCCTTCATGAAAATCCGGATCGGTCAGAATGGCCTGGCGCGCAACGTCATTAAAAGCGATATTTTGTGCGGTCAGCTTGGCGGTTGACGCAATAGCGACGCAATGCGCCAGCCGTTCGGGAAACATCATGCTCCATGCCAGCGCTTGCATGCCGCCCAGCGAGCCGCCCATAACCGCAGCGAATCGGTAAATGCCCAATTTGTCCGCGAGCAGGGACTGCGCCCTTACCCAGTCTTCCACTGTCACCAGAGGGAAATGGTGCCCGTAGGGTTTCCCGGTCGCAGGGTTGGTGTGCATGGGACCCGTTGAGCCAAAGCAGGAGCCGATATTATTGATGCCAATGACAAAAAAACGGGTGGTGTCCACGGGCTTTCCCGGACCGACCATATTGTCCCACCAGCCAATGTTTTGTGGCTGGTCCGCATAGTATCCGGCGACATGGTGAGAGGCGTTTAAGGCGTGGCATATCAGTACGGCGTTGGATTTGTCCGCGTTCAGTTCGCCGTAGGTTTCATAGATCAGCGTATAGTCTCCTATCACCGCGCCGCTTTGCAGTGTCAGAGGGTCGTTGAAATGCATGGATCGGGCAGTGACGAGGCCAACAGAATTCATTTGCGTATGCGTCAGGCAGAAAGCCGGTTCCTTCTTGCTTACCAAAGTCAAAAGCCCGAAAGCATCAGGCTGGCGGGCTTTGAAAAAGCGCTTTAGCCGTATTTATTTCGGGAAACCCCGTGCGCCCGCAAGCTGTCTTGTTCAAATCGGCGCCGCTCCCGCTAGCATAACGAAATCAATCGCCAGCGTCAAACAGACAAAACGTGTAATATGCCTCTGGCGCGAGGAACGGATGGTGCTCGGTTTCCTTGCGCCGATGTGCAGCCATTCGGACAGACGGGGAGCGTACCATGGGCGATTCTGTTTTTACCCACACTGAAGATGAATTAAAGCAGATTGCCGCAGAGGTGTTGCGGTATGCGAAAGAAAGAGGAGCAAGCAGTGCCGTTGCCGCTGTCAGCGATGGAAGCGGACTGGCGGTGAGCGTGCGAAAAGGGGAGATCGAAACGATTGAGCACAATCGTGACAAAGGTGTTGGCGTCACGCTTTATATCGGGAAAAAGAGGGGGAATGCGACATCATCCGATTTTTCCGAAAAATCCATTCGTGAAACCGTACATGCCGCATACAACATTGCTTCGTTTACTGCGGAAGACAGCAGCGCCGGGTTGCCGGATGCGGACAGGATGGCGCAGCACCCTCCCGACCTGCAACTGTATCATCCCTGGCGCATCACGGCAGAGGAAGCCGTTGACATTGCCGTGCGATGCGAGTCGGCCGCGTTTGCAATGGACTCGAAGATTACCAACAGCGAAGGGGCTTCCGTTGATATCCATCACACCCGCTTTGTGATGGCGGATTCGCAGGGGTTCATTGGCGGGTACCCCTCTTCGCGCCACACGATTTCGGTTGCGCCCATTGCGGGGGAAGGCGCTGGGATGCAGCGGGATCACTGGTACACGTCATCCCGTGTACCGGAAGAACTGCTGGCGCCGGAGTTTGTGGGCAGACGTGCCGCAGAGCGCGCGCTGGCGCGTCTGGGAGCCCGCCGGATTGAAACGCAGAAATGCCCTGTTTTACTGGAAGCACCGCTTGCCGCCGGTTTGGTGAATACACTGGTAAATGCCTTGTCCGGTGGCGCCTTGTACCGTCAATCCAGCTTTTTGCCGGATTCGCTGGGGCAACCCATTTTCCCCGCGCATATTTACCTGCTGGAAGACCCGCATATCACCTGCGGCATTGCCTCGGCTCCCTTTGACGACGAAGGCGTACAGACAGGCAGACGTCATGTCGTGCAACGCGGTATTGTCGAAGGATACTTTCTTTCTTCCTATTCGGCGCGCAAATTGGGATTACAGACGACCGGAAACGCGGGGGGAGCGCACAACCTCTCCTTCTTCTCGTCAGAAACAAAATCGGACGATGACCTGGACGCGATGCTGGGGAAACTGGACAGAGGGCTTTTTGTGACCGATCTGATGGGGCAGGGGGTCAATTATGTCACGGGCGATTATTCCCGAGGGGCATCTGGCTATTGGGTTGAGAACGGGCGCATACAATACCCCGTTCAGGAAATTACGATAGCGGGAAACCTGAAGGAGATGTACCGTGGGATTGCGGCGATTGGGGCGGATACCTTCATTCGTTATGGCAACGAAACAGGTTCCGTCCTGATTGAGGAAATGACCGTCGCGGGCAACTGATTCTGTCGCTGCTTACCACACAGTGCGGATGTGACGCAGTGCCATGATGTCCAGCGCTTCCTGCCAGATGCTGCGAGAGTCTTTTTCGGGGACACGCCACGGTGCATGCGCCCAGTTGACGGCACTGCGGATGCCGTGAAAGGCGTTTACCACCCAGGTTTCGCACCCATCCAACTCTGCGGGACGGCGAAGCCGATATGTGACCGGAATTCCCTTTTCCCTCGCTATTTCGCAAATCAGGGCGGCAGTGATGCCGGGGAAGACGCGCTGACGGGGAGAAGTAGTGCACAACACGTTTTCTTCCCACCACAGAATGCGGCTGGTCAGCCCCTCTAAAAGATTGCCTCCGTTTGTGCAGAGGAGTCCTTCGTCGGCGCCGTACCGTGCAGCGGATTCTCTGAGTGATACAAGGTGGAGCAAATCGATTCCTTTGTGTCGCGGCTGCTTGCGCTGGTCATGATACAACTCGCGCCAGAGGCGTGCTGTCGTTTGCTGCGGCGGTGCGCGGCGAAGGCGGAGCCGCAACCGAAAGTCGGCGCCATGCCTGACCAATTCCGTTCTGGGAAACCACACCCCAACTTGAGGAATATGTTCCATGGCGGCTTGCCAGAAAGTGCTGGCATGGTCGGGTGATACGCCGCACAGCGTGTGGCAACTTTGAACAAAGCGTTTGGCATGGCGTTCAGGTGCCCACGCCATGCCGTCTTTCACGTGGAAAGAGTCTGCGACGAGCAGGATTTCCCCGTGTGTCGAGGGAACTGCGTGCCAGCCGCCCCGCGTGTATTGAAAAAGCGACTCTGTCCTGTTCATGGGCGGGCGTGATTCAGTTGGGGAAGGGGATGTTGAGGATGCGAGTAAACGCGCTGGCTTTCAGGCGGGTTTCCTCAAATTCGGCGACAGGATCCGACAGGGCCGTAATGGCGCCACCCACGCCGAATGACAGCACTTCCTTTTCGATGACCAGGGTTCGGATGACGACGCTCAAATCGACGGCTCCGCAGAGTGAAAAATAGCCGAGTGCGCCGGAATAGACCCCGCGTGCGCCCTGCTCCAGCTTGTCCAGTATCTGCATCGTGCGCAGTTTGGGGGCACCCGTCATGGAACCGGCAGGGAAAGCCGCTCGCACACACTGGCTGGGTGATACGCCCTCCTTCAGCTTTGCGGTGACGGTGCTGACCATCTGGTGCACGGTTTGGTACGACTCTATGCCAAACAGGGTGGGCACTTCAACTGATCCGGGTGTGGCAAATCGTCCTAGGTCATGGCGGACCAGGTCCACAATCATACGGTTTTCTGCTTGCTCCTTTTCGCTGTTTTTCAGTGTTTTTATCCAATAGTCATCCTGTTCGGGAGTTTCTCCGCGAGGGCCTGTTCCCTTGATGGGTTTGGATTCAATGCGTCCGCTTCGGGAAATGTGCAGGAAGCGCTCCGGGGAGCAACTGAGAACGAACATGTCGTCCAGTTTGAGGTAGGCTCCGTATGGTGCGGGATTTACTGTGCGGAGCGCACACCAGAGGGACCAGGGATTAACATGACAGGGAACATGAACCATGTTGGTCAGGCACAATTCGTAGCTTTCGCCATCAAGCAGGGCTTCTCTGCACTGTGCAATCAATGCGAGGTATGCCTGCTTGTCGTGGCGCAGGGTGGGCAACGCTTGAGCGGGCGGGGTGTACGGTGACGGCGCAGGGGGCGGGTGCTCGTCCATTTGCGCCAGCCGGTTCGCGATTTGCGCCAGCCATGTTCGCGCGGCTTGCGCTTCAGCGCGGGATGTCAGTGCTAATAGCCAGATGGTGTGGGTCTCATGGTCAATGACCAGCCCCCGATCACAAAACACGAGAAAAGCATCCGGGTGTGGGGAGGCGTGTCCCTGGTCTCCTTCGCATGCTGCTTTCATTTCGTAGCCGATATACCCCAGCCAGCCGAGAGCGAACTCGAACGGCGTTTGCGGTCGCTCCTCCAAATAACAAGAATTTAAATCTGCTTCCAGCCAGTCAAAAAAATCGGCATGGTGAGTTTGCACGCCGAGGCAGGATTGGACGGTCACGGTTCCGGCCTTGACGCTGGCACGCGCCACACGCCCCAGTGGACCGCTGCCATCGGCGAGGAAGGAAAATCGCCCGGAATCGTATTCGTGGAGACTGCTGTCGAGCCAGATCGCGTGAGGAGAGGAAGCAAAGAAAAGGGAAAACAGTGTTTCTGCGGGCAGCGTGTGCGGATATGGTTGGCACAGCAGATGGTAGCGCTCCGTCAAGTGGGTGGGTGGCGGGTTATCCCTGCGGGATGTCACCCACGAAGGGGCGGATACGGGGGAAGAGGGAACCTTGCCTGCGTGCTGCCATTGTCGCGTCAGCAAGGCGAAATTGCGGAGCAAGGGTTCTCCATGCGTTGTGCTGATGGATTCGGGATGGAACTGTACGCCCCACTGCGGGCGGCTGACATGGCGCACGCCCATCAGGAGGCCATCATCGGACCAGGCAATCGCTTCAAGTGATGCGGGCAGGTCAAAAACCGCCAGAGAATGGTAGCGCGTTGCACGAAAGGGGGACGGAATACCCTGAAAAATATCCTTCCCCGTGTGTCGGATAAAAGCAACACGCCCGTGCCAGGGTTCTGGCGCCGCACCCACTCGGGCACCCTGCCGGGCACAGATTCCCTGATGTCCGAGACATACTCCCAAAATGGGAATGGCCGCCGTCTCAATGATGTGTTTGCCGATACCCAGGTCTCTCTCTTTCTCCGGGTGACCGGGACCGGGCGAAATAACGATGTTGTCGAAACAGGACGCATGCTCCGGGCGCCAGTGTGGGTCATCATTTCGAATCAACGAAGGCTCGCTCCCGTTGACGAGAGTGATCAGATGGTACAGGTTGTGGGTGAACGAATCGTAGTTGTCAATCAGCAGTGTTCGCATCGTCACGTTTTTTTCGGTTGGAGCCAGCCACCATGTCGAAACGGAAGAGGCGACACTCAATAGGGCCGTTGTAGAAAGGGGTTTTACGCGACTCTTTCAGGCGGAGCAACCGCGGAGCACTCATATCTGCAGTGAAAAGGAAAATCGTCCATCCGGGGAAACGCTGTTTGAGTGTTGTGCCCAAATGTTGATAGAACTGAACAACCTTGTCATCTACCGTGCGTTCCCCGCGCACATCAATTCGCTCTCCATAGGGCGGATTGGTCAAAATGATGCCCGCAGTGTCCGTTGGAGGTCGAATTTCTTGCGCTTCAATTTGCTTTAGCGGGATATCAAAAGGAATGCCTGCGCTTGCCAGATTGTGTTTCGTTACTCGAAGCATGTCGCCGGAGATGTCGCTTCCAAAGAGAAGAGGGGTTGTCGGGACGGTTTGGTGTGAGCAGGCGTTTTTGATGGATTGCCATCGTTGCACATCGAATCCGTGAAACTGTTCAAAAGCAAAGTGGCGGCGCGCGCCGGGCGGAATTCCTGCTGATATTTGCGCGGCTTCTACCAGAATGGTCCCCGCCCCGCACATGGGGTCAAGCAAAGGGATCCCTGGTCGCCATCCCGCGGCTCGTAGCAGGCCTGCGGCAAGATTTTCTCGCAAGGGCGCCTCTCCCGTTCGTGTGCGCCACCCCCGTTTGAAGAGGGATTCTCCCGATGTGTCCAGATAAAGCGTTGCTTGCCTGGCATCCAGAAAAACCGCTATCCGGACATCGGGTGCTTTGGTGTCCACGGATGGTCTTGCGCCATTTTGCTGACGAAACCTGTCCGCAACGCCGTCTTTCACCCGGAGTGTGGCAAATTCAATGCTTTTCAGCGGGGACTGGATGGACGTAACATCTACCCGCATGTTTTTTTTGACATCAAACCAGCTTTCCCAAGCTTGGGAGTGCGCCAGACGGTAAATATCGTCCTCGTTACGGTACGCTCCCTGCGCGATGCGGAGGAGTACGCGTGAAGCGATGCGGGAATGCAGATTAATGCGCCAGGCATCCTCCATGACACCAGAGCAGTGTACTCCCGCAGGGATGGGACGATGCACTGTCAGAGAGCGACTTTGTGCCGCAATCTCTCCCAGTTCCTCGGCAAGCAGGGTCTCCAGTCCACGGGGGCAGGTACAGAAAAAAGAGAAAGGCATGGGGGCTGTTTACGGGTAATGTGGATGGGGCGAGAGACGCAAGCACAAGCAAGTATCTGTTCTCTTGCCGGACTTGATACGGATCAACTTGACTCGTCCCATTCTACCGTCTTCCGCGTGAAAATGCCCAACAAACTCTTTCGTCAACAGATTCGTTCTTCTTGTTTTGGATGCGAATGATTCGGAAATTGCCAAACGGTCTCTTCGCCATATGATGCCGCAGCGTTTCTGTTGGTCCCTCACATGGGAAAATCCTTGGGGACACGATATATCCATTCCTTTTCGTCAAACAGGATGCGCCATGTTCGCGTCGGGCGGTGCTTTGGGGTGCCGCTGACGGTGATTTGCAGAGGATAAATCCGCGTACGATTGTCAGACGCATCCAGATGTAAAGTCCCTCTTAGCACCGCGCACTTCGTCCTGCCCTTGCCACAGTAGCGTTGTTCATCAATCAGGGTCCTAATTTGGGCAACTTCCCGAATTTCTTCTTTTCGAGGCATGGAAATATGCACGGTTTCCCCTTTACCTCCCGTTCCTTCGTACGTCGCTGTGGTCATCCATCCTCAAACATTTTCCGCCCCCAGCTTTATCCGTTTCCAGTCATGCGGCGCGATGGATGCGCGAGCGTTTCGCTATCGGTTCGGTTTGCCCGTTTCTGGCGATAAACAGGAATAGCCCGACCAGATCGGGTTGAAAGTGCAGCGCCTCTTGCGCTTGTTCCGGCGACAGGGAAACTGTTTCTTCCGAAATGGAGTGTGTTGTGCTGCATGCGGACAGGGCAAGCGTCGTGGCTGTAACGAAGAGAATGGCGATGTCTTTCATGTCAGGCAGGTTCGCATTTCACTGGCGCGAGAGGTATTGTAAAGCAGTGCGCGGCTCATGCGGCTGGAGAAAACACTGTGGCTTTCAGCATATTGTGGATTCGCATGGATTCCTCGCTGAAGCGAGATACGCCAGTGGTTTCCAGAGATGCCAAATGGGCGGATGCGAGGAAGATGTTCTTTAAAAAACAAAAAACCCGCCAAAACTCGTGATTTCAGCGGGTTATTGATGCTTCCGGAAACTGCGGGAAACAAGCTAATGGTGGAGACGGCGGGTTTCGAACCCGCGTCCAAAAATCCGTTACAGACAGTTCTACATACTTAGCATTGTCGTTTGGTTTAATCCTTCCGGCGTGGACACGCACACTCCGGTCAGACGAGATACCTTGATTTAACCTGGTGCCGGGTAACGCAGCAACAGGCGATTTCCTGTATCTGACCCTGCCACCCGAAGGTCTGCCCCAGGAAAGAGACAGTGCAGGGATGGCCGATTAGGCGGCCAATGCGTAACGGTTGTCGTTAGCAGTTGTTTTTTTCCGGTTGGATTTACGAGGTGACCAGCCCTCGGTATGCCCTGTTCCGCTTCGCAATCCTTGTCGAATCCAAATCGTCCCCATTCGGATACAAAAACAGAACCCCCATTGTAGCTGTTTTGCTTGCAGGAAGTACTTTCTTTGGGCGGACATCAGGATAAAGGGGGCGTTTTTCGAAAAAAAAGCAACATATTGCCCGCGATGGCGCCCTCTTTCGCGCTAACAGGATGTCCGGCAGGGCGGATTGGGACTGTACCGACCCGCAGATAATCTGATTTTTTGCCCGTGATCGTACAAAGTCTGCATGGCGCGAGAACCAGCCATCCGAGCGGAAACAGGGGGAGGATCAACTCCACAGCGCGTTGAGCACTGAAGCTGCCGCGATGCCTGCGGTTTCCGTTCTCAGTATGCGTGATCCCATGGATAGCGGCAAAATCCCGTGAGCGGCGGCGAGGCTTTCCTCTTCGGGTGTCAGCCCTCCCTCGGGGCCGACAAGAATGGCAACGTCCTGCGGCGGGGTCTCTTTCGCCCAATCGGCGAGTGATCGGGGAGCCTTGGCGTCAAGCAGAATGCAGGATTGCTGGTCTCGTTTCTGTATCCATTCGGGGAAGGTGCAAACATCGGCAAGTTCTGCCAGCCGGTTGCGCCCGCTTTGCTCGGAAGCGGAAATGATGATGCCTCTCCAGCGCATCAGGCGCCTTTCCGCCCGCTCTTGTGTCAGACGAACGACAGAGCGGACAAGTTCAACCGGGCAGATGTGCGAGATGCCCAGTTCGACCGCCTTTTCGATGATGAAATCCATTTTGGGAGATTCCGGCATGCCCTGCACCAGCGTCATCCGGTACGGCAGTTCGCTTTCCCGGTAAACGAAAGAGAGGATTTCCGCGGTGGTGGCGTGCTTGCCGATGCTGGCGATACGAGCGGTATACTCTCCCCCTTTCCCATTGAAGAGGGTCAGTGTCTCTCCTTCTTTCAATCGCAAGACCATGGTGTGACGGGCGGCCGAAGGGGGCAGGCTGATAGTGCTGTTCGGGGAAAGCGGGGCATTGCAGTACAGGCGGGGCATAACAGTTCTCTTGTGATCAAATGGCGGTGTTAGAATATGCGCGATGACGCCCCGTATCGTACATGATTTGTACACGATCTGTACATGCGGGTAGATCGGGTGCTTTTGTTTTCATCTTCAGTCAGAACGAGGGAGTTCCTTATGACGACCACTTTACCGGATAGCGCAATGGCAAACGCGATACGCGTTTTGGCGATGGATGCCGTTCAAAAGGCCAATTCAGGCCATCCTGGCATGCCCATGGGGATGGCTGAAATAGCCGTGGCACTGTGGTCGCGCCATTATCGCCATAATCCCGCCAACCCGAAATGGTTCAATCGCGACCGCTTTCTTTTGTCCAACGGACATGGCTCCATGTTGCAATATGCCTTGCTGCATCTGACTGGCTACGATTTATCAATGGATGATATCAAGCAGTTTCGTCAGTTGCACTCAAAAACACCGGGGCATCCGGAGGTGCATGTGGTACCCGGTGTGGAAACCACGACAGGGCCTTTGGGTCAGGGAATCACGAATGCGGTCGGCATGGCGCTGGCAGAAAAGTTGCTTGCATCGGCATTCAATCGGCAGGGTTTTGACCTGGTTGACCATTACACCTATGTTTTCCTGGGGGATGGCTGTTTGATGGAAGGCGTTTCCCACGAAGCGTGTTCATTGGCGGGAACATGGCGACTGAACAAGTTGATTGCCCTGTACGATGACAATGGAATTTCCATTGACGGAGATGTGAGCGGTTGGCTGACGGACGATACGCCAAAGCGTTTTGAAGCGTATGGCTGGAACGTGATACCTCGTGTTGACGGACACGATGTTGAAGCCGTGTCTTCCGCGATTGCCCGGGCGAAACAATCAGACAAGCCGACCCTGATATGCTGTCAAACCATTATCGGCAAGGGATCCCCCAATAAGGCAGGAACGCACGATGTGCATGGTGCCGCGCTGGGAGAGAAAGAGGTGGAGGCAACAAGAGCCGCATTGGGCTGGCGCTATCCGCCATTCGAGATGCCCCCGGATATTTACAAGGCATGGGATGCGAGAGAGGAAGGAAAGCGCCGTCAGTCGGAGTGGGATGCGTTGCTGGTATCGTACAGCAAGCAGTATCCGGTGGAGTCGCTTGAATTCATGCGCAGGATGAAGGGAGAGCTTCCTTCGCAGTTTGAGTCGGTCGTGCAGAAGTATATTGCGGACTGCGTCAGCAAGAAAGAGACGATTGCGACCCGTCGTGCCAGTCAGAACGCGATTCAGGCGTTTGCTCCCGTTTTGCCGGAATTGTTGGGAGGGTCTGCCGATTTGACAGGGTCCAACTTGACGAACTGGAAGGAAAGCATCAAGTTGACGCGCGATGAGCCAGGCAATTACATCAGCTACGGGGTTCGCGAATTTGGCATGAGCGCCATCCTGAACGGGGTCGCGTTGCACGGCGGATTTATTCCGTTTGGCGGAACTTTCCTGACGTTTTCAGACTATAGCCGTAACGCATTGAGGATGGCAGCATTGATGCAGGTGCGCGCTATTTTCGTATTTACGCACGATTCCATCGGTGTGGGAGAAGATGGTCCCACGCATGAACCGATTGAGCATATTGCCAGCATGCGGCTTATTCCCAATCTGAACAACTGGCGTCCCTGTGATACGGTTGAATCGGCGGTGGCGTGGGCGCACGCTATCTGGCGGAAAGACGGACCGACCACCCTGATTTTTTCACGGCAGAACCTGCCATACCAGGAGCGTACGGAAGAGCAGATACTGAATGTCGGGCGAGGGGGCTATGTCTTGCGTGACGCGCCGGATATCAAGGTGGTGCTGGTTGCAACCGGTTCCGAGGTCGCGCTGGCGGTGGATGCGTCTGCTGCCCTGGCGCAAAGAGGGATAGCTGCGCGGGTGGTTTCGATGCCGTCAACGGAGGTGTTTGACTCTCAAACGGCGGAATATCGTGCCAGCGTATTGCCGGAGGGCGTGCCGCGTATTGCCATTGAAGCGGGGATAGCCGATTATTGGCGCAAATATGTCGGGCTGAAAGGGGATGTGGTTGGGATGAACACTTTTGGTGAATCCGCTCCTGCGGGGGTGCTGTTCAGCTATTTCGGCTTTACGGTGGACAATGTCGTTTCCCGCGCTCTGGCATTGTTGGGCAAGTGACTCTCTTCAGGAAGACAGGGTGGTAAAAAAGCCCTTGGCGGAGGAGTAGGATGACGATTTTACCAATTCAGGAGCAAATAGCATGACTGTTCGGATTGCCATTAACGGTTATGGACGGATCGGGCGGAATATTCTGCGTGCGCACTATGAGAGCGGCAAGGTGCACGACATCAGCATTGTCGCGCTCAACGATGTGGGGAGCGACATGGAGATAAGTGTGCACTTGACGCGTTACGATACGGCGCACGGAAAATTTTCCGGAAAAGTGGAGCACGAGAAAGATTTCCTGATAGTGAACGGGGACAGAATTCGCGCGCTTTCAGAACGGGATCCGGAAAAATTGCCGTGGAAGGACCTGGGGGTGGATGTAGTCCTTGAGTGCACGGGGCGGTTTACCTCAAAATTAGCCGCTTCCGCCCACTTGCGCGCAGGCGCAAAAAAAGTGCTGATTTCGGCTCCAGGCGGAAAGGATGTGGATGCGACGGTGGTGTATGGCGTGAATCACCAGGTATTGAGGGCGGAGCACACCGTGGTATCCAATGCCTCCTGCACTACAAATTGTCTGACCCCGGTTGCCAAGGCGTTACATGACCGCTTGGGGATTGTGTGCGGATTGATGACGACTGTCCACGCCTACACCAATGACCAGGTGCTGACAGATGTGTATCACTCTGATCCGCGTCGGGCACGTGCTGCCGCGATGAATATCATCCCTACCAGGACAGGCGCTGCGGTGGCGGTTGGTCTGGTTCTTCCGGAGTTGAGCGGCAAGCTGGACGGGTATGCCATGCGGGTGCCCACACTGAACGTGTCGGCGGTCGATCTGACGTTTACATCGGCCAGGCCGACCACGGTAGAAGAAGTCAACGCAATTATGCGGGCGGCGGCCGAGGGCGAGTTGAAAGGTATTTTGGCGTACAACACGGAACCGCTGGTTTCAACCGATTTCAACCACACTGCGGTTTCAAGTACCTTCGATGCTACGCAAACGCGTGTGAGTGCAGACGGTACATTGGTCAAGGTGTTGGCGTGGTACGACAATGAGTGGGGGTTTAGCAGCCGGATGCTGGATACGGCGCAAGCCATGATGCGCGCAAAGTGATGCCTGACCTTTGAGTGGAGGCGGTATGGGGAAAAGAGAGGAAATCCTGGAAGCTTTTCGCTTTCGTCATGCGTGCAAGCAGTTTGACCCGCACAAGAAGATTGCCCGTGAGGATTTCGACGTCATTCTGGAAGCGGGGCGCCTGTCTCCCAGTTCCTTCGGCTTTGAGCCGTGGCGTTTTGTCGTCATCCAGAATTCGCTGTTGCGTGACAAATTGCGGGCGGTTTCGTGGGGTGCGCAGACCCAACTCTCTACGGCGAGTCACTATGTCGCCATTTTATGTTACAGGGAAGGGATGCGTTTTGACGGCGACCATGTTGCCCGCATGATGCGCGATGTACAAGGCTTGCCGGAAGATACCGCAAACAAAAAACGGGAACGTTTCGCCCTGTTTCAGCGTGAAAACCATTTGCTGGACGCATCACGCACGCTGTTCGACTGGGCAGGGAAGCAGGCTTATATCGCGTTGGGAAACATGATGACTGCAGCCGCCTATTTGGGCATTGATTCTTGCGCGATTGAGGGAGCGGATCTGGATGCGTCCGAGGCGATTCTGGCGGCGGACGGATTGACAGAAGACGGGAAGCTTGGTTTGTCGGTCATGGCTGCTTTCGGCTATCGAACCAAAGAGCCGGGGCAGAAAACCCGGCAGAGTATGAAAGAGGTGGTCGTCTGGGTGACGTGACGATTTTCTGAGCGGGCGGCGCGCGCCGTCACAAGACGTAGCGGGAAAGGTCTTCGTTTACGGAGAGCGCTTCGAGTCTCTCATTGACGTAGTCGGCATCAATCGTAATGGTTTTTGCGCCTGTTTCCGAAGCAGTGAACGAAATTTCTTCCAGCAGTTTCTCCATGACAGTGTAAAGCCGTCTCGCCCCGATGTTTTCTGTTCGCTCATTGACCGAGTGGGAGATTTCGGCCAGCCGCCGGATACCTTCGTTTGAAAAGACAAGCTGAATCTCCTCTGTTGCCAGCAGGGCAACATATTGCGCTGTCAGACAGGCGTCCGTGCTGGTCAGAATGCGCTCGAAGTCCTCAATGGAGAGCGATTCCAGCTCGACACGGATGGGGAAACGCCCTTGTAACTCGGGGATAAGATCGGATGGCTTGGACAGGTGAAATGCGCCGGAGGCGATGAACAGGATGTGGTCTGTCTTGATCATGCCGTATTTGGTATTGACGGTTGTTCCTTCCACCAGGGGTAAAAGGTCTCGTTGTACGCCCGCACGGGAGACATCGGCGCCGTTGAGTTCCGAGCGCGAGGTGATTTTGTCTATTTCGTCCAGAAAAACAATGCCATTCTGCTCCACATTGGCGATGGCTTTCTGGCGGATGTCGTCTTCGTTGAGCAGTTTGGCGGCTTCTTCTTCTGTGAGCAGCCTGATTGCCTCGGTGATCTTGACCTTCCGCGTCTTCTTGCGATTGCTCCCCAATCCAGAGAACATGGATTTAATCTGCTCGGTCATTTCTTCCATGCCGGGCGGCGCCATAATCTCCATGTGCGGCGGGCTGTCGGTTATCTCGATTTCAATTTCCTTGTCGTCCAGCTCTCCTTCCCGCAAACGTTTGCGGAAGACCTGGCGGGTGTTGTTGCCCGTGGGAGGCGTGTTTTCCGCGTTGAACCCAAAGTCGCGGGGAGGAGGCAGCAGTTTGTTGAGTACTTGTTCTTCCGCTGCCTCAATGGCTCTTCCCCTGACCGCTTTCATTTCTGTTTCGCGTGTCTGTTTGATGCTGATGTCGGTCAGGTCGCGGATGATGGTTTCCACATCGCGTCCGACATAGCCGACTTCCGTGAATTTGGTCGCTTCAATCTTGATAAAGGGGGCATCCGCCAGTCGCGCCAGTCTGCGCGCGATTTCCGTTTTACCGACGCCGGTTGGACCAATCATCAGGATATTCTTGGGGGTGATTTCGTGGCGCAGAGGCTCATCAACCTGTTGCCTGCGCCAGCGGTTGCGCAGGGCGATGGCGACGGCACGCTTCGCGTGGGACTGTCCAATGACGTGCTTGTCCAGTTCGTTAACGATCTCTTTGGGTGTCAGTTTCATAATGAGTATGTGCGGGCAAGAGGGGAAAATTATTCCAGCGTTTCGATAATGTGGCTCATATTGGTGTATATGCAGAGTTCACTCGCGATGCGCAGTCCTTTTTCCACAATTTCAGCAGGGAGAAGGTCTGTATGGCGTTGTAGCGCCAGTGCTGCAGATTGTGCGTATGCCCCGCCGGAGCCGATGGCGCCAACCCCCTCTTCCGGCTCAAGCACATCTCCGTTTCCGGTAATAACCAGGGTGGATTCCTTGTCTGCAACAATGAGCATGGCTTCCAGTCGTCGCAGGATGCGGTCCGTTCTCCAATCCTTCGCCAGCTCAACAGCCGAGCGGAGCAGATTGCCCTGGTGTTTTTCCAGCTTGGCCTCAAAGCGCTCCAGCAACGTGAAAGCGTCCGCAGTGCCGCCGGCAAATCCGACCAGCACCCGATCATGATAGACCTTGCGCACCTTGCGGGCAGTGCCCTTGATGACGACATTGCCCAACGTGACCTGTCCATCTCCACCTATGGCAACCTGATTGCCGCGGCGGACAGACAGAATGGTGGTACCGTGAAATTGTTCCATGCCCCTCCCGAACGATCTGTGTACTGTCACAGATGAACCCCTATTTTGCCTGATATGGAGGTGTTTTTCCAAATTGCAAGAGTGTTGGTCTGTTGGCACGCCCTGCTATAATGGCACGCCCTTTTTCTCCTGCCTTTCTGATGAGCCGTTTTCTGTTCGACTTAAATCAGCCGCAACGCGACGCGGTGCGCCATGTTGAAGGACCTTGCCTGGTCATTGCGGGTGCGGGGTCTGGCAAGACGCGGGTCATCGCCCGGAAGATGGCGCATCTGGTTGAAGCCGGCATGTACGAGGCACAGCATATCGCCGCGTTGACCTTTACGAACAAGGCTGCATCGGAAATGAGAGAGCGGGTATCACATTTGTTGACGGACTCGCGTCAGGCGGGCCGTTTGTTAGTTTGCACATTTCATGCCCTGGGCGTACAGATGTTGCGTCAGGATGCCCGTTTGCTCGGGTTGAAGGAGCGTTTTTCCATCATGGACAGCGACGATTGCCTGTCGCTGATCCAGAACATGATCGTCACGACGGACAAATCGCTCGCCAGGCGGGTACAGTCCTGCATTTCGTCCTGGAAAGGCCGTCTGGTTGAGCCGGATTCCGCTCTGAGCGGGGCAGAGAGTGAGGACGAGGCACAGGCGGCCCGAATCTACCGTGACTATGTGGCAACGCTGCGGGCGTACCAGTCGGTAGATTTTGATGACCTGATTCTTTTGCCTGTCACGTTGTTTCGGGAATACTGTGCCGTGCGAGACAAGTGGCAGCGGCAGTTGCGCTACCTGCTGGTGGATGAATATCAGGACACGAACATTTGCCAGTACATGCTTATGAAGCTGCTGGTGACGGGGCCGGGGAAAAAATCCCTGTTTACGGCAGTGGGCGATGATGACCAATCCATTTACGCCTGGCGTGGCGCTTCCCTGGAAAATATGACCTTGCTGAAAGAGGATTTCCCCGATCTGAAGCTGATTCGCCTTGAGCAGAACTATCGCTCTTCCACACGCATTCTCCAGGCGGCGAATGCCGTGATCAGCCACAACCCCAAGTTGTTCGATAAAGAGTTGTGGTCCGATTTGGGGCCAGGGGATCCCGTCAAGGTGACGCCCATGGAGAATGAAGAACAAGAGGCAGAGCAAATAGCCATATCTTTGTCGGCACACCGTTTTGAGCGCAAGACATCGTTTTCCGACTACGCTATCCTGTATCGCGGCAACCATCAGTCACGCCTGCTTGAGACCGCCCTGAGGAAGGAGCGGATTCCTTACAGCGTCTCCGGTGGGCAGAGTTTTTTCTCGCGTGCGGAGATTCGGGATGTGGTGAGTTATTTGCGACTGATTGCCAACAATGCGGATGACCCCGCCTTCATTCGCGCGCTTACAACGCCTAGAAGAGGGGTGGGGCAGGCGACTTTGTCTCTCTTGGGGCAATTTGCCGGAGAGTGCCAGTGCGCCTTGTTTGATGCGGTTTACAGGGAAGAAGTCGCCGACAGGATCGCTCCGCGTCAGCTGCAACCTTTGCGGCAGTTTTGTGATTTCATCGGACAGATTGCGCTACGCGCCGCCCGTCCGGGTGCAGGAAGCCGTGGTGATGGTGCGGCAGCGCTGCTGGATGAAATGATACAGGAAACAGGGTATGAGGCCTGGCTCTACGACTGTTTCGACGAAAAGGCCGCCAGGGCAAAGTGGGGCAATGTCACTGATTTTACCGGTTGGCTGAAAGAGCGGGCAAAAGGAGATAGGGCGGCTGGTGTCGCAGAAAAGAATTTGCTGGAATTGACACAGATGGTATCGCTAATGACCATGCTGGAAAATCAGGAAGGGGAGCGGGACGCTGTGCGATTGTCCACGCTTCACGCGGCGAAGGGATTGGAATTTTCTCATGTGTACCTGGTTGGCGTTGAGGAGGGGTTGCTTCCCCACCACGGAGACGCGGATGCCCCGATTTCGTCAAATGGCGGACGGATTGAGGAGGAGCGCCGCCTGATGTATGTAGGCATTACGCGGGCGAAACGCAGCTTGCAGATTAGCTGGTGCAAAAAAAGGAAAAGAGGTTCGAAAACGCGCTCGTGTGAGCGGTCACGCTTTATCGATGAGATGCGGCTGGATGAGCAGCAATCGCCTTTCGGCAGAGATTCTGAACTGACCTCGCAGGAGCGTATTGCCAACCTGATGGCCTTGCTTAAATGAAAGGCAAGTCGTGGTATGCTGTGCCCGAAAAATCGCCGTACTATTGACGGGAGCCGTTTTGTGAATGCATCCGCGCAGGAGCGGGAAGTCCTGTATGCCAAGCTGAATTTGGAAACGGCGACTATGCCGTGGCGGGAGTTGCAACGTTATTTTGCGTCGGGAAATATCATTTCGGTTACCCGTGATGTGGACATGGTCCGCGTCGCGGTCATGATGGCGGTGGATGATGTTGCCCAGGTGTCCCGCTTGCTTGGAGGGGGCCAAATCGGAAGAGTGACCGATGGGCAGGCACAAGCGTGGTTTGATGCCGATACGGTGTTGTGGACAGTCGTTGTCAAACCGTGGATTCTTGTGCAGGCAGGAAAATACTGACGAGTCGGCATGAATTCCCTTGCGCGGGATGGAAAGGCGCTTTATCTCTGCGTGCAGGAAATCAGGTTGTTTTTGCGGGGCGCTGGATGCTTTCGTTACTTTTTCCGTGTGGCTCGACGGGGTGTTTGTTCCGGGCGGTGCATACCCACTGCGTCGGAGTCCGCCTGTCAAAGCAACGGGTAACAGGGCAAGAGATTGTTACGGCGAGGGAAGGTTGTTTTTTATGAGTGCAATTCGCCTTATTGTGGGCTTGGGTAATCCCGGGCAGGAGTATGAGCAGACACGCCATAACGCCGGATTCTGGACACTGGACAATGTGGCACAGGCGTATCACGCCGGAACAATGAAAAAGGAATCCCGCTTTTTCTCCCAGGTGGGAAAAGTGCACGTTGCCGGTCAGGATGTCTGGCTCGTCAAACCGCAGACTTACATGAACCGTTCCGGTCGGGCGGTTGCCGCATTTGCCCGCTTTTACCGGATTGAATTGGATCAGATACTGATTGTGCATGACGAGCTGGACATTCCTCCCGGGACGGCAAGGCTGAAAAAGGGGGGCTCAACGGGTGGACATAATGGCTTGAAAGATGTGGTTTCCTCTCTGGGAAACGGGGATTTTTGGCGCTTGCGACTGGGTATTGGTCATCCCCGGGACAACAATTTGAACATGGCCGTGATTGATTTTGTGTTGCAGCGCCCCCGTCACGAAGAGCAGAATCTGATCAACCACGCCATTTCCCGGAGCATCGAAATCATTCCATTGCTATGCGAGGCTCGTTTTGACATGGCAATGCAGGTACTGCATACGGCGCCTCAGGATGCCGCATGAAAAAAAACCGCCTGCAGGCGGTTTTTTTTCATGGAAAGATTCACTCGCTTTTCGGCTTCTCTTCGGTGTCGCTCGCTTTTGCTGCCGGCTCTGCATCGGCAGGGGCGGATACCGAAACGATAGTCATGGCAATATCCTGGCTGACCGGGCTGACTCCTTTGGGGAATGCCAGATCGGACAAATGGATGGTTTGACCCACTTCCAGCGCGGAAAGGTCCACATTGATGTATTCCGGCAGATTTGCTGGCAGACAGGAAATATCCAGTTCGGTAACCGCGTGGTGAACAAGTGCTCCCGCGCTCTTGACGGCGGGCGAGTTGTCCCCGTTCGTGAAATGCAATGGCACCTTGACGTGGATGGGCTGGTCGGCGCGCACACGCTGAAAGTCAATATGCAGGACTTGTTGCCTGTAGGCGTGCATCTGGTAGTCGCGCAGCAAGACCTTTTCCGTTTTACCCTCAATTTCCATATCCAGAATGGAGGAATGGAAAGCTTCTCGCCGCAGTGCGTGGTAGAGGGCGTTATGGTCCAGCTTGATGTTTTTCGGCGCTTCGTTTCCACCGTAAACAATACCGGGGGTTACCCCGGCATTGCGCAGGCGGCGGCTCGCTCCGGTCCCCTGTTCTGTTCGTAACAGTGCGCTAATTTTCATGTAAATGTTCTCCCAAAATCAGGACTTGCGTCCCGTAGTTATTGCGGTTCCGCGACCAGAACCGCCAGAATGCGGGTCTTCACCCGAAAAAAGTTGTTTGAGACTTTGTCAGATTTCGATCTGCAGTTCTTCTGCTTCCTTAAAGAAGGTCATGACAGAATCTCCGGTGCTGATGCGTCGAATGGTTTCTGCCAGCAGTTCGGCACAGGAAACCTGGCGTATTTTGGCGCAATGTCTGGCGGCAGGAGATAGCGGGATGGTATCGGTGACAACCAGTTCGTCCAGAGTCGAATTGTGAATACGCTCCACGGCAGGTCCGGAAAGGACGGGGTGGGTGCAGTATGCTACAACCATTTTTGCGCCGTGTTCCTTGAGCATATCTGCGGCGGTCGTCAGTGTGCCGGCTGTGTCCACCATATCGTCCATGATGACGCAATTGCGCCCCCGGACATCACCGATGATGTTCATAATTTCGGCAACACCTGCGCGCGGGCGGCGTTTGTCAATGATGGCAAGGTCGCAGACGAGGCTTTTCGCCAGTGCCCGTGCACGGACGACACCGCCCACATCAGGCGAAACAACGAGCAGATCCCTGTAATTTTTTTTTGCCAGATCACGCAGCAGGACGGGTGACGCATAAATGTTGTCAACGGGAATATCAAAGAAGCCCTGTATCTGGTCGGCGTGTACGTCCATAATCAGAACGCGGTCAACCCCGACTTTTTCGAGCATGTTGGCAACGACTTTTGCCGAAATGGCAACGCGTGTCGAGCGGGGTCTTCTGTCTTGCCGTGCGTAGCCAAAGTAGGGAATAACTGCGGTAATGCGCCTTGCGGAAGCTCTTTTCAGTGCATCCACCATCAGCAGGATTTCCATCAGGTTGTCATTGGTCGGGGTGCAGGTGGATTGCATGACGAAAGTTTCTTTTCCCCGCACATTCTCATTGATTTCGACGGTGACCTCTCCGTCGGAAAATCGGGAAACCAGTGCTTTCCCCAAGGGAATACCCAACTTGCTGGCGACACTGGATGCCAGCGCGGGGTTGGCATTTCCGGTAAAAAGCATCAATTCGGTATCCGGCATAATCGTTCCTGCGATAGTGTGATTGTCAGACGTTTTCTTTTTGCGGCGGGATCGTGCTTTTCACGGACAGGCAATGTCGAGGTGGCAGGGGAAGAAGGATTCGAACCTTCGCATGCTGGAATCAAAATCCAGTGCCTTAACCATCTTGGCGATTCCCCTGTACACAGGTTGTCATGCCTGGCGGTTTGTGCAGGCGGACAACCGGGCGTCAAGCGGGTGTGTTCCCAAGCCCCTGGCCTTCCAGCCCTTCCAGCCGACAGGCACCTCAAGGACAATTCTGTCTGCTTCCTGTTCACTGCTTGCCCGCGCAAAAACACAAGCGCCCGACCCGGTCATTCTGGCGGGAGCGTACCGGTTTAACCACCTGACAGCAGAAGCAATGGCGGGGTACTGTTTCTCCGCCACAGATTGCAAGTCATTCCTGCCCCACATTTCCTCATTGCGAATGCCGCCAAGGAAATCAGGCATTGTGACCACTTCCGTGTTTCTTGTCAAATCTTCGGATGCAAAGATGCGGGCGGTAGGCACCGGCACGCGCGGGTCTATCAAGATAAACCAGGAAAGCGGGGTGTCTATGGGGGTGAGAATTTCTCCGATTCCTTCAGCAAAAGCGTTTTGCCCGAGAAGAAAAAAAGGAACATCCGCCCCCAACTGTACCCCCAATTTCATCAGTTGTGCGCGGGAAAAATGGCATTGCCACAGCTGGTTTAGGGCGAGCAAGGTTGTTGCCGCATCGGATGATCCGCCTCCGAGCCCTCCCCCTATGGGCAAGTGTTTTTCGATGACGATATCTGCTCCAGGTTTTCTGCCTGTTTGCCGCATCAGTTCAGACTGCAAGAGTTGTGCTGCCCGGACGGTCAGGTCGGTTGCTTCGGGGATGTCGGGCAATGTGGTCGTGCGCCGGATGATTCCATCTGGTCTTTCGCTGAAATGCAGGGTATCGCAGAAGTCAATCAACTGAAAAACCGTTTGCAAGAGATGATAGCCATCTTCACGTTGTCCGGTGATATGCAGGAAAAGATTGATTTTGGCGGGTGCGGGGCAGTCGTTGAGTGTGCGGGGCATGGCTCAATCCTGCCATGTATCGGCAATGATGTGAATATGGATTTCCGCTTCTGCCTCCTGCGATTCGGGCGGGAGGTACGCAATGTCGATCCGCCTGGGGCGGATGCGTGTTTCGTCAACGCGCATCCAGTCTGCATAGTGGATGTGCCAGCCCTGTGCTGTTGTTACTTCGTTTTGACGGGGTGTCGCAAGAAAAGCAGAGCCATTATCATCTGTTGCGCATCCCTGAAGCCAGTACTGCATGCTGGATGCGGGTAATGTCCATCCCAATTTTTGTCGGGTAAGCTGTTCCGCAGTGTCTGCTGTGTCAATTTGCTTTCGCTGGGGAATGACAAGGGTCGCGCGAGTGGGATCAACGGAAAGACTTGCGAGGGTCGTTCCCATAGGGGTACCAAGATCAATGCGGATTCGTCCAGACGATTGCGTCCACCGAAATTGCCCGTGCAGGTTTTCCTCTTTTCCGTTGCGTTGGTATCGGATGGCGATTCTGCCGGAAAGCAGGAAAGTGTCACCGCATGCCGCAACAGGATATGCCGATATACTGTCATCGGGAGACAGCATGCTGCAGCCGCTGCTGGCGAGTGCGAGCAAGACGGCGAGACAGCATGGGGTAAATCGGGGTAATGACGTCATGGGATACCTTGCGACAGGAACAGCAATACGAATTGTGTATTATGACCAAACGGACAGAGAAGGCAACGGCATTTGATTTCGCGCGCATACTGATTGCCTGGCAAAAGCAGCACGGAAGGCATGGGCTGCCGTGGCAGAAGACGCGCTCTGCCTACAGGATATGGCTTTCTGAGATCATGTTGCAACAGACGCAGGTTGCGACAGTGGTTCCCTACTACACACGTTTTTTGAGACGTTTCCCGAATGTTTGCGCGCTTGCCGAAGCGGAGCATGAGGAAGTGATGGCATTGTGGAGTGGGCTGGGTTACTACGCCAGGGCGCGTCATCTGCATCGTTGCGCCAAGGTTATCGTTCAGAAATACGGCGGACGGTTCCCAATGGATGCACACGCGTTGGCACAATTACCAGGGATTGGTCGTTCGACCGCGTCTGCTATTGTTGTTTTTTCCTGCAACATCAGGGCGCCTATCCTGGATGGCAATGTCGTACGTTTTTTTTCCCGTCTGTTTGGCATTGACGGGTATGCGGGAACCCGTGTGACGAAAGAGCGGTTGTGGCAACAAGCCGAATTGCTGTTGCCTGGCAGGAATGTGAAGGCTTACACACAGGGCCTGATGGATGTGGGCGCCACGCTGTGTACCCGCGTACGGCCTGCATGTGAGCGCTGTCCTTTTGCAGATCGCTGTGTCGCGCTGGCAGAAGACAGTGTTTCCGCTTTGCCGACAAGAAAGCCATCCAGAGCACTCCCGCAAAAACAGGTTGTGATGGCGCTGCTGGTCTATCGGGGAAGCATTCTCCTGAAAAAACGCCCCGATTCGGGAATATGGGGAGGCTTGTTTTCCCTGCCTGAGGAGGAGGTGCGTGCGGGCAGGGAGGGGGCAGCGGAAATGAGGCAATGGGCCACCTGTTTCGGTGGTATTGCAGAGGAAGAGCGGTGGAACAATTTTGTGCACACGTTCACGCATTTTCGCCTGCATGTTACGCCGATATTGTTCCGCATGTCCTCCGCCATTTCGCTCGCCAACGATGCGGAATATGTCTGGTACGCGCTGGATCGGACAGCAACAGCGCCACTCCCCGCTCCTGTCAAAAAATTGCTTTTGCGGGCACACGCAAACGCTGTCAGTCCAAATTCCGGTGCCTGACCAGCACGGATTCTGTTTGGCGGAAATACCGTGCCAGCTTTTCAATCATGTAAACGGAGCGGTGCCTTCCCCCCGTGCACCCCAGCGCGATGGTCAGGTAACTGCGGTGGTCTCTCTTGTAGGAGGGCAGCCACTTTTCGATGAACTGGCGTACGTCGGCGAGCAGTTCGGACACCTCCGGTTGCGCGCGCAAAAAGCGGACGACCGGTTCATCCTTGCCGGTGAGCGGGCGCAGGCTCAGGTCGTAATGCGGGTTGGGCAGGCTACGCACATCAAACATCAGATCGGCATCCAGCGGGATACCGAATTTGAATCCGAAAGATTCCAGGTGCAGGGTAATAGGGGTATGCTCCGTTTCGGCAAATTCCATTATCCAGTTTCGCAGCTTGTTTGTTGAAAGGTGTGAGGTATCCACAACATGCGCGCCGGATTGAATCTCCCCCATCATTTCCCGTTCGGCGAGGATAGCCTCCACCAATGTTTTTTTGTCGAGAGGCGTTTGACCGTCCAGTGTGCGTCCTGCCAGAGGGTGACTGCGTCTGGTCTCGGAAAAACGGGTAATCAACGTGTGCGTGTCTGCCGTCAGAAAGAGTATCCGAACAGGATATCCCCGTTCCTTCAGTGCCTGTATACAGGACGGCAGGTCGGAAAGGGAGTAGGCGCTGCGCGAATCCACGGCGACAGCCAGTTTCGCCGTGTTGTCATGACGGCAAGTTTCTACCAGTTGAGGCAACAGTCTGGGCGGGAGGTTGTCAACACAGAAGTAGCCCGCATCCTCCAAAACATGCAAGGCGACCGATTTCCCGGAGCCTGAAATACCGGTAATAAGGATTATCTGCATCTTTTCCCCTGGTCGGGCAAGTTGCTGTCGTTGGGGCGCAACCCGAACGACAACTGCACCACGCCGATGCCCGCACAGTATATATGGTAATCGGGACTGTGTGGGCGGTATCGGTTGCGGGGGTGCCGTTTCCGTTCGGGGGATGACGGCGCGCCTGCGTCTGAAAACGAAAGTATGCCGAGCACGATGGGTTGCCGTGCGAGGCATGGAGAGGGAAATCAATCTCCTGTCATGGCCTTGCGTTGACGTTCCATGAATTCTTCCAGCGTATTGAAGCCGCGTAACTGCATAATAGTGTTGCGCACGGCTGCCTCCAGCATGACGGCAATATTGCGTCCAGCGGCAACAGGAATGACAACTTTGCGAATGGGGATGCCCAGCACTTCCTGAGTAGGCGAAATGAGGGGAAGCCTCTCTCCTGTTTCCTCGCCGAATCGGCTCCGCATCAGGTGCGTGATGAGTTTGAGTTGCATCTTGCGGCGCACGGCGGTTTCGCCGAAGATGGCGCGCACATCCAGCAGGCCGAGTCCCCTTACTTCCAGCAAGTTTTGCAGAAGTGGCGGCGCACGCCCTTCAATGGCGTTGGGGGCGATACGGGCAAATTCGACTGCATCGTCTGCGACCAATCCGTGATTGCGTGTAATCAGTTCCAGTCCCAGCTCGCTTTTCCCCAGGCCGGATTCTCCTGTAATCAAAACCCCCACTCCCAGCACATCCATGAAGACGCCGTGCATGGTGATGCGCAAGGCCAGCTTTTTGGAAAGATAGACACGGAGGTAATCAATGACTTCCGCAGCAGTCAGGGGTGTTGTGAACAGCGGAATCTGATTGGCGTGGCAGATGGTTTGTATATCGGCAGGGACATCCAGACCTCGCGCGACCACCAGCGCTGGCGGGCGGCGATCAGCAATTTCGTGAATAAGGTAGGCCCTGGACTCCGGTGAAAGCCCGTCGTAATAGCTCAGTTCCTGGCGGCCCAGCACCTGAATGCGCCCGAGATGGATGAGGTTGAGGTGTCCCACCTGGTCCGCCGCTGACGCACTTTCGCTTGATATCTGGTTTTCCCCGCTGTCCAGCCCGGCAACCCACGTCAGCTTCAGGGGTTCCCTGTTTTCGACGTACAACCGCTGGATGGTCAGGGTGTTTTGTGTCATGTTTGCCCGTTAGCGGGAGGGAGGTTTGCCTGCCGAATGCGTGGGCAACCACGATGAAAGCATTTTGTGCACCGTTGCCGCTTTCTTTTCGGTGGAGAGTTTGTCGAGCATGGCGCTGTCCGAGAACAGTTCTGCGACTTCGGAGAGTATTTCAAGGTGCTTCTGGGTCACATTGTCCGGTATCAGCAGAATGACCATCATCGTGATGGGGTTGCCATCAGGCGAATCAAAGGGGAGCGGACGGGATAGGCGGATGAATGCCGCAACGGGTGCTTTCAGGCCGACAATGCGACCATGGGGGACGGCTACCCCGTGCCCCAATCCTGTTGACGCAAGCTGTTCTCTTGCGAGCAGGTTGCTTGAGACCAGCGTGTCGGACAGGTCGTCGGTACGCGCAAACAGTCGCCCCACCTCGTCGAAAAGCTGCTCTTTGCTACTGATGTTCAGGTCGAGCAGGATGTGTTCGGAAGAGATTAGGCCAGATAGATGACTCATATTACGGTGGCAAGTTGTTGTTACCCTCTGGATTATAAGTCGCTTTATGCGGGACGCAACCGACTTTCTTCGCTACGACGATGTGCGACCGCTTTCGGATGGGTCACAGAGGCATATCCGCACGCCGTTATTGGCGCGCATTCCTGACAAACAGCGGGCGTTTCCCGGAAGAAGCATTGCTGCGCCAAGGGTTGATGCTGATTCCTCCGCGGCGTGTATAGCGCGCGTAAACGGTCAGACTTTCCGGTCTGCATGCGTTGAGAATGTCCATAAAAATGCGTTCCACACACTGCTCGTGAAAGATTTTTTCACTGCGGTAGCTGATCAGATATTTCAAAAGGCCTTCCTGATTGATGGCTGGTCCGACATAGTGTATCTGGATGCTTGCCCAGTCCGGTTGTCCGGTGACGGGACAGTTCGTTTTCAGCAGGTGCGATACCAGTGTTTCTTCCACAGGGGGAGCGCTGGTGTCGGCTTTCAGGAAAAGCGCAGACGGGACGTATTGCGTTGCTTCAATATCAAGGCGGTCGAGCAGTAACCCGCCAAGCTCTTCCAGAGCGATGGATGAAAACGCGGAGGGCGGCGTCAACCGGATCGTGACTGGTGTGCCTGAGGCATCGGACAGGTCGGCCTGCAGCAGGGCAAGCACGGCATCGGTATTGGTCAATTGCTTTTGCGATAAGGATTGCAGATACAACTTCAGCGACTTGGATTCAAGAATGCAGGGCGAGTTTGCCGGGACGGTCATGTCGGCGATGGCTATCTGGGGTTTTCCCCGCTTGTTCAGCCACGACAGTTCGTAAGCGTTCCAGATATCCAGTCCATAAAACGGCAGCGTACCACGGATGGACAATCCTTCACGCATCGTTGCCCGCGGGATGGGGTACAGCAACGAGGGGGCGTAGTCCGTCGGGATACGGGAGGGTTTGCCCAGGGGAGAATCTTGCAGTGTGCGCATGGAGTCACCTGTCAATCAACTGCCGAGAAACAGTTTGTACACGGGGTTATGGCTTTCGTTCTGGCACGGATATCCCGTACTGGAAAGAAAGTCGCGGAATGCGGCGGTTTCGTCTGGCGGTATTTGCAGGCCGACCAGGACACGACCATAATCAGCGCCGTGGTTACGGTAATGGAAAAGACTGATGTTCCAATTGGGGCGCATGCTGGAAAGGAAGCGCATCAGCGCGCCCGGCCTCTCGGGGAAAGTGAAACGGTAGAGTCGTTCGCCTCGTGCCAGCCCGCTCTTTCCGCCGACCATGTGCCGGATGTGGAGTTTGGATAATTCATCGTGGCTGAGATCGGTTGTTGGAAAGTGGTTGCGTTCGAATGTGGAAGCGATTTGGTTCGCTTCGTCCCGGCTTGTGATAGAGAGTCCCACAAACACATGTGCATGCCTGTCATCGCTGATGCGGTAATTGAATTCCGTAATATGGCGGGGGCCGACCAGTTCGCAAAATCGCCTGAAACTGCCGGGTGTTTCCGGTATGGTGACGGCGAAGAGTGCCTCGATATCTTCGCCGACATCGGCATGTTCGGCGACAAAACGCAGGCGGTCAAAGTTTATGTTGGCGCCGGAAGTGATCGCGACGAGCGTTTTGTTCCGAAACGATTTGTGCTGCTGGAGATAGGCTTTCACGCCGGCTACCGCCAGTGCGCCCGCAGGTTCCAGAACGCAACGTGTATCAAGAAAAACGTCTTTGATCGCCGCGCAAATGCCGTCTGTTTCCGTGAGCACCATTTCGTCAACGTAGCGGCGGGCGAGACGAAAGGTTTCCCTGCCAACGCGTTTGACGGCGATACCATCCGCAAACAGCCCTACATCGGAAAGGGCAACGCGGCGTCCGGCCCGAATGCTGCGGGACATGGCGTCAGAGTCGTTCGTTTCCACACCAATGACACGGATTTGCGGTCGGACCTGCTTAATATAGGCGGCAATCCCTGCGATGATACCGCCGCCGCCGACGGGCACAAAAATAGCGTGGATGGGATCCGTGCATTGCCGCAGGATTTCCATGCCAATGGTGCCTTGGCCTGCGATAACGTCGGGGTCGTCGAAGGGATGTATGAATGTCAGTCCATATTCCTTTTCCAGGGTGAGGGCATGTTCGCAGGCGTCCGAGAAGGAATCGCCGGCGAGCACGATTTCAACCTGTTCGCCGCCGTGTGCGCTGACTGCGTTCACTTTGACGGGAGGGGTTGTCGTGGGCATCACGATCATGGCGCGACAGCGCAAGTGTCTGGCGGCAAGGGCAACGCCCTGGGCATGATTACCCGCAGAGGCGCAAATGACTCCTTTCTGTTGCTGTTTGTGAGAGAGACGCGCCATCTTGTTGTAAGCGCCACGCAACTTGAAACTGAAGACGCTTTGCATGTCTTCCCGTTTGAGCAGGATACGGTTGCGCGTTTTTTCGGAAAGGATAGGGGCCAGCTCCAGAGGTGTTTCCGTGGCAACATCGTATACGCGGGATGTCAGGATTTTTTTCAGGTAGTCGGTCATAAAGGGGAACGAGACGAGCAGGTCGCTTGACATTATAATCCAGAGCTTCTGCTTACATGGTGTTTGGGAGGATCCGCGGCGCGGGTCATTGGGGAGAATATGGTTGAATCGCTTGTGCGTGATACGCTGACTTGGCTTGCTATCCCCGAGATTGGGCTGGCGGCGGTGTTTATAGTCTGTTTTGTGTCGGCCACATTGCTTCCCATGGGTTCCGAGCCCGCCGTTTTTGCGGTGGTTGCAGCAGATCGCAGCCTGTTCTGGGTAGTAATGGTTGTGGCCACCGCCGGTAATACGTTGGGGGGCATACTGAATTACTGGATAGGCATGGGCGCCAGAGAGGCGTTTGACAAGGAAAGGCGAACGAGATGGTTTGGCTGGTTGACCCGTTATGGGTCGAAGACCATGCTGTTGTCCTGGCTGCCCGGTATCGGCGACCCGCTGTGCACCTTGGGAGGGTGGTTGCGACTTCCCTTTTTTCCCTGTCTGCTCTACATGGCAGTGGGGAAATTCGTTCGGTATGTCGTGATGACGACCGTATTGCTGTATATTCCCGGGGAGTACTGGAAGGAAGTGGCACGGCTGCTTGGATAAGCGCTCTTGGCGCACGGAGCGGTGTGTGGTGGGAATGGCTCAAAAAGGAGGTTACATGGATACAGGCAAATGTGCGTTATGTATGCAGCCGCCCAAAGATACCGTTGTGGTGACAACACGGCGTTGGCGCGTGGTCCATGCGAATGATGAGTTGTATTATCCGGGTTTTTTGCGTGTTGTATGGGGCATCCATGTTGCGGAGATGACAGACCTCTCACCGGAGGCGCGTCAGGAATTCATGACGGTGGTGTGGCATGTGGAAAAGGCGGTTCGCGATGTGATGCGTCCCGACAAAATCAATCTTGCCTGCTTTGGCAATTGGGTTCCCCACCTGCATTGGCACGTCATTCCCCGTTTCCGAGATGATATTCATTTTCCCGATACGATCTGGTCGCTTCCGCGGCAGGAACCGGACTCGCTTGCGCTGGAGAAACGCGGTTTTTTGTTGCCGAAGCTGGCAGAGGCCGTTCAGCAGTCTTTGCTGCCGTTAACAGGGTAGGGAGAAAGATATGGCCCCTCCGGATGCTGCGCGCTCCTGCGGCGACGAAAAAGCCCGTCGCGTTGCGGGCGTGTTTGACCAGGTAGCACCTGTCTATGACATCATGAACGACCTGATGTCTTTGGGTTTGCACCGGTTGTGGAAAGCCTTTACCGTGGCGCAGGCAGGTATTCGCCGTGGGTTTACCGTGCTGGATATTGCCAGTGGTACAGGCGATCTGGCTCTTGCGTTCGCGCGGCAGGTGGGCGAAGAGGGAAAAGTCTGGCTGACCGACATTAACGAAACCATGTTGTCACGGGGGCGTGACAAATTGTTGAACAAGGGGTTTGTCGCGCCGCTGGCCGTTTGTGATGCGGAGAAGCTGCCTTTCCCTGCCGATTATTTTGACCGGGTGTCGGTTGCGTTCGGATTGCGCAACATGACACACCAGCCGGTAGCGCTTGCAGAGATGTTGCGTGTGCTCAAGCCGGGCGGCAAGTTGCTGGTGCTGGAGTTTTCGGCGATTTGGCAACCGCTGCGGAAGCTGTATGATGTATACTCCTTTTCCGTGCTCCCCTGGATGGGAAAGCATGTGGCAAAGTCCGCGGACAGTTATCGTTACCTGGCAGAATCCATCCGGCAACACCCCGATCAGGCGGGTTTACAAAAAATATTGCGGGACGCTGGTTTTGAGGGTGTCCGTTACTTTAATCTCACCGCAGGGATAGTCGCGTTGCACACGGGACTCAAACTGTAGGGACGAACAGGGAATGCTATGAAAAAATGGTTGTTCATTCTATTGAGTGTGCTGGTGTTTTCGGTAACCATCGTTTCTGATGCCAGTGCGCGTCGTTTTGGCGGGGGGTCTTTTGGGAGGCAGTCCGCGCGGATTGTCCGTTCTCCTGCACAAAAACAGGCGATTCCTCCTTCCCGTGAGGCACAGAAACAGCGTAATACGTCAACACAAACCGCTCCGCGGAGAGGTTTTGGGATGTTGGGCGGATTGCTGATGGGACTGGGGTTGGGCGCATTGCTGTCCTGGATGGGGGTAGGCGCTGGCATGGCGAACATGATCAGCATGTTGCTGGTGCTTGCCATCATATTTGGCGCGGTGGCGCTCATCCGCCGGTGGTTGGCGCGAGGGCGGAGACCTGCTTATGCGGGCGGTGTACCCGACGCGCGGGACACAGCGTCTGCCATGTATGCCGGAGGGGTGCCGGTGACGCCGGAAATTGGTTCGGGGTTGACCCGAGCGCCCGCGTCGGGCATGGGGCAGTCCACGGCGGATAGCGCCTTTGCCGATACGGATGATGGCGTGCCGTGGTCTGTGCCGGAAGGATTTGATGTTGCCTCGCTTCTCCGTGCCGCCAAAGAGAACTATGTCCGCATCCAGTCCGCATGGGATAGCGGGAAGGTTGACGCAATACGCGATTTGCTGACGCCGCAGATTTTCTCGGAAATGAGTATGCAACTCTATGGACGCGGTAGTGCGGAAAATGTGACGGAAGTACTTTCTCTGGACGCTCGCCTGCTGGGTGTCGAAACGATTGGTGCGGATTATTTCGCGAGCGTCAAGCTGAGCGGTTCGGTCAGGGAATCGAAAGAGGCGTCGGCCGAACCCTTTTGCGAAGTGTGGAATCTGGAACGTTCCGTTTCCGGTGTGGGTGAGTGGAAGTTGGCAGGCGTACAGCAGTTGTCCTGATGCCTCCTTCGTGACACGAAGAAAGAGGAAGTGTGACAGAAGGCGCACCGGATCTGGATGGTTCCGGTGACATGGATGCTGTGCCGGTTCGCAGATAAACCGGCACAGCGGCGGAGGTGACTGGCATATGCG
This sequence comes from Burkholderiaceae bacterium, assembly GCA_031266815.1. Classification (GTDB taxonomy): domain Bacteria; phylum Pseudomonadota; class Gammaproteobacteria; order Burkholderiales; family Burkholderiaceae_D; genus Oxalobacter. The sequence goes on along the minus strand of JAISAG010000131.1, from coordinate 4,571 downwards.
GAAACTGGGGCGGTTGCTGACGATTCTGTGTGTTGCCGTGCACTATGGTCTGGACGAGATTATCGCCAGAAGTGTCGGGAACACGCCTGCGCTGTCGTTGCTCCGGATTCTTTTCTTTTGGCGGGATCTCTCCGCATCGCGGGGTGTTCGGCTCAGGTTGGCGCTGGAAAGCCTAGGCCCCATCTTCATCAAGTTCGGGCAGGCTCTTTCTACGCGCAGTGATTTTGTGCCGGAAGATATCGTTGCTGAGCTTTCGCTCCTGCAGAGCCAGGTGCCACCTTTTGATTCCGACATTGCCGTCGAGCAGATCACCCGCTACCTGGGAGCGCATCCCGACACGCTTTTTGCCGCGTTTGACCGTGTGCCGGTTGCTTCTGCTTCTGTGGCGCAAGTTCACTTTGCCGTTTTGAAAAACGGCGTGGAGGTGGCGGTCAAGGTATTGCGTCCAGGGATAAGAACCACCATTGAGCGCGATATTGAACTGATGTATGCTTTCGCGCGCTGGTGCGAAAGGGTGTGGGCGGATGCAAGGCGCCTGCGTTTGCCCGATGTCGTTAACGAATTTGACAAATCTCTCCAGGATGAACTGGATTTGATGCGGGAGGCGGCGAATTGCAGTCAGTTTGGCCGTAACTTTGAAGGGAGCGACCTTTTGCTGGTGCCGTCCGTTTTTTGGGAGCACTGTTCCAGCAACGTGATGGTCATGGAAAGGGTGCGCGGCATTCCTGTTTCGCAGACGGCGCGCCTGGTTTCAGAAGGACTGGACTTGGGGAAGCTGGCGCGCAACGGTGTGGAAGTTTTTCTGACGCAGGTCTTTCGCGATGGATTTTTCCATGCGGACATGCACCCGGGAAATATTTTCATTTCCGTCGAAATGCCAACTTATGGGCGATATGTCGTGATTGACTTTGGCATTGTCGGTACGCTGAACAATTTTGACAAAACGTATCTTGCCCAAAACATTCTGGCGTTTTTTCACCACGATTACCGTCGTGTTGCGGAGGCGCATATCGAATCCGGCTGGGCGCCGCCCGAGACGCGTGTGGAGGAACTGGAATCCGCGGTGAGGACTTGTTGTGAGCCGGTTTTTGGCAAGCCGCTCAAGGATTTTTCGCTGGGTCAGTTGCTGATGCGCCTTTTCCAGACTTCGCGGCGATTCAATATCCAGGTGCAGCCACAGTTGGTCATGCTTCAAAAGACCATGCTCAACATTGAAGGGCTGGGGCGGCAACTGGACCCCGATCTGGATTTATGGGAGACGGCAAAGCCTATTTTGGAAAACTGGATGAAGGAACAGGTCGGTCTGAAGGGTATAAAAACGCAATTGGGTCACGAGGCGGTGCGCTATGGACATATTTTCCCGCAGCTGCCCAGGTTGCTCCAGCAGGCGTTGATCAAACTGGCGGAATCGCCGGAGAAGAACACGGCGCTTTTGTCTCGTCTGGTCGCGGAACAAAAGCGCCAGGGACGATTGTTGAATGTCGTGATTTATTTCGGGGGTGGTCTGCTTGTCGGACTACTGCTTTTCCGCCTTCTGGCGGCGTGGCACTTTTTCTTTTGAAGGGCCGGCTATTGCCCAAAAAACCGGATTGCCATATTATTCGGCGACTTTAACCTTGACAGTCCTTTATCGGCATGAGCACGCTTATCTGGTTTGTTCTTCTGTACTGGATTATTTCCGTAGGAATCGGCATGTACGCTGCCCGCTATGTCAGGAATTCCAAGGATTTTGCGGTTGCCGGACGATCCCTGCCCATGTCGGTTGTCACCGCAACGGTGTTTGCTACCTGGTTTGGTTCCGAGGCCGTTCTCGGAATTCCTGCCGCTTTCATTGAGAATGGGTTGCGTGGCGTGATCGCGGATCCGTTTGGGTCCGGCATGTGCCTCGTTCTGGTGGGTGTTTTGTTTGCTCGCAGACTCTACAGAATGAATTTGATGACCATTAGCGACTATTACCGGAATCGCTTCGGTCGGTTCGTTGAAATTCTGGTGACCGTGTGCATTGTCATTTCCTACCTCGGTTGGGTCGCGGCGCAAATCAAGGCGCTGGGATTGGTGTTCAGCGTACTGTCCAACGGTTACATTTCCATGAATGCTGGCATGATTATTGGCGCTGCCAGCATCCTGATTTATACCCTGATGGGTGGAATGTGGTCTGTGGCGATTACCGACTTTCTGCAGATGATTATCATCGTTGCGGGGATTGTCTACATCAGCTGGGAGATATCCGGTATGGTCGGCGGGGCACACATGGTCATTAATCATGCGCTTTCGTCCGGCAAGCTCAATATTCTGCCGCAAGCCAATTTGAAGGATATCCTCTGGTTTCTCGCTGCCTGGTTCACGATGATGTTTGGTTCCATGCCGCAGCAGGATGTCTTCCAGCGGATTGCGTCATCCCGAACAGAGAGCATCGCGCGTAACGCCTCCATCGTAGGAGGGGTTCTGTACATCCTGTTTGCATTGCTTCCCATGTATTTGTGTTATTCCGCCGCCCTGATTGATCCCGGCATGGTATCGGATTTGCTTGAAAAGGACGCGCAGCTCATTTTGCCGACACTCATCCTGACCCGGATGCCCGTGTTTGCGCAGATCATGTTTTTTGGTGCATTGCTCTCCGCCATCAAGAGTTGTGCCAGCGCTACCCTGTTGGCGCCTTCTGTCACCTTTTCCGAAAACGTTATGAAAGAATTTTTGCCGGATCTGACCGACAGGCAATCCCTGCTGATGATGCGGGTGGTCGTGCTGGTGTTTACAGCGGTGGTTACCTGCTTTGCCATGAGTACGGATGCCAGTATTTTCAAAATGGTCGAAAACGCTTATAAAATCACCCTGGTTGCGGCGTTCGTCCCGCTTGTTTTCGGTTTTTACTGGAAATATGCCAACAGCCGCGGTGCCCAACTATCCATGGTGTTGGGGCTGATAACGTGGATAGTGATGGAATTCATTGACCCGGAAGGTCTTGTCCCTCCCCAGTTTTTGGGGTTATTCATGGCCCTGGTTGGCATGATTGCCGGTTCGCTGTTCTTCCGGATACGCGAGGAATCTCCTGTCGCCATGGCGTCCGCACCATAGTTGTGCTTCCCGGGTATCGGCGTTTTTGCCTCGGCCTGCCGTATCCATTGGTTGCCGGGCATTCTAAAAAAAACGGAGCAGCGCAGCGCCGATTTTTGCCCGGTCATCGGCACAAGTTGCTCGTTACCCGCTACCCGTCATTGTGCAATGGTGCGGCGAAGTTGTTTTTTTGCCGCGTCAGCGGTCTGGATGATCCGCGCCATCCGCTGCCTGACATCAAAAAAGGTTGTCGAAACGCCGCTGGCGACGATAACAAGAATGCCCAGCCAGCCGTAAATGCCCAGGACGTCGTCCCATATCAGGATGCCCCAGATGCTGGAAAAAACGATGCCGGTGTATTGCAGATTGGCTGTTACCAATGTTTTGCCCAGGTGATAGGCGCGCGTCATGGCGACTTGACCGACGGCAGCCGTCACACCGATGGCAACCAGCAGCAAAAAGCCGGTGATGCCATGGCTGTGCCAGATGATCCCGTCGCCGGAATACAGGTAGGCATTCACGATGCAGGCAATACCTGCGCATACGGACCCCGTGACACAAAAATAGAGAACGATTCGGTTTTCCGGTTCTCCCAATTCGCCCAGATGCCGGACCTGCATATACGCCATTGCCGCCAGCACGCTGGAGAATAACGCAATCAGCCCGGCGTGCCACTGGTCCGCATGAATGGTGGGACGCAGCAGAAGCGCAACACCGACGAAGCTCGCTGCCACTGCCACGAGCAGACGCCACTCGAAGCCCGTCCGGTTCCGCCACAGCATAATGACAAACAGGAAAACGGCGATCCAGATGGGAGACATGTAGTTCAGGGTGATGGCCGTTGCCAGCGGGAGTTGGGAGATGGAATAGAACCAGAGACCGAATGCACTGACACCAACGCTGCCGCGCCACAGGTGCTGCAGAGGGAAACGGGTACGAAAGGTCTCCCTTCGCCAGAACATGACACAGAACATGAAAACAGCGCCGATCACGCTGCGGTACATTACAATCTCGGGGGTTGAATAGGTGCCGGACAGAAGTTTGACGCACACACCCATGAGGGAAAACATGAATGTGGCAAACAACATCCAGAGAGATTGCATTAAAAACCTGTCAGATTGTGTGCAAAGCGGTAACCACAGCTGCCGCATGTCGGCGGACAGGCGGTGCCCCATCCGGCTTGCAGCGTGTGTGGCGCGCGCGCCTGTTCGAATGCCGTAAAGGCAACAGGATGGCATATAATAGCCGCTTTCGGTGCGATTGTCTTCCTGGAACGCCTGCGCCGTGAATGCTTTCGATTGCCTTTTCCCGCACATTTTTTTCAGGAACGTATGATGACCGAGCAACACCTTACCCCGGACTCTTTCGAATCCGCCATGGCGGAATTGACCCGACTGGTAGAACAACTGGAAAAAGGGGAACTTCCGCTGGAAGTTGCTGTTGCATCGTACCAGAGAGGGGTTGAACTGGTCAGGTACTGCACGACACAATTGGAAAAAGTGGACAGGCAGGTCGAG
>JAISAG010000087.1 GCA_031266815.1 Burkholderiaceae bacterium | reverse complement strand
GGAGTGATGTAAGGGCGGCGTGTGCCTGACCGCCGCCCGTCTGTCGTTAGTCGAACAGACCTTGTTCCCAGGCGCGCTGGGCTTCCTGTGTGTTGCCTTGCGACAGCCACGCCAGCACATCCAGCCTTGTGCTGTGATTCATGTTCTCCCACAGCTCCCACGCCTCGTCCTGCTCCATCGTCCAGGTTTCTTCTTCCCGGGCGCGCGTCTGGTAAGGATGCGTCAGCCATTGGTCGTCATTCATATCCCCTCCATGTGTAATATTAAACATACCAGCCCCATTATTATAAACATTTCAGCATATTTTGTAAACATATATTGCTATTTTGTGAATTATTTGGTATAATTATGTTTAATATTCGTTTAATCTTGTATTGTTATGCCCACAGCAAAATCCGTTACACAGGAAGAAATCGTTTCCAGCCTGCGTCAGTTGCGGGATATGTGCATGGGGCGCATTCCGGTCTGCACGACCACTTTGGTCAAAAATGCGCGCGAAGGAACGGCAGAAGCGATTGAAACACGTGGAAAAGTCTTCGAGCCAGCAGGGGCAAACCGCGCCATTGAATTGCTTTCCCGCCATGTGGTTGTGCCGGCGGAAGTGTCTTCCGTCAGTGGGGTTTTGCTGGTACCGCGCATCGAGGCGGATGGGGAATGGGAAAGGAACAGCCATGACTGATACCGCCGTCATCTGGTGTCCCTTGCCCGGTTCCCAGACACGATTTTTGACGTGCCCTGTGTTCGAGTGCCTGCTCGAAGGCACTCGCGGTGGTGGCAAGACAGATGCGCTCCTGATGTCGTACGCCCGCTTTGTCGGAATGGGCTTTGGCGTAGCCTGGCGCGGGGTGCTGTTTCGCCTGACGTACCCGCAGTTGGTGGATGTAGTTTCCAAATCCAAAAGCTGGTTTTATCGTATTTTCCCCGGTGCAAAGTTTAACGAATCGGACTACCGCTGGACATTTTCCGGAGGCGAGACACTTTATTTCCGTTATGGCGCAAGCGAGGACGACTACTGGAATTACCACGGACACGAATACCCCTGGCTGGGCTTTGAGGAATTGACGAATTGGCGGACAGCCGGTTTTTATGAAGCCATGCATTCCACCTGTCGCGCCTCGTTTACCGGCAAGGGCAGGGATGGCAGCGCCATGCCGCGCATGGTGCGCGCGACAACCAACCCCTATGGCGTTGGGCATGCCTGGGTGAAAGCGCGTTTCCGGATTGGAGCGATGGAAGCGGAAAGCGTCATTGTGGATGCGGGACGCGGCCGGGTGCGGGTGCATTCGGTACTCTCGGAAAACACGCACCTCTTGAAAGCCGACCCGGACTATGTCGCCGGACTGTCCGCCATTGCGGACCCCAACCGCAGACGCGCCTGGCTGGAAGGGGATTGGGATATTCACGTGGGGTCTTTTCTGGAAGGAGTGTGGGACAGAAGCCGCCACGTAGTCGACGCGTTCACGATTCCGCCGTCATGGCAGGTGTGGAAAAGCATGGACTGGGGATATCGCGCGCCGTATGCGGTGTACTGGTTCGCCAAAGACCCCGACGGGTGCATTTACCTCTGGCGGGAACTGTATGGCGCAGGAGACAGGGTAGGCGAGGGCGCACGGGAAGATGTGGCGGCGGTGGCACATCGCATCCTTGAGATGGAAAAACGGGACGAGCGGGATGGCTATGTGTATCGCATCAATCTGGCGGACCCCTCAATCTTTGCGAGAACGGGCGCGGACAGGAGCATCGGAAAGATATTTCGTGACAACGGCGTCATCTGGCAGCCCGCCTGGAACGGGAAAGGAAGCCGCGTCAATGGCGCGCAGGAAATTATCCGCCTGCTGGCACAAGACAAGCTGAAAGTGTTCTCAACGTGCCGCCACTGGTTGGCGACAGTGCCCGCGATTCCAGTTGACGAGCATAACCCGGAAGACGTGGATACAGAAGCGGAAGACCACGCGTGGGACGCGACACGATACGGCGTATTACGTCGGCGCGGGGAAACACGGATGCCGGAGGAACAAGAAGATTTTGAAAGTGATGCGGTGGCGTGCGTATCAAGCGTTTATCGCCTGCAAGTGGATGAGGAAAGGTGAGGCATGGGACTTTTAGAAAAATTTTTTGGGCGGGAGCGGGATATGGCTACGGATAGCGTGATGACAGAAGCGGCGCCGGCCATACCGGGGTTAAAGGAAAGACCAACGGCGGATAATGCGCTGGCGCGGCAATGGGAAAAGCGGATTGAATCGGCAAGGCGTCATTGGTCGAAGTTTCACAAGCGGATACGCCACAATCGCAAACTGGTATCCGGTTTTGATTGGGAGAAGGGAAATCCCGAGACGCCGGATTTTTATGCCCTGCGCGCCAACCTGATATATGGCTCCATTGCGACGATTGTCCCTGCCATTTATGCCCGCAACCCCGAAATATCCGTCTCGCCCAAAACGAACCGGGACAAGAGATTGTTTTGCAGGACACTGGCAACCGTCATCAACCAGCAGTTGGCGGATGCGGGGCTGAAGCGGAAAGCAAAGTCATCTGTGATGGCGAGCCTCATTTGTTCGTTCGGGGTGCTGAAAGTGATGTACCAGCGTGATATGCGAAAAGACCCTGTCATCCAGAGCCGGATTGAGGATGCGCAGGACAATATCCAGCGCGTTCAAGGCCTGGTGATGCGCTTAAATGAGCCGGGTACCATCGCCGGGCAGGAGCGCATTCGGGCGCAGTTGCAGGAAACCCTGTCGGCGCTTGGGGAGCAGGCGGAAGTCGTCGCCAGTGAAGGCATGGTGATTGACCGTGTGTTGACAGAGAACCTGCTGATAGACCCGACGGTAGTGGATTTTGGCGATTATGCGCACGCAGACTGGATGGCGCAGGCCATTCCCATGAAGCGCGAGCATGCCGAAAGCCTGTACGGATACCGGCTGGATTCGGCAAAGGCATACCACGGACACAGCGACAAGGCGCATCTGACGCATCAGGACACAGAAGCGGATGACGCGCAGGTATTGATATTCGAGATATGGGACAAGAGCACACAGCGGGTTTATACGATGGCGGAAGGAATGGATTTCTGGCTGCGCGAACCGTATTCGCCGCAAATGGGCGAACGCTGGTATCCCTTCTTCCTGTTGCCGTTTAACGTGGTGGACGGGCAGTTTATAGCACCCTCGCTCGTTGACTTGACGGAACGCTTGCAGGCGGAACACAACGACACGCGCGACAAGTACAACGCACACCGCGACCTGGTCAAGCCCGGATACATTGCCAGCGCGGATACCAACTTGAAGACACTGAAAAACTTCACGGATTCCGTGTTGGGAGAAGTCACGCTGATAGACGGCGAAGGCAAGCCCCTAAATCAGGTTATCGTTCCCAGGCAGCACCCGCCCTTTGATATGGCGGCATACCAGACGGACACCATTCGTTCGGACTGGGAGATGACCACAGGCTTGCAGGACGCGGCACGTTCCACGGTCATCAAGCCCAAGACGGCAACAGAAGCCAACATCATGCAACAGTCGCTCTCCGGCCGGGTGTCGTCATTTAGGGATTCAGTGGAAGACTGGCTTGCCGACATTGCCCGATATACCGGAGAAATACTGGTGCAGACGCTAACGCCCGCGCAGGTGGAAAGTGTGATGGGTACGCATCGTACAGGACCGGTGGGCGTTGATTCGGCAGGCAGACCCGTTGTTGGCGTCACAGAAGCGGCGTACGACTGGCCGACAATGGATAAAAAAGAAGCATTTGGCATGGTGGATATCAGCATTCGCGCCGGGACGACAGGAGAACCCGACAAGATAGAGCAGCAGGAAAGCTGGACGAAGCTGTTGCCAGTCCTTGTGCAGCTTGTTGGGCAGATAGCGCAGTTGGGCGCGCAGGGAGTGGACACGACGCCGCTGGAAGTGATTCTGCGGGAAACCGTATCGCGCTTTGACGACAGGCTGGACGCGAACGAGTTGATACCGAAAAGGTCGGCGCCATCAGCGGCGGCGCGCATACCCGGCGCGGTGCCGCAAGTATAGTCGTGTAACCGGAAATCAAGTGAAAGGAGAAATGAAATGGAAGAAAATACCCTTGACACAGCGCAGCCGGACGAATCCGTTGAACCCATTGAAGCGGCGGTGGTAGCAGACACCGCTGATACGGGGCATGAGGAAACCTCCGCTGTGGCAGAACTGATAGAACAGTTGTCGGAGCCGGAACCGGACATGCCTACGTCAACAGATGCGGCAACAGAAGCGCCGGCGCAGCTGGACGACGACATACTGAAAACACTGACGAGCGAGCGCGCAAAAGAGCGGGTAAAGGGTTTTATCGCGGAAAATCGCCGTCTGACAGAAGATATGAGCGCCTTGCGGCAGATGGTGGAATCCAGCAGCGCGACGCCAGAAGATTTGGCCTGGTGCCTGGAATACATCCGAATCGCCCGATCAGGCTCGGAACAAGACAAGCGGCTAGCGATGGAAAAACTGCGCGACCAATACGAATGGCTCGCGCGGGAAGTGGGCGAACCCACACAAAGCTACTCTCCGCTGGACGCGCATCCTGACCTGAAAGCACAGATCGAGGACATGCGTCTTGCGCCGGAACTCGCGCTGGAAGTGGCACGGGCGCGACGGTTAAGGCAGGTGCATGAGCAGGAACGGCAAAGCGTTGTCGCACAGCGGAACGCCCACGCGCAATTGCAGGAACAGGTCGCGTCGGCAGTGCACTCTGCCGAGCAATACTTTGCGACACGGCAAGGCGAAATGGATTTCAAACCCAAGATGGCGCGCATTGCCGCACACTTTGCCGATTCTGCCAACATGCAGGCATTTGTGAGCACTTACACGGCGGAACAGTGGCTGCCAGCCCTGAAACTGATGTATGACAGCATGGGCAGTCTTACTGCGGAAAAACCCCGGGCGCAGCCCATCCGTTCCCGTCCACCGGCGCAAGGCTCGCCATCCACACAGGGGATGGATACGCGCGACATGCTGTCCGCGCATTTGGATGCGATGGGGATATAGCCGGACAGGCAGGGGAACGGCGATGCGGGTGCATGGCTTTGCGCTCGTATTCGCCACCTCAGCCATCAGGTGATAGACAATTCCAGGCTTTTCCCCAGTGCGTTGAGTGCGGCTTCGATACGGTCGATTTTCGTGCCGTATCGAAGGTTCGTCAATCGTGTCACTTCCGGCGGCGTAACACCCAGCTTTGATGCAAGCTCCACACGCTTGATTTTCTGGTTCAGCATTTCATTTAACAGAAGCACTTTTGCCGACACGCTTGCGGGTACTGATACAAGGCGCTCTCCGTGTTTTGGGGGCGAGGGGACGGGAACCCGGCTGCCCTTCTCGAAATAGTACTCAAGCACCGTAATGAGCGCATCTTGTGCCATGCTAAGCGCATCGTCCTCATTTTCTCCCTGTGCAATGGCTTCCGGGAGATCACGGAAGGTGATAGACAGCCAATTCGACTTTTTGTTAAACGTAAACTTTGCTGGATATTTCATCTTGTTCCCTCAAAAAAATAATTGCGATTGCCGCTTATCAAGTCAACTGTGTTCTTTTCGATGGCGGTATCGCCGGAAAGGCTGTACTCGCCAAAGACATAGGCAGGGTCGTTGGCAGCGCTTGCACTGTGAACGGTGGTGTAGCTGTTGCTGAAGTTGGCAACAAAGCAACCGGTGGGCCTGAAGGTATTGTTGCTGTCCATGAATCCCCCTATCGCTGACGGGTTCCGCAAATCAGCGGCCTTGCCCTTTCTGTCTTCCGCCCGCGCAGGGGTTGCGTTGCATAAGCGGGCAATCAGGCAGGTGAGTATGGAGACGGAAAATGCGGGATGAAGCGCAAGCTCCTGTGGAAATACAGGAAACGCGGGGTGCAGGCGTGCGGCACGCGGCGACTGGGATAACCCTTGCAGGTAGGCGAGGGAACGAGTACCGCAGTAACGCGGTGACACGCCTGCATTCGCTGTTTTCAGATGGGGAGAGAGAGCGTTTGTAACATGTTGTTTGCATTGTGTTTTTCATGATTTTTCCGGGGATAAAAAGATCCGTTCAAAAAATTGAAAAAGTGCCCAAGGGATTTGGAATATTCGGAGAGAAATATTTTTAATCCGTATGCTTGATTTTAACTTGAAATGTTGCCTCAAAGCAATATTTATGCAACAGATAAGTGACTAAACGTTGCTCGAAAGCAACATTATCCTGCTAAAAAAGCCGGGGGAAACGGCGAATGCGGGCGCATGGCGGTGTTGTGTGTCATGCGCTCCCGCGGGTACCCCTCAAGGTATGCCGTGGTCGCGCCTTTCCACCAGGCCTTGCGCGTCATCCTGCCGCGCCGGTCCCCCAAAGTGGGTAAACGCGGGTAG
>JAISAG010000018.1 GCA_031266815.1 Burkholderiaceae bacterium | reverse complement strand
GCCCAGCCCGGCAATGCCCGCCCTGACTGTGTCGCCCGGTTTCAGGAATACCTGCGGGCGGCGCGCCAATCCCACGCCGGGCGGCGTACCGGTCGCAATCACGTCACCGGGCAGCAGCGTCATGAAATGACTGAGATAACTGACGATGTGCGCAACAGGAAATATCATGGAACGGGTATTGCCCGTCTGCATGCGCACCCCGTTGACATCCAGAAACATGTCCAGATTTTGCGGGTCTGAAATTTCGTCGCGCGTGACCAGCCACGGCCCCACAGGACCAAAGGTATCGCACCCCTTCCCCTTGTCCCACTGCGTTCCCCGCTCGATCTGAAATTCCCGCTCGGACACGTCGTTAGCGACACAGTACCCCGCAACATGCGCCAGCGCGTCTTCCTGCGCCACATACCGGGTTTTCTTTCCGATGATGACGCCCAGCTCGATTTCCCAATCGGTCTTGACAGAGCCTTTCGGCAAAATGAGAGAATCCGCCGCGCCGCACAGGCAGGTGACCGCTTTCATAAAGACAACCGGCTCTTTGGGTATGCGCAAACCCGCTTCTTCCGCGTGTTCGGTATAGTTGATGCCGATGGCAACGTACTTTCCGACATGCGCCACAGGAACGCCAAAACGGGGCTGTCCCGGCACTGCCGGCAAACTGCCCGGGTCCAGTCGTGCCAGACGGGAAAGCGCTTCATCGGAAAGCTGGTCTGCAGTCAGGTCGGTTATAACACCGGACAAATCACGTACATTGCCCGCCGCATCAATCAGCCCGGGTTTTTCCTGTCCCGCCGCGCCAAAACGAACCAGCTTCATTTCTTTCCTCCTCGTCTGGCGGACAGTGCGCCCGCCATTTCTCATTCTAATCGACCGCAACGCCCTCCGCACCGTGACAGGAAAAGCGGTATAATCCGAGAGTATATCGCGTTCGGAGACAGGCGGGAGTGGAAACAGTGGTCTGTGAATGGCTTGACTGGAGCGGATGGTTTGTCGTGGCGGGCTTGCTGGTCGCGATTGAGATTTTCTCCGGTACGCTTTACTTGCTGATGCTCGCGCTTGGCGTGGCAGCAGGCGGGCTTGCCGCCTTGGCGGGTGCCAGCTTCACCCTCCAGTTGGCGGTATCGGGTGTCGTATCGCTTGTCGCCACCCTGCTCCTGCGAAAAAGCCGTCTGGTATCGGGGCACGGCAAACAACCCGCCGATACCAGCCTGGATGTGGGCAACACGCTGACTGTGGATGAATGGAAACCAACCCCATGGGGAACCTGCGGTGCGCGGGCTTCTTACCGGGGCACCTGGTGGGATGTGGAACTGGAACAGAAAGACGCGCCCCCCGAACCGGGGATTTTCGTGATTCAGGACATCCGCGCCAACCGCCTGATTGTCAGGAAACAGTAACCCCCAAAGGAGTATCTCGTGTCATTGTACATCGCCGCCGTCATTGTCGTTATTGCCGTCATCTTTGTCGCAAAATCCGTTTACATCGTGCCGCAGCAGAACGCATGGGTTGTCGAGCGTTTCGGCAAGTTCCACGCGGCGCTCTCGCCCGGATTAAACATCGTCCTGCCTTTCATTGATCGGATCGCCCACCGGCACAGCCTAAAGGAAATCCCGCTGGATGTGCCTTCGCAAGTCTGTATCACCAAGGATAATACGCAATTGCAAGTGGACGGCATCCTGTATTTTCAGGTGACCGACCCCCGCCTGGCATCCTACGGATCATCCAACTACATTGCGGCCATTACCCAGTTGGCGCAGACTACGCTGCGTTCCGTTATCGGCCGCATGGAACTGGACAAGACTTTCGAGGAGCGGGAACAAATTAACACCAGTGTCGTGGGCGTGGTGGACGAATCTGCCCGCAACTGGGGAGTCAAGGTGCTGCGCTACGAGATAAAGGATTTGACGCCGCCCGCAGAAATTCTGCGCGCCATGCAGGCGCAGATTACAGCGGAACGGGAAAAAAGGGCATTGATCGCCGCATCGGAAGGCCGCAAGCAGGAACAAATCAATATCGCCACCGGGCAGCGCGAAGCGGAAATCGCTCGCTCCGAAGGAGAAAAGCAGGCGGCAATCAATCGCGCACAAGGAGAAGCTGCCGCCATTATCTCCATTGCCCAGGCCAATGCGGAAGCTTTGCGCAAAGTGGGCGGCGCCATCATGGAGCAGGGCGGCAGCGATGCCGTCAACCTGAAAGTGGCGGAACAGTATGTGTCCGCTTTCTCGGAACTGGCAAAAACAAACAATGCCCTGATCATCCCCGCCAACCTGAGCGACGTGGGCGGGTTGATTGCGGCGGCGATGCAGGTTGTCAAGTCTCAAAAATAACCCTTTGGGGACTGGCGAGGGAGGCGCATGGCAGCGTTACCCGTCACGCGCTTCCTCGTCTATCCGCACGATATGCCTCGGTCGCGCGTTTCCGTGTGCCTTACCCTGCATCCTCCCTCGTTGCTTCCTTCACGCAAGAGTGCCGTTCTGCCAGCGATAGGAAAAAATCGCTGCTAACAGTCCCAGCAAGGCAAAGCCGCTTGCAATCAGATAAACTGTTTCCGCTCCCCACCACCCCCACACGAACGACAGAAACAGTCCGCCCAGCGTACATCCCAATCCGTAGGAAACACTGATGAACATGGCTTGTCCCCGCGCCTGGCGCGCGCCGGAAAACCAGCGTTGCAGGGTCAGGATGGAAGCGGAATGGTGCGCGCCAAAGGTTGCCGCGTGCAGTATCTGCGCAAAAAGCAAAATCAAAAAGGATTCGCCGCCGCATCCGATCAGGAGAAAGCGCACAACTGCCAGCGCCAGGCTGGCTATCATGACCCATTTCAGCCCAAAACGCCTGAAAACAGATGACTGGTAAATGAAAAAGAGGATTTCCGCCGTGGCGCCCAGCGCCCACATGATGCCTACCATCACGTGGCTGTAGCCCAACTTCCGCAGATAGAGGGAATAAAAGGCGTACAGCGCCGAATGGGCGGCAAGCATGAAAAAGGCTGACACCAGAAAAGCCAATACATCCTTGCGGCACAACAAGCGGATAAACGGAATGTCCTCGCGCACAGGTGCAGATTGCGGCGTATCGTAAAGGAAAAAGCTGATCAGGCAAACCACGCCCAGCACCAGCAACCCTACCCAGGGCATCCACACAATACCGTATTGGTCGAGAAACCAGCCGACACTGGCTGTCATGACGATGTAGCCGATGGAGCCCCACAGGCGCAATTGCCCGTAACGCGTCAGGTTGCCGCGCATTTCGGCGAGCATGATGGCGTCAGACAGCGGTCCCTGCCCGCTGGTGAACAGATTGAGCACGATCATGATGACGGCAAACTGCAAAAAGGTGGTGCCAAAAAAGATGCCGATGAACGACAGGCAGGAAAGTACGGCGACCAGTTGCAAAACGCGGGTGCGTTTCTGCCACACATCGGCTATCCAGCCCCACAGGTTGGGACCAACAATCCGCATGGCTTGCGCAATGGACATAAGGATGCCGATATCAACGGCGGACATGCCCCGGTACGCGAAAAAGAGGGTGACATACGGCGGGAAGATGCCGACAAAGCCGTAGTAGGAAAAAAAGAATGTCCCGAACCCCCACGATTGTCCGGGCCAGGCATCTGCACGGGCAGGCGGTTTTTCCACGTTCAGCGGGAGATATCCCGTGTCGTCCTTTGCACATCCGCGCATTGCGCCCGGTGCCGTAATGCGGCGTCCATCAGCACCAGTTTCAGCATGGCTTGCGCAACAGGAACCGCGCGAATGCCGACGCACGGGTCGTGGCGACCGGGGGTTTCCAGCGTCCGGGGATTTCCTGCTGTATCTATCGTCTGGCGCGGTTTCCGAATGGATGGCGTAGGCTTGGCGGCAAGCGACACAACGATGTCCTGACCAGTGGAAATGCCGCCCAGAATCCCTCCCGCCTCGTTTCCGGCAAAGCCTTCCGGCGTCAGCGCATCACTGTTTTCCGAGCCGAGGCGGGAAACCACACGAAATCCGGCGCCGATTTCCACACCCTTTACCGCGTTGATGCCCATCATGGCACGGGCAATCATGGCATCCAGCTTGGCATACAGGGGATCGCCCCAACCAACGGGAACCGATTGCGCTACCACATCCACCCGTGCGCCGATGGAATCGCCTTCTACGCGTAACATATCAAGCCGCTCGCCCAGGCGGGAGAGCAGGGCTACGTCGTCGCTGGCGGCAAAGAAAGGATTGTCATCGGTGTATTCCCACGCACGGAAAGGAACAGGAATATCGCCCAGTTGGCCCAGGCATGCCCGAACCACCGTGCCATACTGCTCGTGCAGCCACTTACCGGCGATGGCGCCCGCAGCGACCAGCGGCGCAGTCAGGCGTGCCGAGGCGCGCCCGCCGCCGCGCGGGTCGCGAATGCCATACTTCTGCCAGTAGGTATAGTCGGCGTGCCCCGGGCGAAAGACAGTTGCCAGCACATCATAATCGCTGCTGCGCTGACCAGTATTTTCAATCAGGAGTGCGACGGGCGTTCCTGTCGTTTTTCCTTCGTACACGCCGGAAAGGATGTTGACACGGTCTGCTTCCTCGCGCTGCGTGACGTAAGGCGACGCCCCGGGACGACGGCGGTCCAGTTCCGGTTGTATGTCGCTTTCTGAAAGAGACAACCCCGGGGGACAGCCGTCAACCACACAGCCTATCGCCTTTCCGTGTGATTCCCCGAAAGTGGTCACGGTGAACAAGGTTCCTAGCGTACTGGCGGACATGGCGAAAACCTCCAGAGAAAGTGCCGATTTTACAGTAAGAGCGCCTGTGCGATGGCATCTGTGCAGAAATGAAGCAGACTGCCTGGCAAAATCCCGAAAACAAGCAAAAGCAGGGCATTGACGCCCAGCAGCAACCCCACCGCACGGGATGGTAGCAGTGCTCCGCTTTCCTGTCCCGCCGCATCGTTCGCAGCGGGGTCAAAGTACATCCGCCTGATCACCCGCAGGTAATAAAATGCGCCGATCACGGCAAAAATGACTGCCGCAACGGCAACCCACACCCGCCCGGACGCGATAACCGCTTCCAGAACGCCCAGCTTGGCGTAAAAGCCCGCCAGGGGCGGCACTCCCGCCAGGGACAGCATGGAAAGCGACAGGGCAAACGCATAACCCGGGTGCGTCCGTCCCAGCCCGCGAAAGTCATCCAGCGTTACCCTTTCCCTGTCCGCACGAGAAAGCAGGATGATGACGCCAAACGCGCACAGCACAGCGATGACATAGACCAGCATGTAAAAAAGCGCCGCGCCGTAGGCATTGAGCATGGCGTCCGCGCTGCCTGATGGCGGCATGTCCGGCAAAAAACCAAGCAGCATGAAACCCATCTGGGCAATGGCGGAGTACCCCAGCAGGCGGCAGATATTGTTTTGCAGCAAGGCGACCCCGTTGCCCAGCGCCATGGAAAGGAGAGAAATGAGCAGCACAATGGTTTGCCAGCTTGCGGAAAGGGGCGCCAGCGCCTCGGCAAGAACCCGGAAACACAACGCAAAAATTGCTATCCGGGGTGCACCGGCAATCAACAGGGTCACTACCGGCGGCGCACCTTCGTATACATCGGGTACCCACATGTGGAAGGGAACCGCTCCCAGCTTGAGCGCCACTCCCGCTACCAGCAGGACCAACCCGGGCACCAGCAGGGTGTGGTTGATTCCGCCGGACAGACAAACGCGCGCCATCTCGCGCAGCGACAGCGTTCCGGTCGCGCCGTACAGCAAGGAAATGCCGTACAGCAGAAAGCCGGAACCCAGCACACCCAAAATGAAATACTTGACAGCCGCTTCCAGCGTGACCGTGGCATCCCGGCGCAGCGCTAGCAAGGCGTACAGGGGAAGGAGCATCAATTCCATGCCCAGATACAGGGAAAGGAAATGGGCAGAGGAAATCAACACCATTTGCCCCAGCAGGGAAAACAGTGCCAGAATGTGCAGATCCCCCCCCCACCACCGGTGTGCCAGATGGTGTTCGTCAACGTAACGGCGCGAATAGACCAGCGTTGCCAGCGTCACCAGGCAGGCCGCCAGCTTTAGCAGGTTCGCCAGCGGGTCGGAAACAAATGCCCCCTGAAACGTATGAACTGTCCCGCCGGAAAGAAACAGGCACAGGCTGGCAATACCGCAGGCAAGCAGACTGGCGAGCGACAGGGAAGAGGTCACGTGGCGGAACCGGTGCGGCAGAAATAAATCCAGCAGCATCACGAAAATCGCCAGAAGGAAAAGGAGGATTTCTGCGGCAGCCGGAATCAGGTTCATGACGTGTCCATATTCCGCCTAGGGCAGTTTTGTAGCGTGAACGTGGGCAAGCAGGTCGCTTACCGCCACCCGCATGCTGTCGGTCAGCCAGACCGGGTAGATGCCTATCAGTATGACCAGAACAGCCAG
>JAISAG010000106.1 GCA_031266815.1 Burkholderiaceae bacterium | reverse complement strand
CTGGGTTCGCAATGATGACTCTGGCGTCAGCATTGAGGTTGAGGGGGAACCGGGCAAACTGACGGAGTTTCGCCGCCGTCTCACCGACGACAAGCCTTTGCACGCACATATTGACACCGTCAATTCCGAAGAAATTCTCCCCGGGGAAATAACAGATCGTGTGTTTGACATTCATGAAAGCCTGTATCAGAACAAAGAGGATTTTGATGCGGCAATAGGCCCTGATACGGCGATATGCCCGGACTGTATTAACGAACTGTTCGATCCGACAAACAGACGCTACCGCTATGCCTTTACGAATTGCACAAACTGCGGCCCGCGTTACACCATCACCCAACAACTGCCGTATACGCGAGCATCAACCAGTATGGCCGGGTTCGCCCAGTGCCCGCCCTGTTACAACGAATATACAAACGACTTTGATCGCCGTTTTCATGCAGAGCCAAATGCCTGCCACGTCTGCGGTCCGCAACTGGGTTTACATGATGCTAACGGTCAGACTGTTGCAGGTGATGCCCTTTCCGGGACAATAATCCGACTTCGACGAGGCGAGATTATTGCCATCAAGGGATTGGGAGGCTTTCATCTGGTGTGTGACGCACGACAACCGGATGTGGTCGCGCGGCTTCGTCAGCGGAAACAACGTGATGAAAAACCGTTGGCGCTGATGTTCGCTAATGCTGTATCTGTCGCGAAATATGCCGATATTTCACCAGCCGAGAAGCGTCAGTTGATGGCTTCCGCGCGACCAATCGTTTTATTGAGAAAGCGGGCAGCGTGCGACCGTGCCTTTTCTGGAATCGCGCCAGGTCTTGCGTGGGTAGGGATCATGCTACCTTACACACCACTGCATTATCTGCTGTTTCATGAAGCCGCCAGTCGGCCTGTCGGCACGTCCTGGCTGGAACAGGCGCAGGATCTCGTACTTGTCATGACAAGTGCAAATCTGGGTGGTGAGCCAATCGTTTCGCAAAATGATGAGGCACTCCAGCGTTTGAGTAACATGGCAGACGCTTACTTGCTGCATGACAGGGAGATTACGGTCCGTTGCGATGACAGCGTATTGCGTGTGGCGGAAGAAACTCGTGGGATACAGCTCATTCGTCGCGCAAGAGGATATGCACCCCAGGCTATCAGATTTGCAAAACCGGGACCGAACGTGCTTGCATTGGGCGGAATGCTGAAAAACACATTGTGTCTGACGCGGCGGCAACAGGCATTTGTTTCGCAACATATTGGCGACCTTGATATGGCTTCTGCGTGCCTCGCACTGGAACAGGCTGTTGAGCATATGTGTCATATTTTCAGGGTTCATCCGCAAGCGGTTGCCCATGATGCCAACCCCGACTTTTTCAGTACTCGTCTGGCTTGGCAACTGGCAGAAAAATGGGATATTCCTGCCATTGCGGTGCAGCACCATCACGCGCACATCTCAGCGGTTCTTGCCGAGCACCGGTGGGAAATGCCGGTATTAGGCCTGGCACTTGATGGCGTTGGACTTGGAGAGGATGGAACCGCTTGGGGAGGGGAATTAATGAAGGTGTCATTCGGTCAGTATGAACGAATCGGTCACCTGCGCACATTACCGCTTCCCGGAGGAGATCGTGCGGCGCAAGAACCCTGGCGCATGGCAGCCTCAGTGTTGTATATGCTTGGGCGCGAAGGGGAAATCACCCGGCGTTTTCCTGCGGAACCCGGTGCGGAACAACTGGCAAAAATTCTTTCAGGGAAATCGGGAGCGCCTCCCACTTCAAGTCTTGGACGCTGGTTCGATGCTGCGGCAGGACTGCTTGGATTGCAGCAGCGCATGAGTTACGAGGCCCAGGCCGCGATGCGCCTTGAAAGCGCCGCACAGAGTAACACAGCAACCCTTCCCTTACTGAAATCACATGATATACGTCTCGAGCAAGACGGGTTGCTGCTTGATTTGCTTCCTTTAATGCGATTCATCAGTGAAGAGACTTCCCCTGTGAGAGGTGCTGCCATATTCCATGCAGAACTTGTTTTAGCGCTTGCGAATTGGGTGGAACGGGCAGCGCAATTGAGTGATATTCGGGTGGTTGCTTGTGGCGGCGGATGTTTCCTTAATGCTATTCTTTCTCAGGGGCTGCGCAGGGAACTGCAAAAACGCAACATTGCAATGCTTGAAGCCCGTGCTGTTCCACCGGGGGATGGCGGGCTTTCCCTGGGGCAGGCCTGGGTGGCGCGAGCACGGCTTGGTACTTGACCGGAGAAAATATGTGTTTGGCACTTCCAGCGAAAGTGATTGAAATCTGTGGCAAGGACTCTGCACGAATTGATATTTCCGGTGTCCAGAAAGAAATTTCGACAGCATTGGTCGATGATGTGGCGGTTGGGGACTACCTGATTGTTCATGTTGGTCATGCAATCGGACGCCTGGATCCGGATGAGGCAGAAAAGACCCTGGCTTATCTGGCGGAGATGAGCGAAGAAGATGCCCGCTTGCTGGCCGCTGGTTCCATATAAGCCGGAATCCTGTATACCGCATGAAATACATTGATGAATTCAGGGATGGAAAGATGGCACGCGCACTGGCGCGAACCATCGAAAGGGAGGTGAAGTCTGACCGTCACTACCATCTGATGGAATTTTGCGGTGGGCATACCCATGCCATTTCACGATATGGACTGGAAGATCTCCTGCCGAAGCAAATTAACATGATTCATGGACCGGGCTGCCCTGTCTGCGTCTTGCCGATTGGCCGCATTGACAGTGCGATCCGTCTTGCACTGGAAAACAATATTACGTTGTGTACTTATGCAGACACCCTGCGGATTCCCGCTTCGGAAGGGCTGTCGCTTTTCAGGGCCAAGGCCTTGGGTGCGGACGTGCGTATGGTTTACTCCAGTAGTGATGCCCTGCGAATTGCGCAGGATAATCCGGAACGGGAAGTGGTATTTTTTGCGATCGGGTTTGAAACAACCACACCGCCAACAGCCGTTGCCATTAAACAGGCCGCGGCATTGAAGCTTGAAAATTTCAGCGTTTTCTGCTGCCATGTTCTGACTCCGGCGGCGATGGTGCATTTGATGGAGCGCTCAGCAGATTCGGCTTCAGAGTCTGTTCAGATTGATGGTTTTGTTGGTCCCTCCCATGTCAGCATGATTATC
>JAISAG010000036.1 GCA_031266815.1 Burkholderiaceae bacterium | reverse complement strand
CCATAGAGTTAGTTAGTTAGTTATGGTTCCCACACTGGCGAAAAACCTGGACAGTCTCTGGATGGTCATTGGTCTTGCGCTGGGCAAGGCAGTGCTCATCATGGCGCTGCTCCTGTTTTTCGGGCAGAAGCTGATGAGCAAGTGGCTGGGGATGGTTGCGCGGCGCAAGTCGCAGGAACTGTTTATGCTAAACCTGTTGCTGATTACGCTGGGTGCCGCGTGGATAACCGAATTCGTCGGGCTTTCCATGGAACTGGGCGCGTTCATGGCGGGGATGCTCATATCGGAAACGCGTTACAAGCACGAAGTGGAATCAGATATCAGATCGTTTCGTGACGTACTGTTGGGGCTGTACTTCATCACAATCGGCATGCTGCTGGATGTCCGCCTTGTTCTGCTCAATTGGTGGGTTGTTATCCTCCTGCTCATTGCACCCTTCGTTTTCAAATTCATTGTCATTGCCTGGATAACCCGGATATTTGGCGCATCGAAGGGCGTCAGCATCCGGACGGGTCTGGCGTTGGCGCAGGCGGGCGAATTCGGTTTTGTCCTGCTGGGACAACTGGATGGGCTGCACATGATGGAACCGTGGATGGTCAACATCCTGCTGGCTTCCATGGTGTTGTCCATGCTGACTGCCCCGTTTATCATCGCGCGATCCGACCGCATTGTCATGCGCTTTGCCCGAAACGAATGGATGCTGCAATCGCTGGCACTCACCCAGCTTGCCCGTAATGCGATAGGCGCGAAGCAGCACGTCATCATTGTGGGATTCGGGCGCACTGGGCAAAATGTGGCGAAATTGCTTGCCGACGAAAAGGTGCCCTATCGCGCACTGGATCTGGATTTGGAAAGGGTCAGAAAAGCGGAAGCGGCGGGCGAGGCGGTCTCCTACGCCGATGCAACCAAGCGGGAGAGCCTGATTGCTGCGGGGATTCACCGGGCATCTTCTGCCGTCATCACGTTCACAGACGTTCCCGTTGTGCTGACGACCCTGCACTACATCAAGGAACTGGTACCCACCCTGCCGGTCATTGTTCGCAGTTATGACGACACCGACTTTGAGCGCCTGAAAGAAGGTGGCGCGGACGAAATTGTGCCGGAAGCGCTGGAAAGCAGTCTGGTTCTGGCGTCCCACGCATACATGGCCGCCGGAATTTCACTGCGGCGCGCCACCAGGCACATACAGAACATTCGCATGGAACGCTATGCCTCCATGCGGGAATATTTTCACGGTGAGACAGATGAAGTCATTCCCGACGAAGACGTCCAGAGAAGGCGGCATTCCCTGCGCATCGCACCGGGCAGCCTTGCCGTTGGCAAGACCCTGCGTGAACTGGAACTGCCCTCCGGCAATGTGGATGTCACCGCCATCCGGCGCGGGGATGAAAAACTCAAGGTCACGCCGGAAACCGTCATTGACGAAAACGATGTACTGGTGCTGCGTGGGACACTGGACGGCGTTATGCAGACGGAAGAGCGTCTGTTGAAGTAACGCGCGCTCTGTGCGGGCATTACCCCCGGTTGAGCGCTGGTGCGAGATACCTTCCGGTGACGCTGTCAGAATGCGCCACCAGCGCTTCCGGTGTGCCGCAGGCAATGATGTGTCCTCCCTTCTCCCCGCCTTCCGGTCCCAGGTCTACAATCCAGTCTGCCGTTTTGATGACGTCCAGATTATGTTCGATGATCACGATGGTATTACCCTGATCCCGCAAGCGGTGGATCACCTTGAGCAGTAGGTTGATATCGTGGAAATGCAAACCGGTCGTCGGCTCGTCCAGAATGTACAGGGTGCGCCCCGTATCCCGCTTTGACAACTCCAGCGAGAGCTTGACGCGCTGTGCCTCCCCGCCGGAAAGCGTTGTCGCGCTCTGTCCGAGCCGGATGTACCCCAGCCCGACATCCAGCAAAGTTTGCAGCCGCCGGGTGATAACGGGAATGGCCCGAAAGAAATCGAAGGCCTCTTCCACCGTCATGCCGAGCACTTCTGAAATATTTTTTTCCCGGTACTGTATTTCAAGCGTTTCCCTGTTGTAGCGCTTGCCGTGACAAACATCACAGGGAACGTAAATATCCGGCAGAAAATGCATCTCCACCCGGATCACCCCGTCGCCCTGACACGACTCGCAGCGTCCTCCCTTCACATTGAAAGAAAAGCGTCCCGGGCTGTACCCTCTCTCCCTGGCATGCGGGACAGAAGCGAACAACTCCCGCACCGGCGTAAAAAGACCCGTATAAGTCGCCGGATTGGAGCGGGGCGTCCGCCCGATGGGTGCCTGGTTTACGGAAATCACCTTGTCGAAATGCGCGAGACCCGTCAATGCGCGATGCGGCGCCGGTTCCGTTTGCGAACCGTTGATGTGGTGCGCGACAGCAGCATACAGCGTGTCATTTACCAGCGTGGATTTTCCCGAACCCGATACACCTGTCACACAAGTCAATAACCCGATGGGCAGCCGGAAATCCACCTGTTTCAGGTTGTTTCCAGACGCGCCCTCGATGACGAGCCACTTTTTCTTGTCCGGTTTTACCCGTTTGGCGGGAAGTGCGATAGACAGCGTACCGTTGAGATACTGCGCCGTCAGCGAGCGGGTGTCAGACAAAATAGCTTCGGGAGCGCCCTGGGTCACGACATACCCGCCGTGTACGCCCGCCCCGGGTCCCATATCCACCACATGGTCGGCCGAACGGATAGCTTCCTCGTCGTGCTCGACCACAATCACCGTATTGCCGATATCACGCAGATGCTTCAGGGTTGCGATAAGGCGGTCATTGTCGCGCTGGTGCAGCCCAATGGAGGGTTCATCCAGCACATACATGACACCAGTCAATCCGCTGCCGATCTGGGATGCCAGCCGGATACGCTGGGATTCCCCGCCGGAAAGCGTATCGGCGCTGCGGTTTAGCGACAGATAATCCAGCCCGACATCATTTAAAAAGTGCAGGCGGGAAATAATTTCGGCGACAATCCTGTCGGCGATTTCCTTTTTGGCGCCTGTTAAGGCAAGCGATTCGAAATAGCGCAGGGTATCGGAAAGCGACAAGCGGGTAATGTCGTGTATGGCTTTCTCCTGCACATCCGATCCGATTTTTACATGGCGGGCAGAATCCCGCAGTCTGGCGCCCTGGCAGTCGGAACATTCCTGCCGGTTGATCAATTTCGACAGATCCTCCCGCACCGCAGCAGAATCCGTTTCGCGGTAACGTTTCTGTATCTGGTGGATGACTCCCTCAAAAACATGTTCCCGTATCCAGGACTGCCCCCGCTCGCTGGTATAGGTAAACGGCACTTTTTCCCTGCCTGTTCCGAACAAGATGGCGCGTTGTGCCGTATCGGGCAATTTGCCGAACGGCGTTTCCAGATCGCAATGCAGATACTCAGCAAGACTGCTCAGCAACTGGAAATAGAACGGATTCCGGCTGTCCCATCCCCTGATTGCCCCTTCCCGCAACGAAAGTGCGGGGTTGGCAACAATCCGTTTCGGGTCGAAAAATTCGATATGTCCCAGCCCATCGCAGGTAGGGCAAGCGCCCATCGGGTTATTGAATGAAAAAAGGCGGGGTTCCATCTCCTGCAAGGCATAACCGCAGACGGGGCAGGCAAACTGGTTTGAAAACAGCGACTCCGCGCCCGAATCCATATTGATTGCCAAAGCGCGTCCTGCCGACAGGCGAAGAGCGGTCTCAAAACTTTCTGCCAGCCGCTGCTTGACCTCCGGTGTGATACGAACGCGATCAAC
>JAISAG010000029.1 GCA_031266815.1 Burkholderiaceae bacterium | reverse complement strand
CCCGCCCCGACGATTGCCATCTCCACTTGCGGGATGGCGTTGCCTTGCAATCGGTGGTTTCCTACTCCGCCAGACAATTTGGTCGTGCTATCGTTATGCCCAACCTGCGTCCTCCGGTTACGACGACCGAGCATGCCAGACAGTACCGACAACGCATTATATCCGCGCTTTCAGCGGAATCCGGTTTTGAGCCGTTGATGACCTTGTATCTGACTGACAATACGCCACCTGCTGAAATTCGCCGGGCGAAGGAGAGTGGTATCGTCTGCGGGGTCAAGCTCTACCCCGCGGGAGCCACCACCAACTCGGACGAGGGCGTGACTTGCCTGACCTGCTGCATGAAAACGCTGGAAGCGATGCAGTCGTACGGGATTCCCTTGCTCGTGCATGGCGAAGTAACCGATCCGGCAGTTGATGTTTTTGACCGTGAAGCGGTTTTTGTGGATAGAGTGCTCATTCCGCTGCGCCGTGACTTGCCTGGACTGAAAATTGTCATGGAGCATGTCACGACCGCCGTTGCCGCCCAATACATCCTGCATGCGGAAGGGCACATCGGTGCGACAGTAACGCCGCATCACCTGTTGCTGAACCGGAATGCCCTGTTCGATGGGGGGTTGTGTCCGCATCGTTATTGCCTGCCGATTCTCAAGCCGGAAGAAGACCGCCGTGCGTTGGTTGCCATCGTTTGTGGCGGACATCCGCGCTTTTTTGCGGGTACCGATTCGGCGCCGCACGCAAAAACAGCCAAAGAAGCCTTCTGTGGTGCCGCAGGTTGCTATACCGCTTTACACGCGGTAGAACTGTATGCAGGTGTTTTTGACGCGCAAAACGCATTGGAATATTTTGATGCGTTTATGAGCCGGAACGGTGCTGCGTTCTACGGGTTGCCCGCCAATCGTGGGTGCATCACGCTGGAAAGGAGGGCGTGGACCGTTCCGGGAGCACTCCCTTTCGGCGGCGAAACAGTAGTGCCTCTGATGGCAGGGAAAGATTTGGCGTGGCGGCTGGCTGTCGATTGACGTCTGCCCTGGTGCGTCCCCTTGCTTTCTCCCGGAGGCGGTATGTGCGGTGCCGGGATTTCATGGGTTTGCCGCGAAAATGACCGAAGGAGTTGACCTCGGGCATTCCTTACCCCGCTCCTTTTTTGGGATAATACTCCTTCTGCCTTGCCGCATCACCATAAGTGCCGTAACAGTATGAATTTTACGCAAGACGATATTCTCCGCCAGTTCGATGCAGCGACCTACCGTGCCGGGCTGGAATCTGTTCGGCAGGATCGTGTTCGGCAAATTCAGCGGACGGGCAGTCTTGTTCGTTCCCTGGTTTCGGAAAAAGGGAACCAGACGTTTCAGCAAACTATTTTTTTGAAGTCCACTGTCAACGGTCCGCTTTTCCATGGCACATGTAATTGCGTGGATCAGGTGAATTGCAAGCACGTGGCAGCGGTTTTGCTCGCCTTGTTGAAAACGAAAGCAAAAAAGGGATCTGTGGATCCGGTCCCGGCAGGAGTGACCGACTGGGTGCAGCGCGTGAGTCGCGCACTCTCTCCTGTGACCGGATTGGCGTGGGATATTTCCCTGGCAAACGAGTCCGCGGGGTCGCCGCCGTGTTTGTTCTATGTGCTTTCTCCTTCTGCTTCTGATCGACACCTGTTTTTGGGGGTTAAAAAAGGAGTGCTGAAAGCGAATGGGGAATTCACCGGTATTTCCTCCCCGATTGATCCGCACGCACTCCTGCAGGAGCAAGTTGATGCGTTGATGCTGGACGAGGAAGAAGCAGTGCGCCTTTTCCTCTCTCTGAAAACGGGGAGTGCTTCCGGGATTCACCCGCATCTGGTTGAGCCGCATGGTACGCTGGGGGCACAGTTATTGCGCTTGCTGGCAGAGCGGCAGGTGCTTTTCTGGACCAATTCGTGGCAGAGCGCAGACAAGTCGTTGCTGTTTCCCTTGCGGTACATGCCGCCACGCCCGGCACAGCTCGCCTGGCATGAAGGGGAAAGAACTCTCAAGTTGGCGTGGGAGTTTGCGTCGTCTTCATCGGGCAAAGAGGCAGGCGGGCTGAAGATAGACTATGTCATGCCGACCGAACCGCTGTGGTACGTCAACCAGCTTACCTGTGGCGAATTGATCTCGCCCTTTCAGGTGGCGGGGGTTGCGCTTCGGGGATGGGCGAACCTGGTTGCGCGTTCTCCCTCGATTTCCTCTGGTGACAAGATGGCGGTTTCCCGTTTGCTCATGGCACAGGGAGTGTCCAATTTCATCCCGTTGCCAGCGGTATTGGATGAAAGGCGGCGTGACGACATACCGCCCGTTCCGGTTCTGTATTTGGGAGGAAACCCGCAACCATCGTCTACGGCAGCCTCGGCAGGCGGCATACCGCAGGATTATGCCCGCTTGCTCTTCGATTACGAGGGGCAGCAGGTTTCCTGGGGCACGGCGGGTGATATCATGCGGGGGCAGAAAGAGGCCGTTGAACGCATTGTGCGGCAAACCGACAAGGAATCCGGCTTTTTTCGTATCTTGCAGGAGTCGGGTTTTTCGGCGGTGCCCCCTTCGGCGCGCTTCTCCCTGCCGGGTTTTCTGACGCTGCCATCGCAACAGGACTGGATTCACTTTACAGCAGCCGTGCTGCCCGAACTGGAACAGCAAGGATGGCGAGTGGAGAGAGCTGCGGGCTATCGCTACGATGTGGCGGAAATAACGGATTGGTATGCTCACGTTGAAAATACTACGTCGGGAAAGGACTGGTTCGGCCTGGAGCTGGGTATCGTGGTTGGCGGGCAGAAAATATCCCTGCTGCCGTTACTGGTCCACCTGATTCGCTCGCTCCCGGAAGAATTCAGCTTGAAGCGGCTGACAGAAAAACGGGACGAGGATACCTTGCTGGCCGATTTGCCGGATGGTCGGCGCGTTGCCCTGTCATGGAAGCGAATAAAACCCATTCTGCAAACACTGGGGGAGCTTTTTTTTACGAATCCCGCAAACAGTATTCGTTTGCATACACTGGATTCTCCCCGTTTGGCGGAACTGGCAAAGGCGCTCCCCCTGCGCTGGCAAAATGGAGACAGGCTGCTGGAGATGGGCGCCAGGCTGAGCGAATTTGACGGCGTCCAAAAAGTGGCGCCGCCAGCAGGTTTGACGGCTTCCCTGCGAGATTACCAACGCGATGGCCTTTCCTGGATGCAATTTTTGCGTGAATACGGGTTGGCGGGTATTTTGGCGGATGACATGGGTTTGGGAAAGACCCTTCAAACCTTATCTCATATCCTTCTGGAAAAAGAGAAAGGGCGGCTGTCACATCCCGCACTGGTTGTGGTACCTACCAGCCTGATCAGCAATTGGCGGGAAGAGGCGCAGCGGTTTACGCCCGATTTGCGCGTGTTGTGTCTGCATGGGAAGGACCGGATTGAACTGTTTTCCGAGATTGTCCGTCACGACGTCGTGTTGACGACATACGCGCTTTTGCCGCGTGACGAACACGTGCTGTCACAGTACGAATACCATCTCCTGATTCTGGACGAGTCGCAGTACATCAAGAATGTGCGCTCGAAATCCGCGCAGATCGTAACGACCATCCACGCCCACCATCGGCTTTGCCTGACAGGGACACCGCTGGAAAACCATCTGGGGGAGCTCTGGTCGCAGTTTCATTTTTTGCTTCCCAGCTTGTTGGGCAATGAAAAGACATTCAACAGTGAATTCCGGCATCCCATTGAGAAGATGGGGGACGAAAATCGGAAAGCCTTGCTTGCCCGCCGCATCAGACCATTTCTGTTGCGCCGGACGAAAGATCGTGTGGCGAGCGAACTGCCGCCCAAAACTGAAATGATTCGTCACGTTGCCCTTTCTGGCACGCAACGGGATGTGTACGAATCCATCCGTCTGTCCATGGATAAAAAAATCCGAAACGAAATTAACAGGAAAGGCATTGCGCGCAGCCAAATTATCATTCTGGACGCGTTGCTGAAATTGCGGCAGGTGTGCTGCGATCCGCGGTTGTTGCGCGGAGGGGCTACCCGCAAGGCGACCGCTTCGGCCAAGCTGATGGCATTGATGGATATGCTGGATGAACTTTTGCTGGAAAACCGTCGTATCCTGATCTTTTCCCAGTTTGCCACCATGTTGTCTCTGATTGAATCCGAACTGAGAGCAAGAAAAATTGCCTATGCCAAACTGACGGGAGAGACGCTGGATCGGGCTGGTGTCATCCATGCATTCCAGGAGGGCAAGGTTCCTCTTTTTCTGATCAGTCTGAAAGCCGGTGGCGTGGGGCTAAACCTGACGACAGCAGACACGGTGATTCACTATGACCCCTGGTGGAATCCGGCGGTGGAGAATCAGGCGACGGACCGCGCGTGGCGAATCGGTCAGGATAAACCGGTTTTTGTCTACAAACTGATTGCGCGCGGGACACTGGAAGAAAAGATACAGGTTCTGCAACAGAAAAAGGCCGACCTGGTGTCAACTATCCTGTCGCCCGGCGAAGCCCGGGGTGTAGAAATTACGCTGGAAGATTTGCAAACGATTTTTGAACCCCTGGCGGGCGAGGATGACAGCGACGAACCGGAATGGGAAGAAAGGTAGGCTCTCCTCCTTCCCGGTTGCGAGCTTGCTGACGGAATTCGCTTATTTCTTGCTCTTTCCGGTTTTGGCGGCGGTTTTTGCCGCTGACTTTTTCCCGGGGACGGGCACGGTTGCCTGATTCGTGTCAAGCAGGCTTCGCAGCATCCACGCGTTTTTTTCGTGAACCTGCATCCGGTTGGTCAGCAGGTCTACGGTGGGGTCGTCGCCCGCCTTGTCTGCAATGGCGAGCACTTCTCTGCTGATTTTGCTGACTGTTTCCGAGCCGTTGATAAGGTCGCGTATCATTTCGTCCGCATTGGGAGCGATGTCTTTTTCTGTGGAGGCGGCGAGACGGTTGTACCCGGTCAGCATACCTGTTGCAAAAAAGCCCAACGAGCGAATTCTTTCCGCGATTTCATCCAGAGCGGCCCACAATTCGGTGTACTGCTCCTCGAACAGGATGTGCAGGGTGCGAAACATGGGGCCGGTAACATTCCAGTGATAGCTGTGTGTTTTCAGGTAGAGGACAAAACTTTCTGTCAGCACGCGCGAAAGGCCCTGGCTGATGTTCTCTCTGTCTTTTTCACTGATGCCGATGTTGATGGCGGGGACGCTCATGATTACTTCTCCTTTCCGTATGATAAGTGGGTTGCCGGAATCGCTGACACCAGGATGCCTGTATCACGGTGCCATTGTACCCTTGTTTTTTAAAAGGCGCGTACGCGAAAAAAACGGCTCGGGCTTCTTTTTTGCCCAAAGCATTCAATTCAGAGGTAGAATGAACGGCTCCGGGGAATTGTCGGAATGGTATTCCTTGTGAAAAGAACGCCGTCAACAGTGTTGCAAGGTAACCGATGATGGATGTCTTGCTGTGTTACGCCCCTGTTTTCGGCTTGATTGACAAAACGAGTTGCTAAAAAATTATGGTCGCATCCCTTCCAAACAAGATAGGTTCGTTTTATCCGCCGAAGCGTATCCTGATGGGTCCGGGTCCATCCAATATCCACCCGCGGACACTGACAGCATTGAGTCAGCCCGTCATTGGTTACTTTGATGCCGCATTTGTTCGCATGATGGATGAGTTGAAGTCCTTGTTACGTTACGCTTTTCAGACGCAAAACGCTTTGACCTTTCCCGTATCGGGCCCCGGTTCTGTCGGCATGGAGAGTGGTTTTGTCAACCTCGTTGCGCCGGGCGACAAGGTTATCGTCTGTCGCAACGGAGTATTTGGCGGACGGATGATAGAGAACGTGGAACGTTGCCGCGGTATTCCGGTTGTGGTTGAGGATGCTTGGGGGGAGCCGTGCGACCCGAACAAGCTGGAAGACGCGCTCAAGCAGAACCCGGATGTTCGGCTGGTTGCTTTTGTTCACGCGGAAACGTCAACGGGCTGTGAGACGGATGCCAAAGCGATCACGGATGTTGCCCACCGTTATGGCGCCATTGTGCTGGTGGACGCGGTGACCTCCCTTGGCGGTATTCCGGTCATGACAGACGAATGCGGGATAGATGCCATCTATTCGGCAAGCCAGAAGTGCCTTTCCTGCGTACCCGGACTTTCCCCTGTCAGTTTTTCAGATCGGGTGGTAGAACATATCCAGAATCGCAAGGACAAGGTTCAGAGCTGGTTTATGGATATCAATCTTATTCTGAACTATTGGGGCAATACGGTTCGCACCTATCACCATACTGCGCCCATCAATAGTTTGTTTGCTCTGCACGAGTCGTTGCTGCTGCTCCAGGAGGAAGGCATTGAAAACGCCTGGGCACGTCACCGTCAGCACTATCAGGCGTTGGCCGCCGGATTTGAAGCGCTGGGCCTGCGATTCCTTGTCAAGGAAGCCAATCGCCTGCCGCAGATGAGTGCAATTCTGGTTCCGGAAGGCATTGATGAGGCGCTGGTCAGGCAGGAGCTGGTCGCGGAATACGGGCTGGAAATTGGGGCCGGACTGGGGCCGCTGGCGGGCAAGGTGTGGCGTTTCGGTCTGATGGGTTACACGGCGCAAGAGTCTCACGTCATGACCTGTTTGCGCGCGCTGGATACTATTCTTTCCAGGATGGGGCATCCCGTCCGGTCTGGAGAAGCAGAATCCGCAGCCCATCGTGCTTACGCCGCATGGCACACTGCAAGGGCGGAAAAGACAGCCTGACTTTTTGTTGGCGCACAAGGTTTCCGCCATCAGCACGTTAAAAGAGGGAACCGTGTGGCGCGAATTGTTGCAGTTGCTCATTGATTCGCTGGGTGCCGTGCTCGGCGGAGCGATGTTGTTGCGGTTCTGGCTGGGGTACGTGCGGGTTCGCCCCCCCGTTTCGGTCGCCAATCTGATTTTTTTGCTGAGCAATTGGCTTGTCATGCCCCTGCGCAGGCTGCTTCCGGGAAGAGGGCAAGACTGGGCAAGCTTGCTGGGCGCAGTTATAGTATCCACGCTCGTTGGCGCGCTCAAGGCTTTCCTGTTCTGGGGAGGATTTCCAGCGAAACCCCTCGTGGCCTTGTCCTTGCTGGCGCTTCTGAACTGGCTGGTTTACGGCATCATGGGGCTGTTTGTTCTGGAGGTCCTGTTTAGCTGGATCAACCCGCACGCCACGCTGGCGCCTGCCATCCGTGCGGTGAACGCTCCTTTTCTGCGACCATTCCGAAGGTGGATTCCTCCCATTGCGGGAATCGATTTTTCTGTCATGGCCGGGTTTTTTGTCCTGAATCTGATAGCCCGCTTCCTTCCTCAATTGATCCTTTCGTCCTTGGGGGGATGAGTATGGGGGACAGTTGGCTGGTTGCCACCGCTTCCGCAGTGAGGATAACGGTTTGGGTCAGTCCCAACGCCAAAGTGACGGAAGTGCTTTCCGCCTCGGACTCCGCTTTGCGCATTCGCTTAAAAGCTCCCCCGGTGGAAGGAAAAGCGAATGAAGAGCTAATCCGCTTTGTCGCAAAAAAACTGGGTTTACCCAAAGGGCAGGTCCGTATTACGCATGGCACGGGAAGCAGGCGAAAGCGGCTGGAAGTGCCGTCAACATTATCGGCGGATGACATCAAGGCTGCATTTTTCGCAGGACGCCTGTAGCGGTTGGCCGGAGGTATGTCCCATACCGCAAAGTGCCCGCTTTCTTTCTGATACACCTCGAGCGAAGAGCACAAGGTGGACGCATACAATATCTGCTCAAGTGCAGGAATTGCCGATATAATGTCAGGCTGGTGTTGTTTCGGGACAACAACGGATGGTGTGTTGAACAGGTGCAAGTCATAT
Organism: Burkholderiaceae bacterium; assembly: GCA_031266815.1. Taxonomy (GTDB): domain Bacteria; phylum Pseudomonadota; class Gammaproteobacteria; order Burkholderiales; family Burkholderiaceae_D; genus Oxalobacter. The sequence continues at coordinate 5,189 of JAISAG010000029.1, read as the reverse complement.
TCGAGGAGATGAGATGGAGACATGGGTGCGTTTCAGCCTGAATGGGCAAGAAGGGTTTGGTACGATCAAGGGAGACGAGATTCAGGTTTATACGGGAAACATGTTTGACAAACCCTCGTCTGCCGGCAAGACCGTTAAACGGGGGGACGTCTCGTTGTTGACTCCCTGCATCCCTTCCAAAATGATTCTGCTGTGGAACAACTTTCGCGCATTGGCAGAAAAGCTGGGGTCTCCCATTCCGACGGAACCGCTGTATCTGTTAAAGCCGGGCACGGCCTTTATTGCGGATGGGGAAGCGGTTAAAAAGCCGCGTTCCTATGACGGCAAGGTGGTCTACGAAGGAGAACTGGCCATTGTTATTGGCAAGCGGTGTAAGGAAGTGTCTGAAGCGGATGCGCCCAATTACATTTTTGGCTACACCTGCAGCAATGACGTGACTGCGGGCGAAATCATCAAGAAAGACCCTACCTTTGCGCAATGGACGCGCGCCAAGGGCTTTGATACCTTCGGCTCCTTCGGTCCCGGCATTGTGACTGGCATTACCGACCCGTCCAAACTGGTTATCAGGACCGTCTTAAACGGAGCGGAACGCCAGAATTACCCCGTCAGCGATATGGTGTTTCAGCCCGCCAGGCTGGTGAGCCTGATTTCTTACGACATGACGCTGGAGCCGGGAGACATCATTTCGTGCGGTACTTCTGTCGGCGTGGGTTCCATGAAGCCCGGGAGCACGGTGGAAGTGCTGATTGACGGGGTGGGTCACCTCGTCAATCGTTACGAGGAATAATTGGCATAGTACGGCTCCGGTCGGGCGGATCGCCTTCCCTCGTATTCGGGCAGGGGGAGATTCGCTCGAAGAAAGACGTTTTGCTTGTCGTATTTCGTGTGCGTCATGCTTGCAGAACAAAGACAACAATTGACACACCTGTTTGAAGCGGCGCTGTCCGCCCTGCCGGAGTATCCTCCTGCCGGTGAGGCGCCGGTCATCATGCTGGAGCGTCCGCGTGACGTTTCTCATGGTGATGTGGCGTGCAACGTTGCCATGCAGTTGGCGCGCCGGTTGAAAAAAAATCCGCGCGAACTGGCTGGCGAAGTGCTCTCTGCGCTGCTTCTGCAGGTTGGTGCGTCCGATTTGGTTGCCTCTGCTGAAGTAGCCGGCCCCGGGTTTATCAATGTCCATTTGACCCCACAGGCAAGGCAGGCTGTGCTGGATGTCATCATGGCGCAAGGTGACGCGTACGGTCGGGGTCATGCAGGAGAGGGAAAAAAAGTAATGGTCGAGTTCGTGTCGGCAAACCCAACAGGGCCGCTGCATGTGGGGCACGGGCGTCAGGGGGCGTTGGGGGACGCGCTGTCAGCGTTGCTGGCATCGCAGGGGTATGAGGTCACCCGCGAGTTTTACTACAACGATGCCGGCGCACAGATTGACAACCTTGTCCGATCCGTTCAGGCGCGCGCGAAGGGGTTAGCGCCCGATTCTGCCGGTTGGCCGCAGGATGCATACAATGGAGACTACATTGCCGACATCGCGCGGGCTTTTTTGTCGGGGGCGACCGTGTCGGCGCGAAACTGCCCCGTTGTGACGGCGAGCGCTAATCCGGATGACACCGATTCCATCAGGGCATTTGCGGTCACTTCCCTTCGCAACGAACAGGACAATGATTTGCATGCTTTCGGCATTCATTTCGACAGTTACTATCTGGAGTCTTCCCTTTATGCGGACGGCAGGGTCAATCAAACCGTTTCTGCGCTTGTCCGTTCCGGTAAAACATTCGAGGAAAGTGGCGCGCTCTTTCTGCGGACGACGGACTATGGCGATGACAGGGACCGTGTGATGAGAAAATCGGATGGAACCTACACCTACTTCGTCCCCGATGTGGCTTACCATGTCGGCAAGTGGGAGCGGGGGTACACCAAAGCCATCAACATTCAGGGGAGCGATCACCATGGCACCATTATCAGGGTAAGAGCGGGACTGCAAGCCATGCGCTGCGGAATCCCCGCGCAATATCCCGACTACATTCTGCATAAGATGGTGACCGTGATGCGGGATGGCGCCGAAGTCAAAATTTCAAAGCGGGCGGGTTCCTATGTGACAGTGCGGGATTTGATAGAGTGGTCAGGCGGCGGTGATGCGGTGCGCGGGCGCGATGCGGTTCGTTTTTTTCTGATTTCCCGGAAAGCGGATACCGAATTTGTCTTTGACGTTGATTTGGCCCTGTCCCGCTCGGATGAAAATCCGGTTTATTACGTACAATATGCGCACGCCCGTATCTGTTCCGTATTCGCGCAGTGGGGAGGAGACAAAGGTCTGTTGTGTCATGCAGATCTGTCGCCATTGGTCTCGGCGCATGAGACGGCGCTGTTGACAAAATTGGCCGATTATCCCGACACGCTGTCACGGGCATTGGACGAACTGGGGCCACATCAGGTGGCGTTTTATCTGCGGGAGCTGGCGGGCCTCTTGCATGCTTACTACAATGCTGCGCGTTTTTTGGTGGACGAAGAGGGTCTCCGGCTTGCCAGGCTCGCGCTGCTGGACTGTACCCGCCAGGTTTTGCGAAACGGGCTGGAATTGCTGGGTGTATCTGCACCGGAAAAAATGTGATGGCGACAATGCGACAACAATCTAAACAACGGATACTGGACTTGTTCCTGAAAAACAACATGGTGCTGAGTTTTTTCGCCGGGCTGTGCGCGGGACTCATTATCGCCATTGTTGTTGCGCTGGCTGTCACGCGTTCTTCCATGCAATTTCATGGAGGGAAAAAACAGGAAAAATCGGTGGCCGTCATTTCCCCTTCTGCCGATCCCAATCAGCCGATGTACTCAAGCAGCCGGGAGACGCCCGCTCAGGGAGATGCCACAACACCACCTTCTCCCGCTGCTATCGCAAAGACGGAAGATGCCAAAGGGAGCGCCTATTTGCAGACAGGGGCGTACCGGACGCAGGCTGAAGCGACTGGAATGCAGGCGCGCCTGGCATTACTGGGGATTGAAGCGCATATCAACGAAGTGAGTTCACCCGGCGGGACGCTTTTTCGTGTACGGGTAGGCCCACTGACAGCGGGCGAGTTGTCCAGAACGCAAGGCAAACTGAAGGAGAACCAGATTGATTACACCGACACCAAATCTTCGGAATAATACGTGCGTGATGGCAAGCCTTGTCCGCGGGTGCTGTGCCGTCTTCCTGTCGTTTGCCGCCGTTACCGCATCGGCATCACCGGCTTCACCGCAGGATGGGGTGGATTACAGCACGATCAGTGCCTCCCGGTCGACACAGACAAGAAGCGGGAAAGTGGAAGTGATAGAATTCTTCGGTTACTTTTGCTCCCATTGCCACGTTTTTGATGAGGCCTTGTCTGATTGGGCAAAGAAGCAGGGTCGTCAGGTCAGGTTCCGGCGCATTCCGGTCAATTTTGGCGGACAGACCATCCTGCACCAGCGAATGTACTTTACTCTGGTGTCCATGGGGAAGATGACCGATACGCTGCACAAAAGAGTGTTTCGTGCCGCACAAGTTGAAAGGCTCCCTCTTCGCTCGGAAAGCCAGATAGCGGATTTCCTCGAAAAAAACGGGATAAATCGCGGCGAATTCGTTGCAAGCTTTCGCTCACGGAATGTGCAGGCACTGATGGATTCTGCTGCAATGGCACAGACTGCTTACGGTATTGACGGGGTGCCGGTTTTTGTTGTGGACGGCAAGTATCTGACTTCGCCCGCCCAGGTAAATAGCGGGAACAAGCTGGACGATCTGCCCGAAACGGAAGTCCAGCGCCTGACCTTGCAAGTCGTGGATAATCTGGTCTCCAGGGTATCCGCTTCCCGAAAGAAAATATCCGGAAAGGCAGGTCGGTAGTAAGCACTCCGGTCGGCGGCATTTGCAGGTGTGCCGGAAAAGCAATCGAAAAACAGGGTGCCCGCGTGATGGGCAGGTATGAGGATATCTGCGCGGATGCTGGCTTCTTTGTACATGGAGGAACATATGGAAAACAAACACATTCGTTCAAGCCTTTCTCTTTTCCATACACAGGTGCTGGATCCGCTTCTCAGCCGGGAGAGCATTCCGCCGCAGTCATTTTCTTTCCTGGAACAGTGGGTAAAGGACCTTTCCGCATTGGGCAAGCAGCCTCGAAAGGCGCAGTGTGATGCCTTTTTGCAGCGCATCTGGGTAGACCTCCTGGGGTATGCTTTTCCCTCCGGGGAAAAAGCGGGTTCGCTGAAAAAAATGGATTCGGAAAAAACGCACTTCGACGCTCAGTTGGGACATTTTTCCGCAACGCATTCAACGTCTCTCGCGCTGATTCGTTTCGTTGGTGCGGAGGATCTGGACGCGCTGGCAGAGGATCCCGTTGCGTTGGCGAGAGAGCAGGCAAAAGATATTCCGGATCGCCGCTATTTCATTCTCGCCAGTTTGAGTGAAACACGGCTTTTTTCTCTTGTGCTCAAACGCAATACGTACGAGCGCTTTCGGTTTTCCCTCATGCTGGAGGATCCGGCGGAATACCATCGTTTCTATCTCCTGCTGGGTGCAAAGAACATGCTTTCCGGCAAAATGACCCAATGGTTGCACGAAAGTATTTCCGCAGGACTGCGAGACAAGCTGATTCACAACCACGCGACACTGAAAGCGGTTTATGGACCGCTGCAATCGGGGGTTCCCGTTTCCTTTCGCGAAACTTTCATTGTCAGTAAAGCGACGCGCGATGCCCTGATCAATGAGGATCCCCGTTCTGCGAACATCCTGAAGCCCTTTTTTGATGGGCACACCCTGAGAAAGTGGCATGTGGACGCATACGACCAATGGTTGATTTATACGCCCAAAGGAACGGTTGACATAGCAGATTATCCCGTTATTGAACGCCACCTGTTGCCGTTCAGGCCCCGGCTGGAAAAAAGGGAGGGAGACCAGAAGTGGTTTGAGTTAGCGTTTGAGGAAGATAACGACTACGAGAATGTAACGGATGTTCGCGTTGGTGTCAGCCGTGACACCGCCCTGACAGGGTTTGCGCTGGGAATGAATGGGGCGCAGTATTGGGATGACAGCTATTACGTTGACAATGCAGACTATTTTTTGTTCGGGTTGCTCAATTCCACCGTTCTCTCCAGAATGCTGATGATGGCTTCGCGCCAGTCTGCGGGAGAAGGGGACGTCGCGTACCATCGGCACATCGAATCACTGCCAATTC
>JAISAG010000172.1 GCA_031266815.1 Burkholderiaceae bacterium | reverse complement strand
GGGGACCTTCCGGTAATTGCTTTCCAAATTTTTGACAACAACCTGCTGCTGCCCCACCAGTTCATCAATCCACATCGCTGCCCGGCTGCCATCCGCTTCCAGAATAACGACGATTCCTTCCGAAGGGGTGGCGCTGCGCGGGGTAATATCAAAAATTTCTCCCATAGCGAGCAAGGGGAGATAATCTTCTCTCACCTTGATGATTTTCCCCTGCCCCTGGAGTTCCCGAACGTCTTCCGGCAAGGGTTGCAGGGATTCGACGACATGTGCCAGCGGCAAAATGTATATTTCTTCCCCCGTCCTGATGGACATGCCATCCAGAATCGCCAGTGTCAACGGCAGGTAAACGGACATCATCGTCCCGACCCCCTTAGACGAGCGAATGTCAACAAATCCCCCCATTTCGGTGATGTTGCGCTTGACGACATCCATGCCAACGCCACGACCTGACACGTCTGTTACCGCATCTGCCGTCGAGAAGCCGGGCGCGAAAATCAAATTCCAGACATCGGAATCAGACATGTTCTCGGACACAGGCAACCCTCTTTCGGCGGCTTTTGTCAGTATCTTCTCCCGATTCAATCCAGCGCCATCGTCGTTGACCTCGACAACGATGTTGCCTCCCTGGTGCGCGGCGGAAAGGAAAATCTTCCCCGCCTCGTCCTTACCTTGTGCCACCCGCTCGTGGGGCAATTCAATTCCATGGTCCACGCTGTTCCGCACCAGATGGGTCAACGGGTCGATAATCCGCTCTATCAATCCCTTGTCCAGTTCTGTCGCGGCACCGGACGTTAGCAACTCCACTTTTTTCCCCAGCTTGGATGACAGATCGTGCACCATGCGCGGAAAACGTGAAAACACATAGTCCATCGGCATCATCCGCATGGACATGACCGCCTGCTGCAAATCGCGCGTGTTGCGTGACAACTGGCTCATGCTGTCCAAAAGGCGCTGGTGCTGCATCGGATCCAGCGCACCAGCCTGCTGTTCCAGCATGGCCTGGGTAATAACCAGTTCGCCAACCAGGTTGATCAACTGGTCAACCTTGTCCACTCCAACACGAATGGAGGCAGATGTGGCGACAGCAGCAGGCCGCTTCGCGGCGGCGGGTTCCGCCTTCTTTTTTGCCACCGCCTGCGACGCTTTTAAGGCATCCGCGTTTTGTGCGGGCGGCTCAAAATTATCGAAGAATCCATATCCCCGTTCTTCATCTGTCCTGGTATCCGTTTCGGCTTGCGGCGATCCCGTTTCCGTAATGGTCAATTCATCCGGTCCCAACACAAAAGCGCAAAGCGACATGATGTCATCATGACTGCACTCCCCCCGCAGCGTCAGGTGCGTTGTCCCATCGGGCCGCGCCTCCCGGTGGAGTGTTCCCAGTTCACCCAACTCGTCAACCAGCGCGTCAAGCGACTCCCCCGTCAACGTTGCCGACAGGTCGATTTCGTAGTTCTTCACCGCGTTCGGAAGAGCGGTCGCAGATAACGGGGCAGCCGCTCCTTCCACTGCCGCGCCTGCCGACGAAGCGTGTGACAGCTTGTTCAGACTTGCCATCAGGTCGCTGACCGCATCGTTGTCCACTTCGGTGCCGTACTGGTGACCATCGCGCAACATCTTCAAGACATCTTTCGCCACCAGAAACACTTCGACATGTTCTGCCGTTAACGCCATATCGCCATTGCGGATATTGTCCAGCAACGATTCCATGACATGCGTCACATCGGTCATGTCCGTCATGCCGAAGGTGGCGGAACCGCCCTTGATGGAGTGCGCTGCCCTGAAAATGGCGTTGATGTCGTCCGGATCAGGATGGGCAATATCAATGTTGAGCAGAAGCCTCTCCGCTTCGGAGAGCAGTTCTTCTGTTTCGTCAAAAAATATCTGGGTAAACTGGCTTATGTCAACGTCCATAAACACACTTTCTCACCTCGCCCGACGAGGCAATCATCGTTTCCGCTACTGCTGACACAACCCATCTCCGTCTCACATGAAAGTAACACCGGCCCACACTAACCTATCACTTTCCCGACTACTTCCACAAGCCGTTTGGGATCAAACGGCTTAACCATCCAGCCATTTGCGCCGGCTGCCCGCCCCTCGAGTTTCTTTGTCTCGCTGGATTCTGTCGTCAGCATAATAATGGGCACTCTCTTGTACGCAGGCAAGGCGCGAAGACGGCGAATAAGTTCCAAACCATCCATTCCCGGCATATTCTGGTCTGTCAGCACCAAATCAAAAACCTGTTTCTGTGCCAATGCCAGTCCTTCTATGCCATCCCTCGCTTCAGCCACTTCATAGCCAGCCGACTTCAAACTGAATACAACCATCTGGCGCAAGGAACTGGAATCATCCACTGTCAGAATCGTCTTGGCCATTTTCCCTCCGCGTTTTCCCACTGTTGCTTTGCCGCACCATCATACCATCTTTCCGAAGCGCCCCATCTTCCCGGGCAACCTCTCAAAAAAGTTCCACACTCCCTGAATCCATCCGCTCCTGCTGAACCATTTTGGCGTGCCGATGTTCCAGTTCGCGTCGGCGTTCGCCCAGTTCGCGCACGGCTGCGGAAAGCATCATGCTGACGTCACTCGCGCCTTCCGCACGGACAAGATCATCGGCCAGTTCTCTCACATACCCCATCATGCGGCGTGCCGCGTCGGCGTGCGAAAGAACGCCCGCAATCAACTGGCTTGTCATATCCTGAAATTGCATTGCCGTCACAATGGCGTGGACACGCGTCTCCATCTCCCGCAGGGTTTCGCCCATCTGCACAGCCATGTCGGAAGCACTCGCGGATTCCATTGTTCTCACGGCTTGTTGTTGACGACGCGCCAGCCTGCCGATCTCCAGGAAATGCTCGCCCATCGTTCCAATCGCATCCATCAACAACAGATTGACCTGCAGGAGGTCGCGCTCCATCTCGTCGATATGTATCAATCCGTTACTTGATACGTTCGACAACACATTACGTAACTCTTTTTCCAAAATGACCCCAATCCTCCGGCATGCCCCTTGTCGCCCGGCACAGTAGCGCTACGGCAGCTTCTTTTGCAACCCTGTTTCCAATTCCGATGATGTTTTGGCATCCAGATGGTTGCCACTCTGCTGCAGGATGGCATCTTCCGTTCTCTTGTTCATCACCACAATACTGATGCGACGGTTGATGGGATTTTCCGGCTCGGACTTGTCCATCATGATGGAGGAAGCCAACCCTACCACCCGCAATACTTTTGATTCGTCCATACCCCCCAGTACCAGGGCACGACGCGACGCGTTGGCGCGATCCGCCGACAACTCCCAGTTGCTGTAGCCCCTGTCGCCCGACGCAAACGGTTTGGCATCCGTATGACCGGATAGACTGATTCTGTTGGGAACCTCGTTCAAAACGGAACCAATGTGGGTCAATATCTCACGCGTATAGGGCTTCAGTTCTGCACTCGCCAGGTCAAACATGGGGCGGTGCTGCTCGTCCACGATCTGTATTCGCAAACCTTCACTGGTCAAATCCAGCAGCAGTTGCCTTTTGAACATGCGCAACACCTTGTTGGCGTCAATGGACGCATCCAACCGGGCTTTCAGTCCTTCCAGCTTTTCTTTTTCAAGACGCTCCAGCTCTGCCTGTGCCTTTTTCAGGTCTTTCGGGCGGGAAGAAAGCCCCAGGTCGTCTCCCCGACTCTGCTGTCCATCCTTGCGGGACAGATCGGTGCCGCCTCCCTTGACGATACTGGTCGCGTCTCCGACCCTGTCGCCACCCGATAAGGCAACTCTCAGCGGCTGGGAGAAAAATTCGGCGATACCGCCCAAATCTCCCTTGCTGACAGAACTCAACAACCACATCAGCAGGAAAAAAGCCATCATGGCCGTCACGAAATCGGCGTACGCTATCTTCCATGACCCGCCATGGTGCCCGGACGCCGCCTTTTTGACGCGCTTGATGACTATCGGTCGTAGATCGTCTGCCATGGTGTGTACTGCATGAAAAAATCAACTAACGGGATCTCGATTGCTTGATATGCTCTTCCAGTTCCAGGAAGGTCGGACGTTCAGTGGAATACAGCACCTTGCGTCCAAATTCGATCGCGAGCTGGGGTGCATAGCCGTTCAGACTCGCCAAAATGGTGACCTTGATGCATTCCAGTATCTTGCTGGACTCTTGCAGTTTTTGCTCAAGCGCACTTGAGAGCGGCCCGACAAACCCGTAGGACAGCAAAATACCCAGAAACGTTCCCACCAGCGCGTGGGCAATCAAAATGCCCAGCTCGGCGGGAGGCAGACCAACCGATTCCATGGTATGCACCACGCCCATCACGGCCGCAACAATACCGAAAGCGGGCATCGCATCGCCAACGCGAGAAATGGCATGCACCGGAATTTCTCCCTCGCTGTGATGGGTGCCGATTTCATTGTCCATCAGGCTTTCAATCTGAAACGCGTCCATATTGCCCGACACCATCAGGCGCAGGTAATCCGTCATGAATTCCACAACGTGATGATCCGCCATCACAGCAGGGTATTTCGAGAAGATGGGACTCTGCCCCGGATTTTCCACATCGTCCTCAATGGACATCAACCCTTCTTTTCTCACCTTGGACAAAATCTCGGACAGCAGCGCCATTAACTCCAGATAGAGCGACTTCGTGTATTTCGAGCCTTTCAGGACCATCGGCAGCGACTTGAAAGTCGCCTTGACGGCTTTCATCCCGTTGCCAACAAAAAAGGCTCCCAGCGCCGCGCCACCAATCATCAGCAATTCAATCGGCTGGAACAGCGCTCCCATATTCCCGCCGCTCATGACGAAACCGCCAAAAACGGAAAAGGCAACAATAGCGTATCCGACGATAACCAGCAAAATTCTTCTCCTCCGAAGTACAAGGTACACGGTGTGGTGTCAAAGCGACCGCATATCTCGCCAGTTCATTCATCAAACCCCCATTCTGCCTGAAAAATAGGGGTTTGGCAAAACAGAAATCAGGTCTGGCGCATAAAAACAGGAAGAAAAACAACGCACAACCGCCGCAAAGCGGCGTCCGGCAGGTTCCCTGCTATCGTGAAACCAGCGTATCCCGCGCCCAATCCCGCGTCATGCCGCCTGCCGGACATACCAGCCATACAGTGCGGTATGACCGAGTACGACCTGAATATCTGCTTCCACCCCTTCAACCGGAAACGCGAGACTTAACAGCAATCCGCCGGGTCGCATCTCCGCACACACTTTTTCCCGAAAAGCGCTCATCACCAGTGGCGACAAATAGGCAAACACCACGTCATAGGCGGACAAATCCTGATTTTCGTAATTTCCTAGTATGATGCGCGCGCGGCTACCGGACAAGCGCACGCGCCAGCGCGCGACCAGCCAGAGCAGGGGGGAAATTTCAATGCCCGCAACCAAGCAGTCCGGTCGGACCCTTGCCAGATGCAGGACGACGCCCCCAATGCCGCACCCCGCATCCAGAAAGCGTATCGGGCGGTCACCCGGTATTAGCTCCGCTACTTTTTCCCATACGGCGCGACTGGAAAGGTACAGGGGAACCCGGGTCACTACAGCGCCCCAGAACAGGATCAACAGAATGAAAAAAAGAAGCAGGTACCACAGCGGTGAAACACGCAAAGCCAGCAAAAGGAGCAAAGCGAACGGGAAAAGGAACTGAAAACACAACCACCACACGCGCATGGCGCGAAAGTAACTGATTCCCGCCGAAAAGAGTCCCTGTGCTATCGCAAAGAACCACACGGGCATATCGCCTGCCACCAGGTACGACAAGAACAGGCAAAGGGAAAAAGAAACGGGAAAAGCAACCAGTTGGATAAAGAGCGCCTGAACAACCACGGAAAAGCCCGGCAGACGCCGACCCAATCCACCGACGCGAAGATTGGGCTTTTTCATCAGTCTCCACACACCGTGTGGTGCGTGCCGCCTGTCAGGCGGCCATCAACTCACGCGACTTCTTCGTTTTCCCCGCGCGGGAAGGCAGGTGACATAAGCCGCAAACAAACCGGCGATGCAATTCGTAGGTGTGTGTCACAAAACGACCGCTACATTTCGTGCAATGGGTCATTTGCAGCATCTTGCTCTCAAAAAAGCGCACCAGACGCCACGCCCGCGTCAGGGAGAGAAGCGGTTCTCCCGATTCTGGCATGACTTGCTCGTGATACAGTTGGTATGCCTTGAGAATTGCCCGCACCCCGGACATTCCGGCATGCTCCCGCAGGTAATGGTAGATGTTCATGAAAAGCGAGGAATGGATATTGGGCTGCCAGGTAAGGAACCAGTCGGTCGAAAAGGGCAGCATCCCCTTGGGAGGAGAGACCCCCCGAATTTCCTTGTACAGCTTGATCAAGCGTTCCCTGGAGATACTTGTTTCCTGCTCCAGTAATTGCAGACGAGCGCCCCACTTGATCAGATCGATCGCCAACTGCACATCCTGCACATCCGTCAATACACTTTTGCGTGCCATGCCACCCTCCGAAAAACCAGGCGTTTCAGGTTATCTGCTCGACAGGCTGTCCTGCCATCAGAATGGCAGCATGTGATTTTGCCTGCGCGTAGTCTTTGTTGTAGCCCGTTAACATACCCAGCACGAGATCGTCTTCGAAACGGAAGCGCGCCAGCATCATGTTGGTAGACGCCAGCTTCAGCAACTGGGCGTTGCTCAGCCCTTCCAGCAAATCGGCAATGTCCACGCTGATTCCCAGGCGGAAAACCGCGGCGGGCTTATCGGCGCGAATCATTTGTTGTGTCAGCATCAGGTAACTCAAATTCAGGTCACGTATCTCTGACATCATGTTTTCCATGCTCATCTCTTCCTCCTTGCGTCAAAGGCGCCTGCCGGACGCCTGTATTCGTGACAGCGGTGAACGGGAACCATTGTGCGAGCAAGTGAATGCGCAAAGGAATAGGTTTGAAACGGTATTTTTTGTCAGGCGACAGCCGGGCCGCTCTGTAGGTGTTTGTCTTATACGGACAGCGCGCGAGGGCAGGAAACCGGACTGAACACCACTGCGGCACGCTATGGCGCAGCACTGGTTCCGAGCAGGTTGCCCAGCGCATGGCGGTAACTGTACGCCGCTTTCTGCAGGCGGTTGCCAACGGCAATCCACGCGTCTCCTTCCGGCAGCGCTTCGACAAGGATAATATCGGCGGCAGATCTGTCCAGGGTATGCAGTGCGGCGTACAGGTCATGTGCATAGCCAGCTGCGGCGGCTGGCATGTCCCACTTCGCCCATAGCTTTTCCGGTGGCAAAAAAAGCGACCAGGACATGCATGCCACACGACATTTTCTGTCTGTCAGCGAAGAAACCGTCCGAAGCAGCGCTTCTGTCGGCACCATGACCAGCGGGGTTGCCGGCGCGTAGTGGGAGGGCAGCATCCCGGAGGCGCGGGGCGCGTCCGCAGACGGTTCCAGCAGCCCATCGCCCAGAATCGCCGCAAGGTCTGCTGCGCCGATTTTCCCGGGACGCAACAGCACAGCTCCGTGCGTGCCGACTCGGGACAGGTCTACAATTGTTGACTCGATGCCGATTTCGCTTTGCCCGCCATCCAGCATGGACGCAATTCGGGTTTCATGCGCCCATTCGCTGCGCACATCCTGTATCCGTGTGGGACTGACACGTCCAAAGCGGTTCGCCGAAGGTCCCGCAATGCCGCCCTGCCCCCGCTTGAACGCCTTGAGCAGGCGGGAGGCAACCGGATGGGCGGGACAGCGTAATCCGATAGTGTCCTGCCCTCCCGTCACTGTGCGGGAAACACGGGCGGCGCAATTAAGCACCAGCGTAAGCGGTCCCGGCCAAAAGGCCGCCATCAGTCTTTCGGCCTCCACGGGAACAGGGTGCGCCCAAAGGGAAAGATCTGATGTTTGGTGTACATGGACAATGAGCGGATGGTCGGATGGTCGCCCCTTGACGGCATAGATCATGGATACCGCGACGGGGTTTTCCGCATCCGCGCCCAGCCCATAGACGGTTTCTGTCGGGAACACCACCAGTTGACCGGACTCAAGCTCAAAAGCCGCTTGCCTGATTGCGGCGTTCACGTCTCTCCCTGTGTCAGCAACCGCAAGGCCTCGCTGTATTTTTCTGCCGTCTTTTGCGCGACTTCCGCTGGCAGACGGGGCGCTGGCGCCCGTTTGTTCCAGGGCTGCGCTTCCAGCCAATCCCGCACAAACTGCTTGTCGAAGGAAGGCGGCGAAGCTCCCGCCGCGTATTGCGACAGGGGCCAGAAACGGGATGAATCCGGTGTCAGTATTTCATCAATCAAATGGACTGTCCCATCCTTGTCCAGACCAAATTCGAACTTGGTATCCGCAATGAGAATTCCCTTTTGTGCCGCGTATTCCGATGCTGCCGAATACAGTTGTATCGCCATGTCGCGCACCTGGCGCGCCACATCTGCGCCCACTATTTTTTCCGCTTGTTCAAAGGTAATATTTTCATCGTGTTCCCCCACAGCGGCCTTGGTCGAGGGAGTAAAAATCACTTCCGGCAGTTTCTGCGCTTCCTGTAAACCCGTCGGCAGGGAAATACCGCAGATTTTTCCTGTTTTCTGGTAATCCTTCCAGCCCGTACCGATGAGGTATCCCCGTACAATCGCCTCAATACCCAGCGGTTTCAACCTTTTTACGACAATCGCCCTGCCTTTTACCTGTTCTTTTTCCTGCGGCGCAACCAGTGAAACCGGATCGATGTCTGTCATATGGTTGGGCATCAGATGCCCGAAGCGTCCGAACCAAAAATTGGACAGGGTCGTCAGGATTTTCCCTTTCCCCGGAATGGGGTCGTCCAGCACTACATCGAACGCCGAAAGCCTGTCCGTTTGCACGACCAGCAACTTGTCGTCGCCCACCGCATAAATATCACGCACTTTCCCTCTGTGAAGCAGCGGCAACGATTTCAGGTCTGTTTGCATAAGCCCTTCCATCACACCCACCCCTTCACCGCAATTCGGGCAATGTGGCATTGCGCACTTTTTCGGATTGTCTGACGCGAAAATCAAGCAGCTTCTTCTTCAACCCGGCATCGTTTAAGGCGAGTACGGCAACGATTGCCAGTGTAGCATTCGCCGCACCCGCCTCGCCAATCGCCAGCGTGGGCACGGGAATCCCTTTGGGCATCTGCACTGTCGCCAGGAGAGAATCCAGCCCTTTCATGTACTTTGAGGGCATCGGTACCCCAAAAGTGGGCAGAATGGTTTGCGCTGCCACCACCCCCGCCAGGTGCGCTGACCCCCCCGCACCCGCGACAAACGCCTGGCAGCCCCGTTCTTCCATACGGGTAATCCACGCTTCCAGTTCCGCAGGGGAGCGATGCGCCGACAACGCCCGCGCTTCGTAGGGAATACCGAATTCCTCGCACATTTGCGCGGCTTCTTTCATCACTTCCCAGTCGGAGGTGGACCCCATGACAATGCCGACCTTTACGGCATCATCGGGCTTTTTTTTTCGGACTTTGCCAACCATGTTTGCCTCTCTTCAGCAGATGCCGTATCACTTAACAATCTGCGCGAATCCTCCCGACCGGTATTTTTCAGCCATCTTCTCCAGCGGCACGGGATTGATCTTTGCTGCCTGCCCTTCGCAACCAAAGGCGAGGTAACGCTGTACGCACAGTTTTTTGGCTTCTTCCCGCGCTTCGCGCAGATACTCCCGCGGGTCGAAATGGGAGGGATTTTGAGCCTGATAGCGCCGTATCGCAGCAGTCATGGCAAGACGAATGTCCGTATCAATATTCACTTTCCTGACTCCGTTGCGTATCCCTTCCTGGATTTCTTCAACAGGGACGCCATAGGTTTCTCTCAGGTCGCCGCCGTACTGGCGTATTTCTGCCAGCAATTCCTGCGGAACGGATGAGGAACCGTGCATGACCAGGTGGGTATTGGGAATTCGCGCGTGGATTTCCCGGATACGCTGAATGGAAAGGATGTCGCCCGTCGGCCTGCGCGTGAATTTGTACGCGCCGTGGGAAGTGCCGATCGCAATCGCCAGCGCGTCACACTGCGTTTCGCGTACAAAGTCGGCGGCCTGGTCGGGACTGGTCAGTAACTGCTCCAGCGTCAGTTTGCCTTCCGCTCCATGCCCATCTTCTTTTCCGCCACCCATCGTTTCCAGCGAACCCAATACCCCCAGTTCCGCCTCGACCGTCACGCCAATGGCGTGGGAAAATTTCACCACTTCCTGCGTGGTTTCCCGGTTGTATTCGTATGACGATGCCGTTTTCCCGTCCGGCATGAGCGAACCGTCCATCATGACGGAACTGAAACCGGAGCGGATGGCTGCCATGCATACGGAGGGGGATTGCCCGTGGTCCTGGTGCATGACGATGGGAATGTGCGGATAAGATTCCACCGCCGCCAGAATCAGGTGACGCAAAAACGCCTCGCCGGTATACCGCCTCGCACCTGCCGATGCCTGCATAATCACGGGCGCATTCACTTCATCTGCCGCTGACATGATCGCCTGCACCTGCTCCAGATTGTTTACATTAAACGCCGGAATGCCGTAGCCATTTTCTGCGGCATGGTCCAGCAGTTGACGCATTGATACGATAGCCATTCTCGCTCCTTTCCGATAAAAAACTATCCCGCCCGATTTTCCAGGATATCCACTGCGGGCAGGGTCTTCCCTTCGAGAAATTCCAGAAATGCTCCCCCGCCCGTTGAAATGTAGCTGATTTTGTCTGCAACGCCATACTGCGCAATGGCGGCAAGCGTATCGCCTCCCCCCGCTATCGAGAAAGCGGGACTTGCCGCTATCGCCAGTGAAAGCGCTTTTGTGCCTCCCCCAAACTGTTCGAATTCGAATACGCCGACGGGACCGTTCCAGACGATGGACCCTGCCCTGCCAATCCGCTCCGCCAGCAAGCTGGCTGTTTGGGGGCCAATATCCAGTATCATGTCATCCGCAGCGACATCAGACACTTTTTTCACGCTCGCCGGGGCACTGGCAGCAAAGGTTTTGGCGCAAACGACATCTGTCGGCAAGGGAACCGACGCTCCCCGCCGACGCATGCTGTCCATTACCTCCAACGCTTCTCCAAGGAGCTCTTCTTCGCAGAGGGAGCGCCCCACCTCATAACCGGCGGCTTTCAGGAAGGTGTTGGCGATACCGCCTCCCACAATCAGATCATCCACTTTCTCCGACAGGGTCTTTAAAATCGTCAGTTTGCCGGACACTTTTGCGCCGCCAACCAGCGCCAGAAGGGGGCGGGCCGGATGGTGCAAGGCTTTGCCCAGCGCGTCCAGTTCGGCACAGAGCAACGGACCGGCGCAGGCAATCGGTGCAAAGCGGGCCATGCCGCAGGTGGTCGCTTCCGCACGGTGGGCGGTTCCGAAAGCGTCATTCACGTACACGTCGCACAAGCCCGCCAGTTTCCTCGACAGGGTCTCGTCGTTTTTCTTTTCGCCCTGATTGAAGCGGGCATTTTCCAGCAGCACAACCTGACCGGGACGCACATCAACACCGTCTTCCCAATTCCGTCGCAAGTCAACAGGGCAGGCAAGCAACTCCGCGAGCCGTTTGGCAACGGGCAGAAGCGATTCTTTCTCGTCGAACACGCCTTCCGTTGGCCGCCCCAGGTGAGAGGTGACCATCACTGCGGCTCCCGCCTGTAACGCCATCCGAATGGCCGGGACGGATGCCCTGATTCGCGTGTCTTCCACAATATTGCCTGCCGCATCCTGCGGCACATTCAAGTCGGAACGGATAAAAACGCGCTTGTCTTTCAGTTCGCCACTTTTAACCAAATCGGTCAGACGCTTGCAGGATGATGGCATGGCACTCACTCGTGATCGGAACGATTCTGCATTTTACCGCACTCGTGCTGCGAGTCGGGGAAATACGCCCGCGCCGGGATAACGCCATTCGCAGAAACAACAAAAACAGGGGCACTGTTCTTTTTGCGCGCGATTTCCATTAGAATTCGGGATTCACGGTTGTGAGTCGGAGGGGAGCATGAGCGATCTGGACGGAAAAATATGGATGGATGGCAAGCTGATTGACAGCCGCTCTGCCAACATCCATGTGCTGACGCACTCACTGCACTACGGTATGGCTGTGTTCGAGGGGGTGCGGGCGTACAGGACCGTCAACGGAACCGCCATTTTCCGCTTGCACGAACACACCAGACGGCTCCTGAATTCTGCCAAGATATTTCAGTTGTCGGTTCCCTACGATGCGGATACCCTGGTGGCGGCACAACAACAGGTCGTGCGCGAGAACGGGTTTGACTCCTGCTACATTCGCCCCATCATCTGGATTGGTTCCGAAAAACTCGGCATTTCTGCCAAGAGCAATACGGTTCACGCTGCCGTTGCCGCATGGGCATGGGGCGCCTATCTCGGCGAGGACGGCATGAAACGCGGCATCCGCGTCAAGATTTCGTCTTATTCCCGTCACCACGTGAATGTCTCGCTGGTGCGCGCCAAGGCATCAGGCTACTACATTAATTCCATTCTCGCCAATCAGGAGGCATTGAACGACGGCTACGACGAAGCCATTCTGCTGGATACAGAGGGTTTTGTGTCGGAAGGGTCGGGGGAAAATATCTTCCTTGTCAGTGATGGCGTCATTTACACGCCCGATTTGGCAAGCTGCTTGAACGGCATTACACGCAACACGGTCATCACGCTCGCCAGGGATCTCGGCATGACTATCGTCGAGAAACGGATTACCCGGGATGAGTTGTACTGCGCGGATGAGGCGTTTTTCACCGGAACCGCAGCGGAAATCACACCCATCCGCGAAGTGGACAACCGCCAGATTGGCGCCGGTTCGCGCGGTCCCGTGACAGAAAAACTCCAGGCATTGTTTTTCGATGTGGTCGCCGGCAAAGCGCCCCAATACGCTCACTGGCTGACTGCCGTCTGAATTTGCCGGGCGATGTGCCGGACAAAACCGGTATTTTCACTGGCATCCTCTTGAAAAAAACGCCGCCAGCCCCATCTGGCAGGCATTCGTGTCTTCATTTGTTCAACCCAACCAATTCATGAGGGAAAGATGGCTGGTACAGAAAAACAGACTTTGGGCTTTCAGGCAGAGGTCAAGCAACTCCTGCATTTGATGATTCATTCCTTGTATTCCAACAAGGAGATATTCCTGAGAGAGATGATTTCAAATGCGTCCGACGCGGCTGATCGCCTGCGCTACGAGGCACTCGACAAGCCGGAAATCTATGAGAATGACTCCGACCTGAAAATCCAGGTCAGCTTCGACAAGGAAAAACGGACCGTTACCATATCGGACAATGGTATCGGCATGTCGCGCGACGAGGTGATTGCCCACCTCGGCACCATCGCCAAATCAGGCACCCGTGAATTTGTGTCCCGACTCACGGGTGACGAGCAAAAAGATGCCGCCCTGATCGGGCAATTCGGGGTCGGCTTTTATTCCGGCTTCATCGTGGCGGACAGTATCACGGTCGAAACACGCAGGGCGGGTCTGCCCGCACAGGAAGGTGTGCGCTGGACATCTTCCGGTGAAGGGGAATTCCAGGTTGAAACGATTGAAAAAGGCGCACGGGGTACCGATATCATCCTGCACATGCGGGAGGGCGAGGACGACTTTCTGACCAACTGGCGGCTGAAGGGCATCATCCGAAAATATTCCGACCACATTCCCATTCCCATCCAGATGGAAAAGGAAATATGGGATGACGATACTAAGACTATGAAGCCCGGTACGGAACCGGAAACAATCAACCAGGCCAGCGCGCTGTGGGCAAGACCCAAATCGGATATCAGCGACGAGCAATACCGCGAATTTTACAAGCACGTCTCGCACGATTTTGCTGACCCGCTGGTGTGGACGCACAACCATGTCGAGGGACGTTCCGAGTACACGCAGCTCCTTTACATTCCGAAGCAGGCGCCGTTTGACCTGTGGGACCGCAACAAACGGGGAGGCATCAAACTGTACGTCAAACGCGTCTTCATCATGGACGACGCAGAGCAGCTAATGCCCGTTTATCTGCGCTTTGTCCGGGGTGTTGTGGACTCCAATGACCTGCCGCTGAACATCTCACGGGAAATCCTGCAAGAATCCCGCGACGCAAAAACGATACGGGAGGGTTCCACACGTCGTGTCCTCGGCATGCTTGAGGAAATTGCCAATTCGGAGGAGCAGGAGAAGAAGGAACAATACACCCAATTCTGGGAACAATTCGGTCAGGCGCTCAAGGAAGGCATCGGCGAAGATTTCACCAACAAGGACCGCATCGCCAAACTGCTTCGCTTTGCTTCTACCCACAACGATACCGATGTGCAAAATGTTTCACTTGCCGACTATATCTCCCGCATGAAAGAGGGACAGGACAAGATCTACTACGTCACCGCAGACAGCTATCCCGCAGCCAAAAACAGCCCCCACCTGGAAATATTTCGCAAAAAGGGACTTGAAGTACTGCTGCTTACCGAGCGTGTGGACGAGTGGATGCTTTCCTTCCTCGACCAATTCGAGGAAAAAGCACTGGTTTCTGTGGCAAAGGGCGGGCTCGACCTGGGCAAGCTGGAAGATGAGGCGGAAAAAAAGCAGCATGAGGAAACACAGGCCGACTACAAGGACCTGGCTGAAAAAATACAGAAAGTGCTGGAAAACCAGGCAAAGTCGGTGCGTATTACCAACCGCCTCACGGATTCTCCTTCCTGCCTTGTTGCGGATGAACACGATATGTCCGGCAACCTCCAGCGCATGCTGAAAGCGGCAGGTCAGGCAGCACCGGACAGCAAACCTATTCTGGAAATCAATCCGCACCACCCGCTCGTCAACAGTCTGAGAGGCGAAACGGATCGTTTTGACGACTGGGCGCATATCCTGTTCGACCAGGCATTGCTCGCGGAAGGCGGAACGCTCGCCGACCCTGCCGCGTATGTCCGGCGTATCAATGCGCTTTTGCTAAAAACAGCGCCGTAAGCACCGCACAAAAGGAGATGCCCCCCGCGAAGGGGGGCATCTTGTTGGCAGAATGGGCAATTTTTCTGCCAGCGGGAAGCCGTGGATTAGTACCGATAGGCGCTTTCTCCGTGCGACGTGGTATCCAGCCCCGTACGCTCGTCCTCTTCCGACACACGCAAACCGATGACCAGATCAATCAACTTGTACGAAATGAAGGAGACGACACCAGACCAGACAATGGCAACCACTACGCTGACGAGCTGAACCCACAACTGCGCCCCCATTGAACCGGCAGCATCGTGAAATCCCGTCCCGCCCAGGTACGGCGCGGCACTCACCCCGGTCAGGATGGCGCCGACAATGCCGCCTATCCCGTGTACGCCAAATACATCAAACGCATCATCCACGCGCAGCAAACGCTTTAACCCCGTAACACCCCACAGGCAGACGACCCCCGCAATAGCGCCCAGTACCGTGGAGCCGACAGGACCCGCAAAGCCGGCGGCAGGGGTTACCGCTACCAAACCGGCAACCGCACCGGAGGCAGCGCCCAACATGGATGCCTTCCCTTTCAGGATGGATTCGGCCACAAGCCAGGCCACTGTCGCCGCAGCAGTAGCCAAAACAGTATTGACAAAAGCCAGTGCTGCAACGCCATTGCCTGAACCGGAAGAGCCCGCGTTAAAACCAAACCAGCCTATCCACAACAGGGAAGCTCCCACCATGGTCAGCGTCAATGAGTGCGGCGTCATGGCTTCCCTGCCAAACCCGACCCGTTTGCCCACCATGTAAGCCCCTACCAGCCCGGCAATCCCCGCATTGATGTGGATGACCGTCCCTCCCGCAAAATCCAGCGCACCGTCTTTTGCCAAAAAACCGCCTCCCCAAACGATGTGAGCCATGGGAACGTAGCTGAAGGTGAACCACAAAATCATGAAAATCATCACCGCCGAAAAACGTATCCGCTCAGCGAACGCTCCCACAATCAACGCACAGGCGATGGCGGCAAAAGCGGACTGAAAAGCGACAAAGGCATATTCCGGTACCGTCGCAAAGAATGAGGACAGGGTATCGGGCTTTATGCCCAGCAGAAATATTTTTTCCATGTTCCCTATCAGCGCGCCATCGCCGGAAAACGCCAGGGTATATCCGTAGGCGCACCACAGGATGACGATGACAGAAAAGGTCACGAACACCTGCATCAGGACGGAAAGCATGTTCTTGCTTCTGGCAAGGCCGCCGTAAAAAAGCGCCAGCCCCGGAATGCTCATCAGCATGACCAGCGCCGCCGACACCAGTACCCAGGCTGTGTCGCCCGTGTTCAGCTGCGGCGCGGCCGGAGCCGCGGCAGCGACCACCGCCTGCACTTCCTGAGCAAGAGCGTGTCCCGTCAACCATGCGGACATTGCCACCAAAACACATAGTATCTTTTTCATCGCTGCACCCCTCCCTTATAGCGCTTCTTCGCCCGTCTCACCGGTACGTATCCGCATCACTTCCTGCAAATCAAAGACGAAAATCTTGCCATCCCCGATTTTTCCCGTTGACGCACTGCTCCTGATCGTTTCCAGTGCCCTGTCCAACTGGTCGTCCCTGACCGCGATTTCCAGCTTCAGCTTGGGCAAAAACGCAACCAGATATTCCGCGCCACGGTAGTGCTCCGTGTGCCCCTTTTGTCGTCCAAACCCTTTTGCTTCCAGCACGTTCATACCCTGTATGTCAATGCTCGACAGCGCCTCACGCACTTCATCCAACTTGTAAGGCTGTATGATGACACTGATAAATTTCATCGCTTTCTCCCCTCTTATCCCGCACTTCAAAGGTGGCAGATACGTAAACAACCGTGTACTGCCCTTGCAAACCAAACACTGCGATTTAATGATATATCAGTTTTATAAAAAAACCATAAATTAATATATCAGTTGTGTAGAAAAACAACAATCTTACATATCAGTTATGTCTGACACGAGTATTTCCTGTTTTATGGGAGGATTTGCAGGTGAGTCTGCCCGTTCGGGCATTTGCAGGGCAAGCGCGCTACGGCGCCACTATTCGTCGCCCTCTTCTATTTCCTGAAGCCGCTGGCGTGCCTCGAAAAAACCCTGGTCCGCCGCCATGCGATACCATTTCAGCGCCTCTGTTTCGTTTTTCTGGACGATGCCGCCGTTTTCATAGGCGTACCCCAGCAGGTACTGTGCTTCCGGCAAACCGTCTTGTGCCGCGGTGCCAATAAGTTCGATGCCCCGCAAGGGGTTGCTTTGGATGCCGTGCCCCCGAATCGTCATCACACCCAGGAGCGCCGTGGCACGCTTGTTGCCTTGCTGATGCGACAGGGAAAGCCACCGGATGGCTTCGGTATCGTTCTTTATGACACTACCTCCCCGGTAGTACAGGTATCCCAGCATATACGCCGCCTGGGTATCTCCCTGTTCCGCCGCCCGGTGGTACCAGTAAAGTGCTTTGATGTTGTCGCGCAGGACGCCTTCTCCCTTGTTGTAGCTCTCGGCCAGCATGCGCTGCGCCAGCACGTGCCCTTTTTCTGCCGCCATCCGAAACCAGTAGGCCGCCAGGACACGGTTCCGCTTGATAATGCGACCATCATGGTACAACCGCCCCATCACGGCCTGCGCGGTTGAGGAGCCATTTTCCGCGCCCTTGCGGTACCATTTGAGGGCTTCGTGCATGTTGATGGGAATACCGTGCCCCTCTTCATGCATGATGCCTAAAAGCGTCTGTGCAAGAGGGTTCTCCGCATTGGCCGACCGAAGAATCAGGGGATATGCCTGCTCGTACCGCTGCTGCTCGTACAGGCGGTATCCGTCCGAGAAATCGTCAGCCTGCGAACCAGTCACAGCGCACAGGCAAACGAGCAGGAAACAGCCCCTGATCCACCACTGCCGGATGAAAAACAAAGTGACCTCCAATCTGTTTTGTGTGGCGAAGACCCGCCAGATACGACTTTGCCGCGACAGGGGGACAGTATCACACATCAGGCGGCAAATACCGTAATATGGCGCATCCAGCCATCCCGCCAAAGAGACCATGTCCGTTTCGCACTATGAGAACTTTCCGGTTGCCTCTTTTTTGTTGCCAGCCCGGCTTCGGCGTCCGGTTGAGAGCATTTACGCTTTTGCCCGCGCAGCAGACGATATCGCCGACGAGGGAGATGCCTCGCCCGAAACGCGACAGCAACGGCTGGACGCCTATCGCGCACAACTTGACCGGATTGCCCGGGCAGAATCACCCGACGGGGCGCTGTTTGCCTCGCTGCAACAGACCATTTTCCAGCATCATCTGCCTCTCACGCCGTTCTACGACTTGCTTTCCGCATTCCGGCAAGACACGCATACCCCACGCTACACTACCTACGACGCCTTGCTGGATTACTGCCGCCGCTCCGCCAACCCGATTGGCCTGCTGATGCTTTCGCTCTATTCCGCCGCAACAGCAGAAAATATCCGCATGTCCGATGCCATCTGCACCGCATTGCAACTCGTCAATTTTTGGCAGGATGTGGCAGTGGACCGGGAGAAAAACAGGGTCTATATCCCGCAGGAGGACATGGCGCGTTTCGGCGTTACGGACGAGATGATCGCAAAAGCAGTCAGCAACGCGGCGTGGCGCCAGTTGATGCAGTTTCAGACAGACAGAACCCGCCAGTTGATGTTGTCGGGCGCACCGCTATCCCGCCGTCTCCCGGGGCGGATCGGGTGGGAGCTGCGTCTGGTCGTGCAAGGCGGTCTATGCATCTTAAGGCGTCTGGAGCACATCGAATTCGACATGTTCCGAAAGCGCCCCACCCTGCGCTACCGCGACTGGTTAGGCATGGCCTGGCGCAGCGTTGTCCGCTACCCTGCCAACGGATAGCGCCCCCTTCCATGCGGGAGGCATGTCTCGTGCGTTCGCACCGACAATACTTGAACGGAATTTTCAGAGGACGGACAAAACAGCGTCAAACCGGCAGGCTCTTCTCTCCTGGCAAAGCACACACCGCGATAGACCAATTCTCCCGGCAATTTTCCAAATGGAAGCAATCGTATGATGTTTCCGCATTGAGGCTGTTCTGCTCCCAGGAAATGCGAGCCTGCTTCTCTCCTCCCTGTGAAAAGGCCAACTTGTACAGCGCCTCCTTCCTTGTCCAGACAGCATAAAAGGCACTGATTCTGTCTCTCCCCGTCCGTGTTTCCACATACGTGCGTTCCTCTGCGTGGAAAGCCAGCCTGCTGATTCCTGATATGTCACGCGTATCATCCCGTGTTTCTATGTCAAGCCCAAGCACAGTATCCCTGGAGACCGTGCAGGCAACCCTCTCTCCGCTATGCGACAGGCATAATCCAGGAAGGTGATATCGGGAAGGAATACGCGGTACGAGAACACCTCGTTCACTGATATCTATTTGCTGCGGGGGAAATTCAAGCAAATCGGCAATAGCCAGTTTCAACAGAATACGTCCCAGCAAAAACTGCTTCCTGCGAGCAGATCTGGCAAAAGAGAGAGAGCGGCTGATTTCGCGAGAATCAAGCAGTGGCGAAAGCCCCGCCACCTCTTCTAACACACCGGTATGCGCGATCCAGATGGACGCGCAGGGCGTTTCTATTTTTTTCGCAATTTGCGCAAGCAGTTCCGCCTCGGGATATGTTTCCCGTTGCCACATTATGCGCCACGTCTGAAAACGAGGGATGTATTTATCCCTCCAAACGCAAAATTGTTTGACATGAGGTATTCACACTGCAAATTACGACCAGTTTTCAGTATGTAATCCAGTTCAGCACACGCTGTATCCACTGTTTTGAGGTTTATTGTGGGATGAAACCACTCATCCCTCATCATTTCAATACTGATCCAGGCCTCCAGCGCACCACAGGCGCCCAGTGTATGCCCCGTGTAACTCTTGAGTGCACTCACAGGAGTATTGTTGCCAAAAACACGATGCGTTGCGTGTGACTCGGCAATATCACCATGCTGTGTCGCGGTACCATGCGCACTGATATACCCTATTTCTGATGCGGACAATCCCGCATCTTTCAGGGACATTTCCATCGCGCGTTGCATGGTAAGGGAATTGGGGT
>JAISAG010000165.1 GCA_031266815.1 Burkholderiaceae bacterium | reverse complement strand
ATGGTCGTGTGGCTTTTCATGACCGCAAATTCCTCATCGCTCAGCATGCCCGGCTTTGACCAAATGACATCACTGACGCCGATCTTGCCCACATCGTGAAGGGGTACCGCCCGGACAATCAAACCCAGTGTGTGTGCCGACAGCTCGGATGAAAACGTACCCATACTGCGCAAGGCTTCTCCCAGTACGACGGTATAGCGAACAATCCGGGCAATATGTCCGCTCACATCCTCGCCGCGGTATTCCATCATGGATGAAAAGGAACTGATGACCGCATCTTCCAGATTCTGTACGGTCTGCTCCATCTGCCGTTGGTACCCGAACAGGCGCGAATGCAGGGCAATCCGGTGCAGGAGAATATCTTTTTGAAGGGGCTTCAAGATAAAATCAACCGCGCCGGACTGTAACGCCCGGACTTCTACCGCCGCATCCCGGGTCGCTGTGGCAAAGATAACAGGAAGACGCTCCAGCAGCAGTTCCTGTTTGAGCGCCGCGATGGTGTCAAATCCGTCCATGCCCGGCATGGTGACATCCAGCAGCACCAAATCGGGCGGGTCTTGCTGGCATATTGCCAGCGCCTGCTCGCCGGACTTGGCGAGCAACACATCGTGATGACCCCCCAGTTGTACGCTGAGCTGGGACAGCGTTGATAAATCGTCATCCACGACCAGGACGCGCTTCATGGCAGCGCCTTTGCAGCCACCCCGCCGCAACGACAGAGAAAAACGGGCGGCACATCAACCATTCTCGGGGTCATGATATTTCTTTCTGAAATCGGCACGAAAACGAGCTTGTCATTATAAGTGAATTGACGCAATACATGGCACATGCCGGATAAAGGGAGATTACCCCCATTTTTTCCTGACAAGAAAAAGAGTAATCAGCGGTAACATCCTGTTCCGCCAAGCCCTTTTCTTCTTTCCACAAAATCTGTGGAAAACTTTGTGGAAAACAGGGGCTTGACAAGCCGGAAAGGCAGAAAATCCGCGCGCTTCATCAACCTGCACAATCAAAATGCAACAGAAAAGCATCATTAAATCAATGGGTTGGGGGTGCCGTTTTTTGAAGCACAATTTTTTTTACGATTTTGTTACACGCTTGTCCCCGACAAGCCGTGGCGCGGAAGAACAGCAGGTTGTCATGTCCACCACCGCGCAATTGCAATGCTTCGGTCCGATATGCCTCATGGACAGGGGATGAAATCTGCCTGCAACATGTCGATACCCCCTGTTTCAGGAGTCTGCACTGTGCATTTCGCCCGGAGAGAGGCAACCACAGTCCGTGACGCGGTTGCCGCGGGTTCTCCCCTATTTCCTGCCGTGCCCGCAACGATTGAGGCTGTCCGGCCACACATCGGTCTTTGGGGAAACTCCCTTGATTTTCGTTCGCAAGGGATTGATATAAAAGTTTTTTCGCATCGTCCCATCGAAATTTCGGGCGATGACACGCGATGCCGTCCTGTCGGGCAAATCTACTCGATCACAAGGTGATACGAAACCGTTTTAGCAGGCGGCGTTCCCTTTTCCCAGGGACGCCGGTAGATGAAGCGCAGGGAGTCCTCCCCGACGGCAATCGCCCTAAACCGCCAGACGCGCGTGCCGCCCGCGCCAGCCACTGCCGCGTCGCCTTGTTCGTCCCGCACAAGGCTTTCTGTTCCAAGCTGCTCCATGAATACAGGCATGTGGACGACCGCCCAACCGAACCCCGTAGAAGGGTTGTCCGGCAGGCGAACGACTATCTCCTGATTCAGTGCCAGCCTCAGCGTCTGTCCCGCACTGTCGGCATCAGGCGATACCAACGGCAGCGCCTGCCCGCTCGTATGCCGGCAAGCGGCAAGGAGCAGCACCAGTGCGACGCATCCGGCAGCTTTGCGCATGTTGTTTTCTCACGGAAGCGGTACCGCACGACCATTACTCCCTCCAAACACCCCGGCAGCAATGTCGTGTCCCGGGGATTATCATATTCGCCCGCGATATTCCCGTCAAACCCGGTCAAGGCGGCGCAAACTCCGGCGAGCGCTCCCCATTCCGGATTGCCGCCCCCGGAAAGCGATTTGCAGGGGCTGTCACGCACGAGAGGTATCCTTGTCATCATCGCGAGAACCCTCCATCGGACTCGGCAGAAATGTCCCCGGTGGGGTTTTTACTTGTGCGCCGTTGGGCATCAACGCTCCAGACCGTGTATCGGGTCGGCGGAGGCGAACAAAGGCTATTCTTGCCTGAAAGGGGTTCCCGTTCTTCCCGAAATGAACGATAATGCACAGTGTTCATTCACCACTGGTTGAATACGTTCTCCACCCCAAAGGTACACAATGACACAGACAGACTCAGGTGTGCTTGATCTGGACGAAATCACAAAGCGGGCGATAGAGGGGCAAAAAGCCATGTTGCAAGATATGTTGCGTCGTGGCATACCTCTGGTCTACGCTGACGATACAGGCGCTATCGTCAGAAAAATGCCCGGTGGGAAAGTTGAGATCCTGCATGAACCTCCATCGTGCGAAGCAGTTCACGATTGCTGATGGTCTGCGGCCCCAACGGCGCGGGCAAAAGTACCTACACAAAAGTTGCCAAGGTGCGAGACCGGTTTCCCGTGATTGATCCGGACAAAATCGCCATTGATGGCGCATTGAGTCCCATTGCCGCAGGTAGAGAGGCGTATCGCCGAACAAAAGAATTCTTGACGAAGGGGCTGTCTTTTGTAAGGGAATCCACACTAACAGCCAATTTCGACTTTAACCTAATGAGGGAAGCCAAAGAGAAAGGCTATGATGTATCCATAGCCTACATCGGCTTGAACTCCGGGCAGGAAGCCATTGAAAGGGTAAAATTCCGGCAGTCCCTTGGCGGGCATGGAGTACCTGAAGAGGATGTGTTGCGTCGCTTTGAAAGAGGATTAAACAATCTCCCCAAAGCGATTGCCTTGGCAGATCGGGTGCGACTTATTGATAATAGCAAAAGCTACGTTCTTGTTGCAGATATAGAACGTGGGCAAATCATAACCGAGTACCAAAAACCACATCAAAGACCCGACTGGTATCGGATTGTCCGCAGAATAGCAAGAGAGCAGGGTGTACCGTTCTCCGTCGTGCCTGACAGTTGAGTGTCAATGCGTTGTTCCCACTTTGAAGTAAGCATTGAGCCGGAAGCATTCTTCCAAGAGCGGAATGTGAGCGAGCGCTGCTACAGCAATTTATCTACAAAGCCAAAGCGGCGATTCTCGCATGGGAGTGTGTATAGACAGACAATAGCAGACCTTTCTTTTCATCCGGCATAATGGCAGTAAAGGCAATGCGCGAAGCGTTGTCCATGCATATATGCAGATATTCCCAACCAGCATGATACCGTTTTGCCCGCCCAGTACGCGATGACCCACACCGTCAATTCTGTCAAGCCTCTTGATGTCCATGTGAAGTATCTGACCCGGCCTTTTCCATTGGTAGCGAGTAACCGCCGACGTCCAACGACCAAAGGCGGGAGCAGCCTGTGCGCTTTAGTACCCGAAATACACTGTTCCTTGATCGCTTCAACCGTACAGATATGGCGTCTCCTGTCAGCCGTTCCTTGCGCAAGGCAAGGGTGCGTCCGACATCTCGCGAACAAAGCACACTTTGACGACGCACAGACCGTGAGGATGCGTCAGTCAATGCAACAATACCGTTCTGTGCTCACACCAAAGGCAACGACGGATGCGGATTGATTTTGCATCCTTTTTCCCATTTCGTGCCCCCTGTGCACGAGAGGGATCCCGTTGCGGCAACGTGTCCGCGCACGGGGGCAACGCTCATTTACGTCGCGATGCTGCCTGTGCACGTGGCAAAGAACCGGAAGCGCGCCCGCGAGGGTTCACCCCGGCGGCGCCAAGGTAGGCCGCCGCCTTGCCGTTTTTCTTTTCCAACGCTATTTCTAGCGCAAGAGCCCCCGCACTGTCAGGCTTTTTCGGGTCCGCCCCGGCGGACAGAAGCAGCGGGATGGTTTCTGCCAGCCGCTCGTGGCTGGCAGCGTAAGTCAAGGGCGTCCAGCCGCTGCCAGTAACGGCATTGACCCTGGCCTTGACGCCGGGAGATTTGAGGAACAGGGTAACAATCCCCGGATTCGACAGGCTGGTCAGCAGGGGAGACCAGCCGTTTTGCTCTTCCCGCAAGGGGTCGGCTCCCGCCCTGAGCAAAAGCGCCGCTGCCGCCGCACAGGCGGCCAGCCGTTCTGGTCGTCCCCGATTATAGGCATCCTCTCCCAAAGAGCCATATGAGGATGCCCAGTACAGGGGCGTCTGCCCTCGCTTGTCAACCATATCCGCCGCCGCGCCAGCCTTGAGCAGCAGGGCGACGGTCCTGGACAAGCCGTAGTCGGCAGCCATGTGCAGCGCACTGGCTTCCACGTCACCCCAGACGTTGCCATACCGGAAAATCCAGTGTTTCCTGAGCGCTTCCGATCCGAAATCCGAAGCCGAAAAGCGCACCCCCGGATCGGCACCATGTTCCAGCAGCAAGGCAACAATCTCCGGTTTGTCTTTGGGGGAACGCACGTTGTTGGGGTGTTCGGAGACGGCGGCAAACAGCGCGCTGTTCATGGTGGTCTTTGCGTCAGGTCCACGCGCGCCGGCGTTTAAGAGGGCGCGCAGCGTGGCCATATTTCCGTGCCTGGCGGCCGTGCTGACGGCATCGGACACCTCCTGGCTCTCCGCGCCGGACGCCGCCACAAGGTCCCGAACCAGAGCGGCGTCCGTCGTCTCGTTCCGGGCAAGAGAATGCAGGGCAGCGCGACCCCTGTCCGTCAGACCACCCGTCTTGAGCAGCAGGCGGGCCAGGTCGTATGCCTCCCGGCTCACGGCGATACCCAGGGCGCTGTCACTCGTCCGGTCGGTCAACGCGGCGTTGGCCCCGGCCTCAAGAAGCATTCGGGCGGCCTCAATGTTGCGGTAAAAGGCGGCTTGCATGAGGGGTGTTTTTTTGTCCGGACCGGAAGTACCGTTGGGGTCAGCGCCCGCTTGCAGAAGCAGACGGAAGAGTTCTTTGCGAAAGACTGCGGGTTCGGTAGCGGCCAGCATACTCAGGGGCGAGCCGAGGGCATGGGTCTCCGCTTTCAGGTTTGGCTTGTGTTGCAGCACGGCGTCCAGCACAGCCGGATTGGGATTGTATGTCGCCAGCAGCAGGGCGCGGGAGTTGAGGTCTGTTGCCTTGCAGCCGGCTTGCACCAGAATATGGATAACTTCCGGATGCGGCGTGACCGGAGCGGCTTCGACCAAAGACGAGTACTGCTGCCTGACCGTGCGGTAGCCCGTCCAGAAGGCTTTGTCGAAAAGCGCGAAAGGGAGTGCCTCCAGCGCATCAAGCCCGTGAACATAAGCGCGTTGTTTGCCCTTGACCGTTTTGATGCCGAGGGAGCGCCCGCCGATAATCGCGCGGACTTCGTCAGGCGTTGCCACGGCGAAAAAAGTGCGCCAATAGAGCGCGTTTTCCGGGTCGGCGCGGGCCAGTTTCATGATACGGGCCTTTTCCGCCGCGAGCCGACGCAAATCCCGCTCCGAATACGAAACGGCCTCGATGACAGCCCGACCGGAAGCATCACTGATGCCCGCCTTGCGGGCAAAGTCCGCGTACATGCCCAGAATGTCCCGGATGTCTTCTTCCGTAACCCCGGCCTTGACCAACACTTGCGCGCAACGGGGCTTTTGCTTCGGGTACTCTGCGCTCGCCCGCAGGGGAGAGAGGCCGCCATCACCCCGGTCCTGGGCGCTGAAGCCCAGTTCCAGCAGGTATTCCACCAAATCCGCGCAGTCGTTGTCAGATTTCAGGGCTTCGAACATCAGCGCGTTGCCTTTGGTGGAGTAGGGCGCGCCCGCTTTCACCAGCATCCGGGCGATGTCAGCCGACAAACCGGAGGTGCTGGCTCTGACCAGCAGATCCCCTTGCCCGGCGAGGGATCCCGCTGCCCGAATCAGGCGGCGGAGCAGGACAGGGTCAGGGGCAGGCGCGGCAATGAAATAGTCGTATTGCGCAATTTGTTTGGCGGTTACCCGGTACAGGGCGTGATAAAGCATGGACTTGCCATTGATGGTGCCCGCCGGGTTAACCCCGGCATCCAGCAACAGGCGGGCGGCTTCGTTGTGTCCGGCCGCCAGTGCCCGGCCCAAGGCATCCAGATCCGGGCGCACGCCGTAAGCCAGAAGAAGCCTTGTCTTGGCGGCGGCTTCCGGCGCCAGGACAAGCAAACCCCTGGCGTAATGCAGACCCGTCAGCGGATCGTCCCTTCCGGCGAGGCCGCAGTTGTAGCCCAGGAAAAGACGCCAGATGCTATCCTTCGGCAATGGCGCACCTGTTTTCCGACCCGGTCTGACCCCGGCTTTTAAAAGCAGCCTGAGGTGTTCCACGCGGTCTGGTCGCTTAACGGCCAGCTTCAGGACACTGTCGTCCAGGTTCGGCTTGTGGCGCAGAAGGGCGGCCAGAATGGCCGGGTTGGGGTTGGCCAGCGCGAAGTGCAGGGCAGAACGGAGGTCCTCACTCTCTGCCTCAGCTCCTTTGGGCGCGCCGGGACGGCGAAAATAGACGCGCTTGCTCCCCTGCGCGTTAACTGCACAGCCCGCCTTGATTAAAATGTCAATCATTTCCGGATACGGCGTGTGCCACGCAGCCAGCATCAGGGGTGTGAGACCATCCGCGTTTGCCGCATCCCGAACACCCGCCAGGGATCGCCCGGCGACAAGTCTGCGAACCTGTTCCGGCCTGGCGACTTCCCAGTATCCGGGCAGGGTCAGCGCCGACGACGCATCAGGCGAAGCGGCTCGCTCTCCGGCTGGTGCAACAGCGGGACACAGCAGCAGCCAGATGACGCATATGGCTTGAACGACAAGGGTGCGCGACAGGTGCATGGACATCTCTCCCTGTTTAAAATCCGGCAGATGCGTTAATGGTCGCATCCAGGACACCATCTGACAACTGCTTCTAAATGTCGCGTGCGGCAGCGCCAGTACATCAGGGGCGCGAGGCTTGTTCCAGCAACTGGATGATCACCAGGCTTCCGTATTGTTCCGCATAATACCGCGGCGTTTTCCCCTCATTGTCCCGCGCCTGCACATCCGCTCCTGCCGAAATAAGCTGTTTCACCACCTTTACCTTGATGCCTCTACGCACCGCATAATGCAGGGCGGTTCTCCCCTTATCGTCTTGCATCTGCACATCCGCGCCCCCCAAAACGAGTTGCTTCACTGTCTCTGGATGGTCTCTATCCGCGGCATAATGCAGGGCGGTTTTCCCCTTATCGTCTTGTGCCTGTACGTCCGCCCCCGCCAAAATGAGCTGCTTCACCGTTTCTGCATAGCCTCCATGCGCGGCATAATGCAAGGGCGTTCTGCCATCCTTGCCTCGCACCTGCACGTCTGCCCCTGCCTGAGTGAGCGGTTTCACCATCTTTGCACGGCCTCTGTACGCCGTATGATGCAGGGGAGTTCTGCCCTCCTTGTCACGCGCCTGCACGTCCGCGCCCGCCTGAATGAGTGCTTTTGCTATTTCCGTGTTACCTTTATCCGCCGCCAGATGCAGAGGGGTCCGGCCCTCCTCGTCTCGCGCCTGCACATCCGCTCCCGCCCGAATGAGCCGTTCTGTTATCGGCACACTGCCTTTATTCACCGTCAGATGTAGAGGGGTGTCCCCACGGCGGCTTCTGGCGTCCACCCTGGCGCCATGACGCAGCAGAATATCCACCCAATCCACCCGCATAGCGGCGATGGCATTAAACAACGGCAAACTGTCACGCCACGGCAGATTGGCATCCGCACCGGATTCCAGCAGGAAAAGCATCAGAGCGCTGTCCCGGCGCTGCTCAATGGCAATGTGAAGCGCCGTGCCGAACCGGGGATGCACCTCGTTAATGTTCGAGCCTTCTTCAAGCAGTTTTCCTATTTCCGCCGTTGTACGCTGAAACATTACCGCCAGCGGGATTGAGGGGTTCATCTGGCCGCTTTGTTTCTCCTCGGCCAGCGCGTTTTGCAGGACTTTGACGTCCTCACGGTCAAACAACGCGATTCTCACTACTTTTGGGGGCGACGCCCTTTCCACTGCCCCGTGCTGTTTGAGCAGGGCGATGATCTCCGGGTCTTTCGCGTGGGTCAGGGGATAGCCCCGATCTGCCTTGGCGCCCCTTTTCAGAAGCAGACGGACCATTGCCAGGTCATTGTTGCGCGCAGCGAATTCCAGCGCGGTGCGCCCGGCAGCGCTGAACAGGTTGGGATTTGCCTTGCGATCCAGTAGTCTGATAACCTCGGCCTGATTGCGGTTTTGCACGGCCTTTATCAGGGGCGTTTGCCCGGACCCGTCATAAGCGTTCACTTCCGCGATGGGCTGGCGCGGCTGACCGGGCGAAGGGGGATTGCGAGTATAAAAAGCCTCTGTCGGGTTCTCCAGACGTCCCAACTCATCAAGGACCAGCACTTGCGCCCGAGCGCTCATGACAAGCAAAAAAGCCGACAGCGCCATGACAAATCGGATGGTACGTTGCACGTCAACCTCCAACATTCAAGCCGCGCAGGGGCGTCCGGCGAGCAAAGCCGTCCTTGCCTGCGCAGCGCACTATCCGTCCTCTCTGATCAGAATCTCCGCTTTCAAAACACGGCGGCCCTCTTTGTCATCGTCATCAAGGAGCTGGTTTAAAAACGTCTTCAGTTCCGCAAGGCTCCGGTAACGTGTCACGACGCCCGCATTGTCAATGATGACGCCGTATTTTTTGCCTGTTTCGACCAGTACCCCGTGGCGCCGCAAGGTGTACCAGGTGATTCGGGGCAACTCAATTTCGGCCAAAAGCAGGAAATAGGCGACCTTGCCTTGGCGAGGACTTTCATCGACCCGCAGCTGCGCAATATAGCGCTGCTCGCCCAAAGGCTCTATGACCATTTCCATGTCAATGTCTTTCTTTCTGCCATCCGAGAGACGGAGACGGTAATGATTACCTGCTTTTCCGTTCTCCCCGGTCAGGCGCTCAATCACGAGCGCATCCCGATGGTCGGGAGGCCCGTAGCGACCAGAGATGTCGGGAACGTTGGATGAATCAGGGAAAAAGAGGGGTTCCTTGATCTCCAGAACGCAGCCGCCCAGAAAAAAAACCACCAGGATCAACAGAAACGACTGACGCAGTTTCCTGTAAGGCATCATCATGAGAAGTCCTCCTTTTTACTTCAGTCCGGTCACATCGTCTGTGGGGCAAAGCATCCGCTTGCGTCCGGTCAGCAAAGCGGTCCCTTCCAACACGGCGCACTATCCATCCTGTTTGATCAAAACCTCCGCTTTCAGAGCACCATAGCCCCTTTTGCCATCGTCATCAAGGAGCTGGTTAAAAAACGCCTTCAATTCCGCAATGCTTTGGTAATGCGTCACAACGCCCGCATCGTCAATGATGACGCCGTATTTTGCACCTGTTTCGACCAGTATGCTGGAGCGGCGCAAAGTGTACCAGGTGATTCGGGGCAACTCAATTTCAGCCAAAACCAGGCAGTATGTGGTCTTGGTCTTGCCACGACGACGACTTTCATCGCCCCGAAACTGCACGATATAGCGCTGACCGCCCAAAGGCTCTATGACCATTTCAAGGTCAAAGGATTCCTTGTTACCCTTGGGAATATGGAGACGGTAATGATTGGTCGTTTTTCCGTTCTCTCCGGTCAAACGCCTGATCGTGAGCTCAACCTCGCGTTCGGGAGGTCGGTATCGGCCCGAGATATCGGGAACGTTGGAAGAACCCGGGAAAAAGAGGGGCTCTTTGAGCACCAGAACGCAGCCGCCCAGGAAAAGAACCACCAGGATCGACAGAAGCGGTTGACGCAGTTTTCTGTAAATCATCGTCATCACGGGAAATCCTCCCTTTTATTCCAATCCCGTCACATCGTTTATGAAACAGAATCCCCGTTCGCAGCGGGTCAGCCACCGCCCGGAGCATACCGCCAGGTATCCGGGCGTTGAACCGTGCGAACCTGTTCCAGACACGCACAGGGGTAATTATAAGGGTTTGCTTCTTGCGCAGGTGGAGTGTCCTTTGCAATCCAGTGCCTTCAAGCACCGCCGTGTGCGATGTGTTGCTTGTCCCGCCTGCACAATCCGCTTCTTCCGCAATAATGCGCGTGCCACAGACCCGGAAAAACAACTGAAAACAAGGATGCGACCATGAAGACAAGATTTTGACAACTATACCACCAAGTAGTATAGTTTCAAGCGGAAAGTGGATAATCTGATGAAATTGGTTTTGAAAATACGCACATTCAGCCGATGGATGAAGAAAACGCAACTGAATGACGCCATGCTGCTCAAAGCGATCCAGGAAATGGAGAACGGTCTCGTTGATGCAGATTTGGGTGGCAATATTTTCAAGAAAAGAATCGCATTACAGGGTCGCGGTAAAAGAGGGAGTGTCCGAACATTGATAGCCACGAACAAGGGGAACCGTTGGATTTTTTTGTTCGGATTCAAAAAAAACGAAAGAGAAAATATCGCGCCAGTTGACCTTGCCGCTCTTCGGGCGGTTGCGCATGATGTCCTTGCTCTCACTAGAACTCATTTCATAAATGGCATAAATTGGTTTGGATAACCGCGTTATTTATAGTATTGATTTGGTTGTGGAAACTGTAAGCTGTCTGAATGAAAAGACGACGAGCAGAGCAACTTA
>JAISAG010000155.1 GCA_031266815.1 Burkholderiaceae bacterium | reverse complement strand
ACCGGATATCTTGTCAATGCCGGTAATGATCAGCTCGACTTTGGTTTTCGCCATAAAACAAACCCTGAAAAACAAAACCCGCTTGAAAGCGGGTTTTATAAAATGAAACGACTGACGCTGCGTTGTTAAGTAAGGATTGGTCCGCCCAAGATAATGCGAGAGATGTTCCAGAAAAGGTAACCTACACCCCAAAATAGAAATCCAGCAATAGCAAGACCGACCAAGACTCTGACAACAAGCCACGAGAAAACCAGCACCGCAAGAGTATTCGTAAAAATATTCACGAAATCGCTTTCGGAACGCCCGTCTCCATCAGCGGATTCGTCCTGCACGCAAGACGCACTACCCGCATCCGGACCAGGCTGGACGGGCGACTGAAAAAGCGGATCACGTTCCATGGTTCTGTCATGCATCAGCACACCTCTGTCGGAAAGCGTAAACACGCCGCCAGAGTAACACATAGTCCGAACACACAGATAAAAACGCTACCCTTTCATAGCATTGGCAATTTTTTCCGCCTCAGCCGCCCAAAAATCCAGTTCATCCCAGTTCATTTCCCATATTTCTGATGGAGGAAAGTGAAAGATAAAGGCGATCAGGATGGCGGCGTCCCGCCACCAGTATCTTCCAAAAAAGACTGCAACACCTCCATCGCCTTTGAAATATCAGCCATGTCCAGTTCGTCCATCACGGAGTTCGGCAGATTATTCATCCGGGCCATCATCTGAAGATTGCCGTCCAGCTTCTGCAACTCGCTGATGTCCATCCCTTTTATGTGGCGCGCCTTGATGCGTGTGATTTTGATTTGCTTCAAAACACTCCCGTCCGGCGTCCTCACAGGATAGGCAAGGTCAATGGTTTTTTCCTGATTATCCATCACACTTGCTCCGTGGGTTTACCAATGTACCTGAGTGTCGCCTTGCCATTGTCGCCAACAGCAGGCTTGGCCGGCTCGCCCAGCGTCCCGTTGCGCATCACCCACACTTGCCCGGTATCTGCCTCGAACGTGATGCTGACATCGGTTGCCCGGTTTATCTCATCAATATTCGTATCTGCGCCGATTGCAATATCGAACTGGATTTCCCCATTCACAGGTTTTTCCGTGTATCCCAGATACCCATAATCGCCGGATACGGGTGTGCGCTCAACGCCTCCCGGATTCAGCGTTGCTGTTCCGGCGATACTGGCAAACGTCACGCCGTTTACGCGCAGATACGCCCTGCCAAGCAGTTTTCCTCCTGTTGCCATTTTTCCTCCTGTCCCAAAAGATGATGATTACAGCCTGAATTGCAGTTGTGCCGCGAAAACGCGGAATTGGTTGACCAAATCGGGCGGCAGCAGCACATCCACCCGATTGACATCTGTGGTGTTACGCTCTACCAGCAGATCCGTCTTGAACTGCTCTATATTTTCAACAAGCCCCGCGTCAATCCAGTCCAGCGCCAACGCAATCAGCTCTGCCCTGATGATTTTGGGGGTGACCACTGTCTGCCCCGGCGGGAACTGCGTCCCATCATCTGCCAGTTTGTACCGCGGGAATCGCTGTGCAATCCGGGCACGCACCTGGTACCGGAGCAGCGAAAGGGTGTACATCGTTTCAATATCGCGGTATGACGGGTCAACCAGCCCGTACTGGTTGAGCGTGTAGCTGGTGACAGCCCGCTCAACGCAGACATTGCCGCCGGCATCCACCGTAGTGGTTGCCCCACCGTACGACAGGATGTTGTTGCGCTCCGCACGGGTAAATTGCTTGTCGGCAGTTGCGGGAAGTCGCCCGGGCAATACCAGTGTCTGCAGCGGACGTGCGGGGTCAATCCCCAGGTAGTATGCCGATACGGTGCCGGCAAGTGCGGCTTTCTCCCATATCGGACCAGGCTCGCCACCTGATTCGGCCGTCCAGAAGGTTACGTGCGGATTATTCCGGGACGAAAGGTAAGCATTAATCGTGCCAACGGTACCGCGCAAGCCGATATGGCAATGACCATCATTCTGACGCAATGGTCCCCACCGGCTGTCCAGCTCGGTCTCAATCAACGCCACATCGGACTGTGTGCTGGTTGCCGTGATGATGGTGTTGTACTGTCTGTCTCCGATGTTGGCCAACGCTGTCGCCACGCTGGCATCGCCGGTCCCGCCAGAAAACGCGGTAATAGCAATGCCAATTCCCTTCGGTGTTGCCTCAGAAAGCGGGTAATAGTTGATGCGCAAGTCAATATCGTTACCCAGCGTACCTTCGTGGCGGCATGTTAATGTCACCACCGCAGCATCCGAATCGGCGGTAACCACCCCGTCCAGATCAGCGTTGATCGCATCGGCAAGTGCTTCCGCAATCGTTGTCGCCGTATCCACGGGCGACACGCCAACTTGTATGCGGCGCCCGGCAATGTACAGGTTAATGGGTCCCGACTCAATGGGCGATCCTGTCACTGTCACTGTGCCCGCCGCCGCAGAACCCGCACCACTATCCGGTATGCCAACAACCCATGTTTCGATGGTATCCGTGACAGAAAAAATAGCCGCTATCATTTGCGCGCCGATGGAGCCCCTGCCGAACAACACCATGCCTTCTGATGCCGAGCTGACCTGTGCGGGCGCATTGGGTACGAGTGTGCCCGTTTCGAGCATAGGCGCCAGCAGCAAAATTCGCTGCGGCATGTTGACCAAGCCCTTGGCAGCCTTGGAATTGTCAAACTCGACGTACTGCCCCGGCGTCAGCAAATTGACCGGAATCTGGTTGAAAGAAATGCCCATTATTCATCCTCCTGTTTATTCTGATCCGCTGTGCGGGAAACATCACCATCTGCCAAACGGCGCAGCCAGAATGGGTCTGTGTCTGACACTTCCAGCCCGCCGGTATTGTTGAACTCCCGACCAGTGATCGGGTCGCGAACAAGCCGCCCTTTTACCGGGTAAACTTTCATCCTTTCTCCTTTCGTTTATTCGCCTTGCGGCAGGGTAATTTCAATTTCTGCGTCAATCTGCCCATCGGGGTGCGCAGGTATCTGCGGGTCGTTACGCGGGGATGCCATGTCAATGCCCACTGAGATGCTGGACAGCTCCCCCAGGTCGAACGCACGCTGCCAGACATACCGGCAGGTGTAGTTCATCGTGAGAATAGCCATATCGTATGTCGCGGCGCTCTCGTAGTCCGGGTCGCACCCTGCGTACTGAAAGGTGGTGCAAAGACCGCCGAGCGTTTGGTCGTCTGACAACAACTGCTCCACGACCTCTGCCAGCGTATCCAACGTGTCGGCAACGCTCGCGGTGTTTTGGGCGTACAGCAGCACATGCAACTGGACAGTGCGCAACTCCTGCCACTGATCAGAAGCAGACTCGACTGTCTCGCTCCCCGTGACCACATCCCCGGCGGGCAAATCTTCCTCGCTGATAGATTTTGTCCGCGCATAGAAGAGGGTCGCCAAGTCCGGGTGGGCGGATAACTTTTGGTACACCGCCTCTCGAATCGCTTGCCTGGAATGCATCTTATGCCCTTGTCAAAAATGCCTGTGTCAGTCGACCATCATCAATACGCCGGGGACGCTCGCGTACCCTGTACGATTCCCCGCCCACCTGAATGGTTTCCCCTTCGTCCAGACCGGCAAGTCGCCCGCTCGGGTAGGTGAGAGTGGCGGCAGTATGCAAGACCACCCGCTCCAACACCACCTCGTCAGGGAAATCCAGGAACGCCATCGCATCCGGCGAAAAAGGATCCACCGACTTCCAGAACACAGGAACCCCAAAATCCCGGAAAAACGCATCAACATCCTCCTGCACCGCCCCGCTCCTACGAATCACCCCCGCATATGCGGGGAACACTCCAGGAACGCCATCACATCCGGCGCAGAAGGAGGATCACCCCCGCGTGTGCGGGGAACACTATGCCACTGCCACGCCTCCTGAAAACAAAAAACCCCGCCGATGTGGAGGGGTTCTTTTTTTGCTGTCAATTTTTACAGCATGGAAAGATTTTGATACTTTTGTCGGAGCAGATCAAGACTTTTTTGAAAAGGTGCGGCAGATCCACCCTTAAAACCCGCGCGGGCAGAGGGTTTCAGAAAACGAAAAGAAACAAAAAAAATCGCATCCGATAACCATCACTCCCGCGTAAGCAAAGAACGCATCGCTCACGCCGTCAATGCATCCGCCATGACAGCAAAGCTTTCGGGATGCCGAATGGCCACATCCGCTGACTGCATGGCACGGAGCAGAATCCCGCCCTGCCGGAAAAGCGTGCTGTCGTACGGATTCGGCACAATCTCCAATACTCCCCACTCACCAATCAGCACATCGCGCCAGTTGCCAAAAAACACCTCAGAGCAGACCCCGGTGGACGTACCTTTTGTCAGGTTAGCGCGCACCTGGTTGGAGCGCGCCACCGAGTATCCGTTAATCTCCCCTGGCGTAGCGGAGCGTTGTACCCCCTGCAAAGTGGTCCAGAGGTACTGCCCATCATCCGCTTTCAGCTTTTTCAGCCACCCAACGGTTCTGGCGTTCACCAGGTATGCCATCCC
>JAISAG010000093.1 GCA_031266815.1 Burkholderiaceae bacterium | reverse complement strand
CGGGCAATGGCGTCCAGCATGGCAGGCGGAATACCACAAGGGAAACAGGCAGAGGATAAGGCAATCAGTCCTTTCAGCACCAGCGTAAAATCCCGCTTCTGCGCCGCAGAAGGTGTACCGATGGGAACCACGCGCGTAATATCGGTCGTCCCGCCCAAGTATTGCCCGCCGGAATCAATCAGCAAAAGCCCATTCCCTCTGATCAACGTATTGTGGTCTGCCGTTGCCTGGTAGTGCGGCAATGCGGCATTGGCATTAAAAGCGACGATGCTCCGAAAACTGGGGGAAACAAATCCGGGTTGCTCTCTCCGGAAATCATCCAGCCTCTCGGCAACATCCAGTTCGGTAATGGCGTCGCCGCACGCCATCGCATCCTCAAACCAGGCGAAAAATTCGCACAGGGCAATTCCATCGCACAGGGCCGTCCGGCGAATGTGGGCTATCTCCTTTTCTGTCTTGCGTGACTTCATCAAAAGGGTCGGATTGAGCGACTCCACTACCTGCTCCGCATCACCGACAGACTGATACATCCCCGCAGAAACCCGCTCCGCGTCCATCAATACCGTGCTCCCTGAAGGCAGTTGCGTCAGAACAGATGCCGCCTTGTCATAGGCTTGCAAGCCAATCCCGTCCTGTAACAACGCGTCCCGCACGGCGGGCGGCACCCGATCTGCATCAACGAAGAGAACAGCGCCCTGCTTTCCGAGCAAAAGATGGGAAAGAAAGAGGGGAGAAAACGGCATATCCGCTCCTCGCAGGTTGAGTAACCAGGCAATGTCGTCCAGGGCGGAAATGAAGTGCCAATCCGCTTCCTTCTGGCACATTACCTCACGAACAGCGGCAAGCTTCTCCTGACGGGACTTCCCCGCGTAATCCATGGAATGCGCATACACCGCAGAATGCGGCAAGGCGGGACGGTCGGCCCATATCTGCCCCGGCAAATCCACATCGGTTCTGAGCGATATATCGCTGCCCCGCATCTGATTTTTCAGCGCCCTGCCCGTGTGTGCGCTGATTTCCCACGCGCTGACGGACAATACGCTGCCGGACGCCAAATTTTCCGTCAACCACCGGGCATATGCGTGGGACTCTCCTGCCGGAACAGGCACAGCCATAATGCCCGTTCCGGACAACTGTTGCGCCGCCTGCTCATGGTAACGGCTATCCGTCCACAATCCGGCAAAATCTTTCGTCAGCAGCAACACTCCCGCCGAACCCGTAAAACCGGAAAGCCACTGCCGGGTCTGCCAGTGCGCTGGAGGACATTCCGACAGATGGGGATCTGCCGAAAAAACAAGAACGGCATCTACAGCACTACCACGCATCACCTCTCTCAGGCAATCAATACGTTCGTGTATGATTTGCTTTTGCATGCGACCCCTGTCAAAAAACATGACTCCCTTGGCATGATGTGTGTTGCCTTGTCCCGTAAACTTGGCATAATCTCGACAAAATCCCTCAACTGGGAGATGATACCGCCTGAGCCATCGTAGCGGCACATTTTATACTCGCGAGGAATACCATGATCCTTCATCACGAACGCGCCAAAGCCCTTCTGAAAAAATCAGTTCTTCTCCGGACAGCGGAGGAAGTACAAGCCGCCGTTGTCAAGGTGGCGGCCGAATTGAACGAACGATTCAGCCGCATCGAAAGTAATGACGCGTTCCCCCTGCTCCTCAGCGTCATGGGAGGAGCTGCTGTTTTCACTGGGCAATTGCTGCCCCACCTTACTTTCCCCATGGAATTCGATTTTATCCACGTCTCCCGATACGGCAACGAAGAGCACGGCAGTGAAGTCATCTGGAAAGTCATTCCCAGACAAAATGTCATGAATCGCCTCGTCGTCGTGCTG
Organism: Burkholderiaceae bacterium; assembly: GCA_031266815.1. Taxonomy (GTDB): domain Bacteria; phylum Pseudomonadota; class Gammaproteobacteria; order Burkholderiales; family Burkholderiaceae_D; genus Oxalobacter. The sequence goes on along the minus strand of JAISAG010000093.1, from coordinate 3,798 downwards.
GACGATGTGCTGGATGAGGGCGAAACCCTCCTGCACATTCAGCGACGGCTGCTCGAAATGGGGGCTGAAAAAGTCGTGCTGACCGTCTTTGCGGATAAACAGACCGGCGCAAAAAAACCGGTCAAGGCAGACCACATCGGAATGGAATTGCCCAACCAGTTTCTTATCGGTTTCGGTATGGATGTGGAAGGGTACTGGCGCAACCTGCCCGATATCCGGGCACTGCCCCCGCACCTGGATGTGTGAAAGAAATCAGGCCGCCGGAGATGATCCTCGCAGCCGCTGGATCACCCCATCCAGCACATCCAGATCGGCAAAGTCAATCACAATTTTCCCCCGGTTTTTCGCTCCCAATTGAAAAATGACCGGCGTTGCAAGCAGGTCGGACAATTCTTCTTCCAGACGGGTAATATCCGCCGACTTGGAAGACCTTGTCCTCCCTCCCCCGGACGAGGGTCTGGACGACAGTTCTCTTGTGACCAACCGTTCGGTTTCACGCACAGACAAGCGCTTTGCCACCACCTGCGTTGCCAGTGCCACCTGCGTGGCACCTTCCACCGACAGCAATGCGCGCGCGTGTCCCATATCAATGTCGCCCGCCCGTAACATGGACTGAACCGGCGAAACCAGGTTCAGCAAGCGCAGGATATTGGAAATGCCGGATCGGGATTTTCCAACAGTCCTGCCTGCCTGATCGTGCGTAAAACCAAAATCAACAATCAGACGGTGAATTCCATGCGCCTGTTCCAGCGGGTTCAGATCTTCCCGCAATATATTTTCTATCAGGGCGATTGCAGCGGAATCCAGATCATCCACTTCCATCACTCTGGAAGGAATCGTTTCCAGTCCCGCCATCTGCGCCGCGCGAAAACGGCGCTCGCCCGCGAGAATTTCGTAGCGCCCCCCCGCAAGCGGGCGAACCAGAATGGGCTGCAACACCCCTCTGTCACTGATAGATTGCGCCAACTCGGTCAATGTCCCTTCATCCATCACGGTGCGAGGCTGGTATTTCCCCGGTTGTATTCTGTCGAGGGCAAGCGATACCCAGGGAGACTTTTCTGCGGAAGACGGCTCATCTCCCAGCAGCGCCGCAACACCGCGACCACCCAGCAACCCGTCCAGACTGCCGCCCAATCCTTTTTTTCTCTTTACCGTCATTTTTCCGCACCGTTAACGCCCCGTCGCCGGGGAAAACCGCTTCAATTTTTATCCAGCCAGATCAGCATTTCCTTGCTGAAGTCAACATACGCCTCTGCCCCTCTTGACGATTTATCAAAAACAATGCCGGGCATTCCGAAAGAGGAAGCCTCGGCAAGACGGACATTGCGAGGAATGATCGTTTCAAAAACCTTGTCTCCGAAGTGCTGTTTCAACTGCTCGGAAACGTCAGCCTGGAGCGTTATCCGTGTATCAAACATGACTCGCAGCACTCCTATCAGCTGCAGATCCTCGTTAAAATTACGACGCACCACCCTGATGGTGTTGACCAAATCGGCCAATCCTTCCATGGCAAAATATTCGCACTGCATGGGAATGACAACACCATCGGCGGCGGCCAAACCGTTGACCGTCAGCAAGGACAGCGCAGGAGGACAATCAATCAGGACATAATCATACTGCCCTTCCACCTTCTGCAAGGCGCCCTTCAAGCGCAATCGGGCATCCCGATCACCGACTTCCGTCAGTTCCAGCTCCGCACCGGACAAGTCCCGATTGGACGGCAAAACATCATATCCCCATTGAGTAGCCTGCCGCACTTCATTCGCACCGGTCCATCCCAGCAGGACATGGTAAACAGAACGCTCCAGACCAAACTTGTTGATTCCTGAACCCATGGAAGCATTCCCCTGGGGATCCAGATCAACCAGCAAAACTCTTTTCCCCATCTGCGCCAGCCCGGCGGCAAGATTGATCGCCGTTGTCGTTTTGGCAACGCCGCCTTTCTGGTTTGTAATACAAAAAATTTGAGCCATATCGTCTGTCACTATCCGTGATGAACCATCAATTCCCCGCTGGACGCCCCCGGTGCGAATGGAGGCTCTCTTTTCAAGACCAATAAATGTCGCTCTGCCGATAAAAACGGCACCCGCAATGGTATAACGGATGAAAGTACCAGGCCGGACGGAATTTCATCCATTTCACTTTCCGATACCCCCCCCTTCATCGCGTAGAGACAACCCTCTTCTGACAAATGCGGTAAAGACAGGTGCGCAAACCGGCCCAAACTGGAAAATGCCCTTGAGATGATAGCATCAAATTTTCCGTCCATACCGGCTTTTTCCAACCGTGCTGTTCGAACTGTCAGGTTCCCCAACTGCAAGGTCTGCCTCACTTGCGTCAGGAAAGCGCCCTTTTTGCGCACCGCCTCCACCAACGATACCTGCGATTCCGGCAACATGATTGCCAGAATCACTCCCGGTATACCGGCGCCCGACCCAACGTCCAGCATACGATATATACGTGGCAAAAAAGGCATAACCGCCAACGTGTCCAGAATGTGGTGCGTCAACATTGCCGAAGGACTCCGAATGGCCGTCAAATTGTAAACGTGATTCCATTGTTCAAGCAATGTGAGATAGGCAAGGAGGCTCGCTGCCTTTTGCGCATCCATTTCCAGTCCAAGAACGCGCGCGCCGGAAAAGAGCGTTTCCCTGCATGGTCCTATCCATAACGGCGGTTTGGGAAACACCATGTCATATTTCCTGTTCCGTTTTCTCCACGCGAAACCCGTTCTTTTTCAAATGAATCAACAATAGCGAAATAGCAGCGGGCGTCACGCCGGATATACGGGACGCTTGCCCCAAAGTCTGTGGCCGCGCGGCAGACAATCTCTGTTTTACTTCAAAGGAAAGCGCGGAGACTGCGTCGTATGACAAATCTTCCGGCAGGCGCAGGTCATCATAGTGCTGTTGGCGCGCAACCTCCTTTGCTTGCCTTTCAATATAGCCTGCATATTTGATTTGAATTTCAACTTGCTCAGTAATTTCTTTTTCCAGCTTTTCCGATGCCTGCCACATTGCGCCATCCATTCCCCTCAAACTCATCAGGGTTTTATAATCCAAATCAGGTCGGCGCAGCAAATCTGCGAGAGAATATTCCTTTTCGATAGGTTTGCCGATCACTCTCAACATCTCCTGTTGCGACAAGGCCTTCGGATGAACCCAGGTTGATTTCATTCGCTCCATTTCCTGCGCAATTTTCTCCCGTTTTCTGTCAAACATTTCCCACTGCGCCTGATCAACACATCCCAGCTGGTATCCCATTTCAGTCAAACGCCAATCTGCATTATCTTCGCGCAAGCTCAGTCGAAATTCTGCTCTGCTCGTAAACATGCGGTATGGTTCCTGCACTCCTCGTGTTACCAGGTCATCCACCATGACTCCCAGGTATGATTCGCTTCTCTTTGGAATCCAGGCTGGCAGATCGTCACCATAACGTGCTGCATTGATACCGGAAAGCAAACCTTGCGCTGCCGCTTCTTCGTAGCCTGTCGTACCATTTATTTGACCTGCAAAAAACAAACCGCTGATTCGTTTACTTTCCAGCGATGCCTTTAATGCTCGCGGGTCAAAGTAGTCATACTCAATGGCATAGCCTGGTCGTAATATATGCGCATTCTCCAACCCTCGCATGGAGTGCACAACCTCTTGCTGCATATCAAATGGCAGACTGGTTGAAATTCCGTTTGGATAATATTCATGGGTATTCAACCCTTCCGGTTCAAGAAAAATCTGGTGAGAATCCTTGTCGGAGAACCGATGTATCTTGTCTTCAATCGAAGGACAATACCGCGGCCCC
>JAISAG010000076.1 GCA_031266815.1 Burkholderiaceae bacterium | reverse complement strand
GGGGAGAGTCGTGTCCGAATCCCTGCGCATGCAGTGTGCCGTGGATAACGAGGTGCGCCGCGTGTGCCAGCGGCGTTTTCCCCTGTGCGTCCGCCTCGCGCAGGATAACGTCTGTGCACAGCACAATGTCGGTGTGCGGGCACGCCTCGTCTTCGTCATCGTAAAGGAAGGTCAGGACATTGGTTGCGTAATCCTTGCCGCGATAAGAGCGATTGAGCGTGCGCCCTTCCGCTTCGGAAACAAAGCGCACGACGCAGGTGAGGGGGGTGAGGATGGCGGATTGCACCCACCGCCGGATGCGGTAGCGGGGAAACAAGTGCTGCGAACAGGTATCCGCGTACTGTACAGAAAGTGAGAAAGCGGGAGGAGGAGTCATGCCCGTCCTTCCTTTCGGGGGGACGGCTTTTCCGCTTTTTCATAGGCGGAAACGATTCGGGCAACCAGCGGATGACGGACGATGTCCGCGGCGCTGAAATGCCGGATGGCGATGCCGCGGATGTTCTGCAGAATATGAATGGCTTCGACCAGACCACTCCTTTGCCCGGGAGGCAAATCGGTCTGGGTAATGTCGCCCGTGATGACCGCCCGGCTTCCGAAGCCGATGCGGGTCAGGAACATTTTCATCTGCTTCGGTGTGGTATTTTGCGCCTCGTCTAAAATGACAAAGGCGTTGTTCAGGGTACGCCCCCGCATGTATGCCAGCGGGGCGATTTCGATGACCTGCTTTTCAAAGTGCTTCTGCGTCCGCTCAAAACCCAGCAGGTCATACAGGGCATCGTAAAGCGGGCGCAGATAGGGGTCCACCTTTTGCGCCAGGTCGCCGGGCAGGAATCCGAGCCGCTCTCCGGCTTCAACGGCGGGACGGGTCAATACCAGCCTTTGCACGGCATCCCGCTCCAGCGCGTCCACCGCACAGGCGACGGCAAGATACGTCTTGCCCGTTCCCGCCGGACCGATGCCAAAGGTGATATCGTTGGAGACGATGGCTTTCAGGTATTCGGTTTGCATGGGCGTGCGCCCCCGCAAATCGGCACGGCGGGTTTTCAGGACAGGGCTGCCCGTTTCGGCTTCGGTCAGCGCGCTGGCGGACATTCCTTTTTCCAGTCCGATGAGAAGTGCTTTTTGTTCTGCCAGCGCCAGCTGGATGTCGTTTAAGAGAACCGGTTTGGATGAGACAGCGTAAAACTGTTCCAGCAACTGCACAGCAGGCAGCGCGTTAATGCCGGTCACCGTAAAATGTCCTCCCCGCCTGACGATGTGCACATCGTGCGTGATGGCAATCTGGCGGATATTTTCATCCATGGGCCCGCACAGATTGGCAAGCCATTCGTTGTAGAGAGGCTCGGCTGAAAAAGACAGGGTCTCTCCCCGCCTGGGGTTTGCCGCGCCTTTTTTTCGGGTGGAAGTATTGTCGTCTGCCATTAGGGGCCTCCTGCTATGTCAGTGTACCGTGCAAGGCATAGCGCGCGGATTCGGTGATGGTCACGTTGACGAGGGCGCCAACAGGCAGGGTCGCGGACAAGGTGCCGGGAAAATGCACAACACGGTTGTTTTCCGTGCGTCCTTGCAACAGCGCAGGGTCTTTTGCCGATTGTCCCTCAACGAGTATTTCCTGCACCGTGCCGCACATGGATTGGCTGATCCGGTGGGCGTGGGATTCGATCAGCGCCTGCACCTGTTGCAGGCGTGCCCGCCGTACCGGGAGAGGAATGCCGATGGGCAGCAGGGCGGCGGGAGTGCCCGGACGGGGGCTGTACAGGAAGCTGAAGCTGTTGTCGTGCCCGACCTCTGTTATCAGCCGGAGCATGGCGGAAAAGTCATCATCGGTTTCGCCCGGGTATCCGACGATAAAATCGCTGGAGACGGACAGGTTTGGGCGGATGGTGCGCAGACGGCGGATGAGCGATTTGTATTCCAGCGCGGTATACCCCCGCTTCATGGCAAACAGGATGCGGTCCGAGCCGTGTTGCGCGGGCAGGTAGAGGTGGTCAACCAGCTTGGGTGTTTTCTCGTATAAGTCAATCAGGCGCCGCGAAAATTCGCGGGGGTGGCTGGTGACATAGCGAATACGGCGAACAAGGGGCAGGGCCGCCACTTCGGAAAGCAGGGTGGCAAAATCGACCGTCTTCCCGCCCTGGGTTGTGCCGCGATAGCCGCTGACATTCTGCCCGAGCAGGACAATCTCGCGTGCGCCCTGCTCTGACAGCGCGGCTATTTCAGTCAGAACCTCCTCCATCCCGCGCGATACCTCTCTTCCCCGCGTATGGGGAACCACGCAGTAACTGCAAGATTTATTGCAGCCCTCCATGACCGTTACGCTGGCGGAAGGCCCTTCCGCCCTGGCGGGCGGCAGGTTGTCGAATTTTTCCACGGTCGGAAACGCCGTGTCCACCTGGGGAATACCGCTTTGCTGGTAGGCGGAAATCATGGCGGGCAAGCGGTGCAGGGTTTGCGGGCCGAACACCAGACCGACAAAAGGCATCCGCTGGATAATGGCGTGTCCCTCCTGGGACGCCACGCACCCCGATACGCCAATGACCACGTCGGGCCTGCGTGCCTTGATTTGCCGGAATCGCCCCAGTTCGGAAAACACTTTTTCCTTGGCTTTTTCGCGCACAGAGCAAGTGTTGAGCAAAATCAGGTCTGCCGTCTCCGGTTCCTCCGTACTCCTGTAGCCCGCTTTTGATGCCAGCAGGTCACGCATTCTGGCAGAGTCGTGCACATTCATCTGGCATCCGAATGTTTTGATAAATACTTTTTTATGTTGACGGGTTTCCATGTGCCTGTCCTGCGAAAGATCCGCGCTGCCTGCCGGAAAATCCGGGTCGCGAGGCATCATACCGCATCCTCCTGCGACGGGGTATCGGTACGGGTAATAAGCACCTGCGAGATGCGCCGTCCCTGCATCTGGCTGATTTCGAAGCGGAACGCACCGTATTTTAGCGACTGCCCCGCCTGGGGAAGCGTGCCGAAGCGCTCCATCAAAAAACCGGCGAGCGACGTATATTCGTCGTCCTCACTGACCAGCCCGTCTATGTCCAGTTCCCGTTCCAGCAGATAGAGGCTGGTTGTGCCGTTGACCAGCCAGACATGGGGTTTTTGCGCCACGATAGAAGGCTGCTCGTCCTCGTCGGGAAATTCGCCGGCGATAGCTTCCAGAATATCAATGGGCGTAACCAGTCCCTCGATGGAGCCATATTCATCCACGACCAGCGCGAGTTGTCCTCGGGTCTGCTTTAACATCTCCATTGCCCGGAGCACGCCGGATGATTCCAGGAGGACAACCGGCTTGCGCATACGGGAAATATGCGCGACGGGGCGCCCCAGGTGCAACTCGTCCATCAGGTCTTGCGCACGGATAACGCCCACCACATTATCCAGTTGACCGCGGCAGACCGGGAAATAGCTGTGCGGTGTCGCGCGCAACTGCTCCTGAATGGTGTGGGGCGGGTCGTCCAGATTGATCCAGGATACCTCGCTTCTGGGAGTCATGATGGAATGGATGGTGCGCTCGCCTAAAGACAGCACGCCGCTGACCATGTTGCGCTCCTCTTCGCCAAATGCCGGATTGGTATCCTCCTCCGGGAATTCGGGTTCAAAATCCCTTTCCATTTTCTCGCGGTCACCCAGCAGGTGCAGGACTGCTTCTGCCGTGCGGTCACGGAGCGGTACCTGCTCCATGTGCCGTGTCTGATTGCGCTGGGCAAGCTGATTGAGAAATTCAATCATGATGGAAAAGCCGATGGCGGCATACAAGTAGCCTTTGGGGAGCTTGAAACCCAATCCCTCGGCGACCAGGCTTAACCCGATCATCATGAGAAAGCTCAGGCACAGCACCACCACGGTGGGATGCGCGCTGACAAATCGTGTCAGCGGACGCGAAGCCAGCATCATAATGGCAACGGCAACGATAACGGCTGCCATCATGACCGACAAATGCTCCACTACGCCGACTGCCGTAATGACGGAATCCAGGGAGAAGATGGCGTCCAGTACGACGATTTGCACGATAACGACCATCAGGCCGGGAACAAATCGCCTCTTCTCCGGTGTGTGTACCCTGCCGTCAAGCCGCTCATGCAGTTCACTGGTGGATTTGTAGAGCAGGAACAAGCCGCCCAGAAACAGGATAATATCCCGCCCGGAAAAAGAAACCGTCCACAGCGCAAAGAGCGGGGTCGTCAGATGCACCAGCCAGGACAGGGCGGAAAGCATCAAAAGGCGCATCAGGAGAGCGAGAGACAACCCCGTAACACGCGCCCGGTTGCGCTCGCGGGTAGGCAGTTTCTCTGCGAGGATGGCGATGAAAAGCAGGTTGTCTATTCCAAGGACAATCTCAAGGACAACCAGCGTCAGGAAACCGACCCAGATGTTGGGGTCAAGTAGCCACTCCATAGGGCATTCAGCCGGAACAGACGAAGGAACGTATCATTGACAAGTGTTTTGCTGAAGATGCCCCTATTTTACCTGAACAGGAACGAATAGTCTGTCCTGTTCGGTGCCGCTTTCTTCCCGGGGGTGCATCTGTGGCGTTTTTTCTGTCTTTTAAAGGAGGAATAAAAGACAGAATTCCCCCTGTTATTCTGCTTTGGGTTATTCCGCCCTTTTGAGGCGCGGTACCGTATAACCCATTGATTTTCATCGTTTTTCAATACGTGGATATACCCGTGACCGGGCAGGGTGGTTTGCCTCAAGCTTTCCGAAAATCTGCCGTCAGGAAAGCGCTCCGATATGCCGTCGTGCCGGAGCGGCTTCTTCTCATTTCCCACTTGCTTTGTCCGTAAAAGGGACAACGGCGGTTGGCTCTATGATTCGTCCGGTGGTAGCAAACCGGAAAGCGGATTGCCAGTGTGCCGTATGAAGCGAAGCAACAAGAGGCGAAATCAGGCGCTTCAAGGCAGTGTTTAATACAGGAGAATGAAATGCCATCCATTATCAACACCAATATGGCCTCGCTCAACTCGCAGAGGCACTTGAACAACTCCCAGTCCGCCCTCTACGTGGCAATGGAGCGTCTGTCTTCCGGCAAGCGCATCAACAGCGCCAAGGACGATGCTGCGGGGATGAGTATCACGGGCAAGATGACCACCCAGATCAACGGGATGAACCAGGCGGTGCGCAACTCCTACGACGGCGTATCGTTGGGGCAGACGGCTGAAGGCGCGCTGACCACTTCTGCGGACATGCTCCAGCGTATCCGTGTGCTGGCGATACAGGCATCCAACGCCACTAACTCACCGGCAGACCGGCAAGCCATCCAGCAGGAAGTGGCGCAACTGGCGGCAGAACTGAACCGGATTGCGGAAACCACTTCCTTTAACGGACAGAAACTGCTGAACGGGACGATGGGAACGCAGAATTTCCAGATTGGCGCCAATGCGGGCGAACTGATTGCCGCTAACGGCATGAATTTTCTGACCACCACCTATGGCAACAATCGCGTGCGGGGAGATGCGATGATTCCTTCAGCGTTTGCCACGGGCGGGCAGATTGCGACAGGAGCCAATGGAGTCAAGATTAGCGGCAGTCTAGGCAAGGGACAATACAAGGTACTCCAGAATGACACTGCCAAAACGGTAGCGGAAGCTATCAACCGCATCCAGGGGGAAACCGGTGTAACCGCCTCTGCCAGCACTACGGCAATATTGCATACTTTTACCGCGAATCAGCCCTATTCTCTCTCATTGACGGCTGATAACAAAACCAGCCTGGTCAATGTCGCATTCAAAATCGGTTCCGATCTGACGCGTCTGGACTCCTATGCGGAAGCCATTAATGCCATCAATGCGCAGGCGTCCAAGACGGGGGTTTCCGCCGAGTTCTACCAGCATGTAGACGCTACTACGGGCAATATCACGGCGTCCGGTATCAAGCTGACGCATCTGACGGGTGAAAATATCGGGGTCGGCCATACCGAAGGGACAACCCCCGCAGGTGCTGTGATGATGGATTCGCTGGATGCTTTGGATGAACTGCGCGGTGCGCAATGGCTTCCCTCAAGCGGATGGGTAACGGATACCGATGGCAGCCAATCTGCCTCTGGAGTGATTGGCGCGCCAGTGAGCGGAGGTATTGTCGCTGTCGGGATTGTGACCTATGATTCAGAGAGGAGTTTCTCCGTCACGGATGACAGTGCCTTGCATTCAGCGTATGTCACCAGAGTGGTTGGTACACAGGATATGACAGGTGCCTCCAAGCTCATGTCCGTCTCCACCGTGGATGTCTCCACTTTTGACCTCGCGCAGAATACGCTGGCAATTGTGGATGCATCCATCACGATTATCAATGGCGAGCGGGCGCGTTTCGGGGCGCTGCAAAGGCGTTTTGAAGCTACCATCGACAATCTGCGTGTCAATTCAGAAAACACCACCAACTCGCGCAGCCGGATTGAAGATGCCGACTATGCGGAAGAAACGGCATCGCTGTCGCGCAGCACGATTCTGCAACAAGCGGGTACTTCCATGCTGGCGCAGGCGAATCAGGTGCCCCAGTTGGTGTTGCAGTTGTTGCAATAGCATACGGTTTTTCATCCGGTTTCCCTCCTGTGACCGGATTCCCCCTGCCAGCCTGATTCTCTGGCAGGAGGTGCGGGGAGCGTTTTTGTGCCTGGCACAAGAACGCTTTTCGTTTTTGGGAGAGGGGGTGGTGAGTGCGGTGCTGTTGGCAAGGGGACGGTCGGTCAGCGCCTTTTGCGCGTTCACGCCACGCCGCCCGCAAATGGGCAGGGAAGGCCGCGCCGCACATCACGGGATTTTCTCTCCACCACAATTCTCAAATCTTGGCAAGGCGCTCGACAGTGTCTGGAAACTTTTCAACAAGACGGATTAGCAATGCCGCCTGTGTATTGGGCTTCGCTCGTCCCTGTTCCCAGTTTTCCAGTGTTCGCACGTTTGTTCGGAGATAACTTGCGAACACAGACCGGGACAGGGCAAGGCGCTCGCGCAGGGCAGACACCTCATCAGCGGAGATTTCCGGTGCCTTGCGAATTTCCAGCGTGTGCGTCCGCAGTGTTTTCTTGCCTGCGCGCTCCGATTTCAGAGCATCAAATCCCTCTGACATCTCCGAAAAAAGATTACGTTTTTTCACTGTTTGCCCCCCAATTCAGCCTTAATCCTCGCCTTTATTTCTTTCTTTTCGTCAGCGGAAAGCTCACTCGTTTCGTCCTTGTCATACAAGGTGAACAGCCTATCGAACTTTACATCCAGATGATCAAAGACTGATGGTCGTCTGGATGCTCTTGAAGCAGCGTTGTGAGGTCAGGAAATGGGCTGTGGTACGAGCCTGACGCCAAGGGCGGCGCAGACCTTGGCGACCGTGCCGAATTCAGGATTCCCCCCATCGGAGAGAGATTTGTAGAGGCTTGCGCGAGTAACGCCGGCTTGCCTGGCGATTTCCGTCATCCCGCGCGCGCGCGCCGCGATGCCAAGGGCATGAATAAAGTCTTCCTCTGTTCCCTCACGCGCCGTTTCGGCAAGGAATTCGGCGATATCTTCATCAGTTTCAAGGTATTTGGCAAGGTCAAGTCGGGTTGTTTTCAGAGCCATGGTTCAGTCCTCCACATCTTTCATCATCGCTTTCGCGGTTTTGATGTCTCTTTCCTGGCTGTCCTTGTCGCCGCCCGCCAGCATGAAAACCACTTCGTTCCGGCGAATCGCGCAATACATCCTGATTCCGCCGCCAAAGAAGCAACGCAACTCGAAAAGGTTTTCCGCGATTTTCTTGTGGTCACCGAAATTTCCTCGTTCGACTCGACCCAGCCTGGAGATAACGCGATGCAGATTGCTCGTGTCAAGCGATTCCAGCCAACTTTCGAAAAGAGCCGTTTGTTCAAGTTTGTACTTCATGAGAATGACTGTATCTTAAATGAAACAAAAAGACAACGATTGATGCCGCACCACACCCCCCTTTCTGTTCAGCGATGAAGGTGACAAAACAACCAGGCAGGTTGGATGCTGAAAAAGCAAAGCCCCGCACGTAGCGGGACTTGTAAGCCAGCAAGGAGATCGAACTTCCATCCTGTAGCGGCACGGTTCTCTCGTGGGAGTGCGTATGGACTTTGGCATAAGCCCACTCATTATTGGGGAATTGGTCGCTCGTTGGCGCGCCGCGCTTCTTCCTTGGCGGCTTTTTCCGCTTTCTTTTCGCGCTTTTCCTGTGTTCTTTCCTTTTTCTTTTCCACGTTTTCCAGCTTGCGTGCCGATTCCAGTTGCTTCTTTTCCAGTTTCCGCACCTGGCTCGCCCGTTTTTCAGGCGTCAGGCTGCCATCAGCACCTTCTTTGGGCTGGCTAGGTGTGCCGGTGGTGTACGCGCCCTCCTTCAGTACGGGCGGACCGGACTCGCCCGGCGCTACCTTTTGGACATAGCCGGATTCCGGCGAGGCGGATTTCTGCGAATCTGTCGGCGTGATATATTGGCTCTCCTTTTTCTCGTACTTCTCCCGCGAAGCATCCCTTTCTCCCTTTTTGACGGCTTCTTTTTGCTGCCTGTCCACCAGCGCTGCATCCCGCTGTCTTACCTTGTCTTGGCGCATAAAGCGGTCTGCTTCTACCGACAGGGGTCTTAACGCGCTGCGGTCGCGCCGGTCGCGCAGGGTGACTTCGTCATAGCACCAGTTAACCAGGAAGCGCGCGGTACACGCGTCCATTTCCACGCCGAAACGGCGATCCAGCGCCTGCTTTTCCTTATCCACTGCCTTCTGGGCTTCCCGCGCCTTTGGGACAGAATCAATGCTGCCTGCGGGATAGGTGCGCAGGATGGTGTTAACGCTCTCTGACACAGGGCCTTCCGCATCGGGCGGGGCGAGCACACAGCCGGACAGAAGGAATCCGGCAAGCAGTAGAAGGGTGGCAGATTGCCTGTACGCGGGAAACATGGCGCTTGCGCTAGCTGTTCAACGAGCGGCTGTTGACACCCAGTGCCGCTTCCCGCAAGGCTTCGGACAAGGTCGGGTGCGCGTGGCACACCTGGGCGATGTCTTCGGACGATGCCTTAAATGACATGGCAAGAACCACTTCGCCAATCAGTTCGGAAACCACGGGACCAATCATGTGCACGCCCAGCACCGTATCGGTTTTGGCATCTGCCAGTACCTTGACTATCCCTTCCGTTTCACTCATGGCCCTTGCCCGTCCGTTGGCGCTGAAAGGGAAGCACCCCGCACGATACTCCCGGCCTTCCGCTTCCAGTTCCTGTTCCGTTTTACCCGCCCAGGCCATTTCCGGGCGGGTGTAAAGTACATAAGGAAGCGTGCCGTAGTCCACTTGGGCAAAGCGCCCCGCTATTCGTTCGGCAACGGCAAGCCCTTCCTCTTCGGCCTTGTGTGCCAGCATGGGGCCCCGTACCACATCGCCCACCGCCCACACATTGGGCAGGTTGGTCCGGCATTGTTCATCCACCACAATAAAGCCCCGCTCATCCAGTTGCAGCCCCACCTTGTCGTGAGCCAGTTCTGCCGTGTGGGGGGTGCGTCCGATGGCGACAATCAGGCGGTCGAAATGACTCCTTTGCGTGGTAGCGTCCGTATCTGTATATTCGACCGAAACCTGCGATGCGGAAGTCGTCACCTTGTTGATGGAAACGCCCGTGTGGATGGAAAGTCCTTGCGTTCGGAACGCCTTTTCGGCCAGTGCGGCAATTTGCCTGTCTGCGAAAGACAAAATGGCGGGCTGGGATTCAAGAATGGTGACCTGGGCGCCCAGTCTGCGCCAGACGGAACCCAGTTCCAGACCGATTACTCCCGCGCCGATAATCCCCAGCCTGCGCGGGATGGATTCCATTGCCAGCGCGCCGACGTTGGAAAGGATGCGTTTCTCGTCAAAGGGAGTGTCCGGCAGGGCGCGGGGCGAAGAACCGGTAGCGATAACAATGTGGCGGCAGGTCAGCACATGACCTTCCCTGCCCGATACCCGAATGTCGTAGCCCGCGTCGGAACGCCGCATGAACGAGGCGGTACCGTGATAGAAACTGACGCCGTTTTTTCGGAACAAAAAGAGAATACCCTTGTTGTTGTCGCGAACAATGCCGTCCTTCCGGGTCAGCATCTGGTTCAGGTTTAAGGTGGCGCCCTTGACCTCAATACCGTGTACGGCGACATCTTGTTTGACCATCTCGAAGTGGGCGGAAGATTCCAGCAGGGCTTTTGAGGGAATACACCCCACGTTGCCGCAGGTACCGCCCGGCGCGGGTGCGCCGGTCACATCGGCCCAGTTGTCCATGCACACCACGCGCAACCCCAGTTGCGCTGCCCGGATGGCGGCAATATACCCCCCGGGTCCGGCGCCAATCACTCCCACATCCACCGTTATCCGCATTGTGTTTCTCTCCGCTTCGGCTGCTGCCGGTTATTGATTTCCTACAGGTCCAGCAACAATCTGGACGGGTCTTCCAGGTTTTCCTTGATGGTGACCAGCGTTTGCACGGCTTCACTCCCGTCAATGAGCCGGTGGTCGTAGGAAAGCGCCAGGTAGTTCATGGGGCGTATCACAACCTGCCCGTCCTCTGCCACGGGGCGCTCACGGGTGGCGTGGATGCCCAGGATGGCGGCTTGCGGCGGATTGATGATGGGTGTGGACATCATGGAACCGAACACGCCGCCGTTTGAAATGGAAAAAGTGCCGCCGGTCAGGTCGTTTAAGGTCAGTTGTCCCTCTCTGGCGCGCAGGCTGAATTCGGCAATTTTTTTCTCGATGTCGGCGATGGACATCAAGTCCACATCCCGCATGATGGGGACGACCAGCCCGCGCGGCGAACTGATGGCAATGCCAATGTCGAAATAGCCGTGGTAGACAATATCGTTACCGTCAATGGATGCGTTGACAACAGGGAATCTCTTGAGTGCTGCCACGGCCGCTTTCATGAAAAAAGACATCAATCCGAGGCGCGCACCGTGTTCTTCCTCGAAAGAGTGTCCAAATTTGCGGCGGATATCCAGCACCGGCTGCATGTTGACTTCATTAAATGTGGTCAGCGTGGCGTTGGTCAGTTGGGATTGTATCAGGCGCTCTGCAATCCGTGCGCGCAGACGGCTCATGGGAACGCGGTTTTCGGGACGACCGCTGCCCGGTGCGCCGGGGACAAAGCTGGAAGGGGGTGAATAGGGCACCGATTCCAGGGAAGGCGGGGTGGAGGGCAGGCTACCGACATGCGGACCAATTTCCATGGCGCGCAGAACATCTTCCTTCAAGATTCGCCCGTCCTTGCCGGTTCCGGTCACTTCGTCATAGGCAATGCCTTGCTCCGCCATCAGCTTTGCCGCCGAAGGCATCACAATACCCGGCGGCGGGTCGTCCTGGCTGAATGTCAGTTCGTGAATGGGCGGCGGCGGTGGAGCGGGGCGAGGGACGGGCGCAGCGGTCATGGCGGCAGGAACGGTGGGTGTAGAGGGTGCAACGCTGGCGGTTGCCGCCGCTTTTGCTGGCGCGGCCTGGGAGGGTGCTTCCGCCCCGGGCGGTTTTTCCTGCGAGGGGGATGCGGCGGTATCCACGGTGGCGATGACCTCTCCTGCTCTGACTACGGCGCCAACGGGCTGCAACACAGCGGACAGCACACCGGTTGCCGGGCTGGGCAATTCCAGCACCACCTTGTCTGTTTCGATATCTACCAGGTTTTCATCCAGCGTGACGGCGTCTCCCGCCTTTTTGTGCCACGCCAGTATTGCTGCCGAGGTGACAGATTCGGACAATTGCGGCACCTTCAGTTCCAGAATGGACATATATTCTCCCTGCGCGTTAAATTGTCTGTCAGTTCGAAGACGGGCGATTGGTTGGTACGGTACGTTTCATTCCTGCAAAGGCGGCAGAAAGCAGGTCTGCCTGCTGCGCCAAATGCTTGCTCAGGTATCCCACCGCGGGTGAGGAACTGGGCGGCCTGCTTGTTACGGAAAGTTTCTGTGTTTTCAGGGCATTCAGTATCCAGAGATGAATTTGCGGCCATGCCCCCTGATTTTCCGGCTCATCCTGCACCCACATTACTTCGGTTGCGTTGGGATACTTTGCCATTTCCTCCGCGAGAAGCGCTTCCGGGAAGGGGTAAAGCGATTCGATACGAATAACGGCGACATCGTTCCTCTTTCGTTCGGTACGGGTATTGATGATGTCGTAATAGACCTTGCCGGAACACAGCAAAACCCGCTTGACCCGTGCAGGGCGTATGCGGTTGTCCATCTCGCCGATGAGCGGCATAAAATGCCCGGTCGCCAGGTCCTTCAGCGAGGAAGCCGCCGACTTGTGGCGCAGGAGTGATTTAGGTGTCAGCACGATAAGCGGGCGGCGTATCATGCGCAGCATCTGCCGGCGCAGCAGGTGGAATATCTGGGCGGCGGTGGTCGGCTGCACCACCTCGATATTGTCGTTGGCGCACAGTTGCAGATAGCGTTCAATGCGGGCGGAAGAATGCTCTGGCCCTTGCCCCTCGTAGCCGTGCGGCAGCAGCATAACCAGGCCGGATACCCGCCCCCACTTCTCTTCCCCAGAGCAGATGAACTGGTCAATCACGACTTGTGCGCCATTGGCGAAATCGCCAAACTGGGCTTCCCATATGGTCAGTGTACTGGGAGCGGCCGTGGAATACCCGTACTCGAAACCCAGCACGGCCTCCTCAGAGAGGACGGAATCAATAACGGTAAATTCCGCCTGGTCACGGTTGATGTGGGATAACGGGGTGTAGGTGCCAACGCCCCAATCTTCCCGATTCTGGTCGTGTATCACGGCGTGCCGGTGTACAAACGTTCCCCGTCCGGAATCCTGCCCGGACAGGCGTACCGGAAATCCCGCTGACAGGAGAGAGGCAAACGCCAGATGCTCTCCCATTCCCCAGTCCACCGGCATTTCTCCCCGTCCCATCGCGGCGCGGTCGTGCAGGACGCGTTCCACCAGCGGGTGCAGCTTGATATCTTCCGGCGTTACGGTAATGCGCTCTGCCAGCCGCCGCAATTCCTGGATGGGCAGGGCCGTATCCGCCTGACCGTCTCCCTTGGCATTCAAAAAGGGCTGCCACGCCGAAAAGGTCTTGCTGACATTCGTGATAACCGGGTCAATGACGGGAATACCGGCATTCATTCGCGCCCGGTATTCCTCCGCCATGGTGTGCGCTGCCTTTTCCGTGATTACCCCTTGCGAAATCAGCCGCTGAACGTACAGGTGACGGACGCCGGGATGCGCATCTATCTTCCGGTACATCAAGGGTTGCGTCATGGCAGGGGTGTCCTGCTCGTTATGCCCCAGTCGGCGGTAGCATACGACATCCACCACCACATCCTTTCGGAATTCCATGCGAAAATCCAGCGCGATTTGCACCGCCAGCGCCACCGCTTCGGGGTAGTCGCCGTTGACATGCAGGATAGGCGCTTCAATCATTTTAACCACATCGGTACAGTAGAAGGAGGAACGGGAATCTCTGGGGTCTGACGTCGTGAATCCGATCTGGTTGTTTATCACGATATGGAGCGTCCCGCCTGTGGTATAGCCGCGGGTCTGCGCCAGGTTCAGGGTTTCCATGACCACGCCCTGCCCGATGAAAGAGGCGTCGCCGTGCACCAGGATGGGCAGAACCTGTGAACCGTCTTCGTCGCCCCGAAGTTTCATGCGGGCTTTGGCAGAACCTTCCGCCACGGGATTAACCACTTCCAGATGCGAGGGATTGAACGCCATGGACAAATGCACGGGCCCGCCCTGCGTGGAAATATCCCGCACAAACCCCAGATGGTACTTCACATCTCCCGAACGTGCCCTTTGCGCCTCTTCCTCCGGCGCGAACAAGTCGTCCAGCATCCTGCCCATGACATTGACCAGCACATTCAAGCGCCCCCGGTGCGCCATACCCAAAACAATTTCCTGTATGCCGCATTCTCCCGCGTGCTGGAGGGCCTCGTCCAGGGCAACCAGAAAACTCTCGCTTCCCTCAATGGAAAACCGCCGCTGCCCGACATAGCGGGTGTGCAAATAGCGCTCCAGTCCCTCGGCAGCGGTCAGCATTCCCAGAATGTGCCGTTTCCTTTCCGGCGTAAAATCAGGCATGGCCTGGATGGATTCAAGGCGTTCCTGCATCCACCGCTTCTGCGCGTGGTCGGAAAGGTACATGAATTCGGCACCGATGGTCCGGCAGTAAGTATGGCGGAGCATGTGCAGCAGGTCGCGCAGGGAAGCCGTCTCCACGCCGAAGTAGGTATTGCTGATATTGAACGTCAGGTCCATATCCGCATCGGTAAAACCGTAAAAGGCGGGGTCCAGCTCGGGAATGTGCAGACGGGATCGTCGCTGCAACGGATCCAGGTTTGCCCAGTGTGTCCCCAGAAAACGGTACGCCGAAGTCATCTGCTGCGCCGCAATCCGCTTGCGCTCCAATTCCGGGCTGACGGAAGGGCGCAGGGCACGGTAAGGCTGCCTTGCCCGCTCCTCGAATGCTGCGATGATGGGGGCATGAGGAATATCTGCCCGGGCGCTGCCATCGGTGGCGGGCACATTCTGCATAGCGTTGAAATAGGTGCGCCAGTTGTCGGGGACGGAGGCGGGATCATCCAGAAAAGCCTCGTACAACTCCTCCACATAGGGCGCGTTTCCTGCAAACAGGTACGAATTGTCAGCATGATCCTGTGGCATTCTTTTCTCCACGTTAGCCCCGGCACCGCCCGCGCGGCGGTTGTCATAAGGCCAATATTCCGCCATCATTATACTCTCAATACACCAGCGTACATCCATGCGTTGCGCGGGAACGCGTTGTGTTCCGAAAGCCCGCGCGGCACAGAAAAACAGGTTGGCATGGCACACACGGCTTTTCTATTCCAGATCCGCCCGCTTCTCTTCATGCTTTGCGGGCTTGCCGCTTTCGGCGCGATGGCGGGGGACGATGACCTGACGAAAGGAATGCGGTACTATCACCGGCAGGATTATGCCCGAGCGCGCCCTCTCATACAAAAGGCCGCCAACGCGGGTGACACACGCGCCGAATTCCGTCTGGGCTTCATGTACACGCAAGGGCTGGGCGTTGAAAAAAACGAAAGCCGGGCGCTTGTCTGGTTCCGTCGCGCGGCGGAAAAAGGGGATAACGACGCGCAGTTCGCGTTGGGTAATGCCTTTGAATCCGGCGCGGGCGCGCGACAGGATGCCGCCGTGGCGGGGTACTGGTATCGTCTGGCGGCGGAAGCGGGACACCTTTCCGCGCAAAACAATCTGGCGGTGCTGTATCAGAATGGCAGCGGCGTTCGTCAGGATGCCCGGCAGGCATTATACTGGTACGAGCGATCCGCCAGAGGAGGGAATGTGGTTGCCATGCGCAATCTGGCTACCTTGTACTACGCGGGCAAGCAGGTACCTGCCGATTTGCCGAAGGCTCGCGAATGGATGACGCGTGCGGCGCAGCAGGGAGATGCCATCGCCCGCTTCAATCTGGGGACCATGTACCTGCTTGGCAAGGGGGTGGAAAAAAGTCTGCCCCAGGCGGCGCACTGGTTTCACCGCGCGGCGCAGCAGGGAGACGTATCGGCCCAGTTTAACTATGCCATGTTGCACGAAAAGGGTGAGGGCGTCCGGCAGAACTATCGCACCGCCTTCGTCTGGTATGAAAAGGCGGCCCGCCAGG
The DNA here is from genome assembly GCA_031266815.1 of Burkholderiaceae bacterium. Lineage (GTDB taxonomy): Bacteria > Pseudomonadota > Gammaproteobacteria > Burkholderiales > Burkholderiaceae_D > Oxalobacter. The sequence continues at coordinate 19,396 of JAISAG010000076.1, read as the reverse complement.
GAAATGTCCTTTCCCAGACCGTGCTGGGACGGTATTATGCCAGTGGCGTTGGAGTGACGCGGGACGAGACAAAGGCGCGATACTGGTTCGAAAAGGCGGCAGGGCAGGGAGAGCCGCAGGCGCAGTTCAGTCTGGCAGAGCTTTACCGGCATGGCAAAGGAGTGAAACAAGACGATGTACTCGCCCGGCGCTGGTTTGAGAAAGCCGCCGGGCAAGGAATAGGAAAGGCGCAGTATGCGTTGGCGGAAATGAGTGAAAACGGCATTGGGGGGCCGGTGAGTGCCCGTCAGGCGTGCCGGTGGTACAAGAGGGCGCTGGACAGCGGGATTGCGTCTGCGGAAGACAAGCTGGCAAAATGGCCGCACGGATGTGATGCGCGGAATAACGCGGTGCCGCCGCCGCAAAACCGGAACACCGCATCCGTACCGGCAAAGTGAGAATCTGACACACAAAGGAGGACAGTCCATGACGCATACAACCACACGCAGTCCATTTGCCACGCTGTGCGGATATGGTGGAGGCTTGCTTGCCCTGCTTGTGCCGCTGTGCGTTGCGGCGGAAGCGGGCGCGCCGTCCGCGCTGCCTGTCCAGCCGGCGGACACCATCGGCCGCGCCAATGCGGGGGATCCGGTCGCGCAGTACAACCTGTGCCAGTCGTACCGGAAAGGCGATGGGGTGGCCCAGGATAGCACGCTGGCTTTCGGCTGGTGCAGCAAGTCGGCGCAGCAAGCGCATGCACCCGCCATGTATGTTCTGTCGGATATGACCCGAAAGGGAGAAGGCGGCGCGCAGAACGAGAGCGTTTCCATGGAATACCTGGTCAAGGCATCGAAAAAGCAGTTTCCGCCCGCGCAATATGAACTGGGACGGCTGTACGAAGACGGAGCGAGAGGGCTGAAAAAAGACATGTATCAGGCAAGGACGCTCTACATGTGGGCGTCTGGTCAGGGATATGCTCCTGCCACGTACCGTATCGGTACGCTGTATGAGTACGGCAAGGGTGTTCGTCCCAGCATGAGTGCGGCTTTGCGCTGGTATCAGAAAGCAGCGGGAATGGGCGATGAAGAAGCCAGGGCGCGTCTGCTGGCGTACAAACAGATGCTGGACGAACAGGCAAAACCTCGCGCTGCCGCGCCTCCGGCACAAGGTGCCGGTACGTCGGTATCACCCGCTCGGGACAATCGTCAGGGCGCACTGCCGCCGCCCTGAAAATTAAAAGGCATATGCCGGGCGCCCTGCTCGTCGCCCGCCTTGTCTGACTTCCCGGTCCACTGACAGAGGAACCTGTTGTGAAAAAGCCATTCTCCCGAAAAGTTTCATCCGGTATCGGAAGGGGGCGCGAGGTGGTCGTTGCCGTTCTCGCGGGTATTGCCTTTGCCGGTGGTGCGCTGGCGCGCGATATTACGCTTCCTGCCGATGCGGCTGGCAACACCGTTGACGCATTCATCCGCCCCGGTGTTGTGTACGCTCCCTTGTCAACGCCGGGCGACCCGAATAGCGTTTCCTTGCGAGGCAACACGGTAACCGTTCGCGATGGCGACATTGCGGGCGAATCGGCAGGAAGCGTGACCTCTGTTGTTGGCGGCGTGGACAAGGATTTGGCGGGAACGGGCGAGGTGTCAGGCAACGCAGTCAATGTTGTGGGCGGGACGCATGGGAGAAAGGGGAAGGTATATCTGTACGGCGGCATTTCACGGGGGAATGGCTCTGTTGTCAGCAATACGGTTACTGTGACAGATGGCAGCGTCAACGGGACGGTTTTCGGCGGCTATAGCCCGCGTGGCAGTGCCAGCCACAACAAGGTTGGCATCGTCCGCGCCACCATCAGCGGAGCTGTTTACGGTGGCGTGGGTGAGGGAGGCGATGCTGACGACAACACGATTACTGTGACGGGGGGCAGCATCGGCGGAATGTTCTACGGTGGCGGTTACAGTCCGCGTGGCAATGCCAACGGCAATACGATTACCGTGACGGATGCCGCCATCGGCAGGGTCGTTTTCGGTGGTTATGCGCCGCGTGGCAGTGCCAACAACAATGCGCTGTCACTCAAAAATGCCACTGTCAGCGACGCGGTCATTATCGGCGGCGGGAGTGCAATCAGCGCAACGGGCAACACCGTTACCCTTTCCGGGCAAGTTCGCTTCACCAATGAAACCGGCATACTGGGCGGTACAGGCGGCGGCACCGTTTCCGGCAACACCCTGACCCTTGATGGCTTCAGGCAGGCGGGGGAGGGTGCCGTCAAAGGTATTCGCGGTTTTGACAAACTCACGTTCGCCGGGATCAAGGCCGGGCAGAGTGTGCCGGTACTGACCGCAACCGGTACAGTGGATCTGGCGGGCAGCCGGACGACACTCCGCTTCGACGGCGAACCGGGCAATGTCAGACTGATTAACGCGCCGAAGTTCATCATGAGCAGTGCGACCATTGACGACGTGCTTTACGATGAAAGTCGCTATCGCTTCAGTTGGGATGCGACGGGCAGCGCCGTTCTTTCCGGCACCTCACCCGTCAATCGGTAAGCGGTCGAACCGTAATTTTTTCACCCGACAGATTGGAGAGCCTGCCATGAGAAAACCATTCCCTCACAACGTTTCATCCGGCACCGGCAAGGGACGCCAGACGGTCATCGCCCTGCTGGCGGGCGCTGTCTTTGTTGGCAGCGCGCTGGCGGGTAACATGACGTTTCCCGCTGATGCGAGCGGCAATACCGTGAAAGTGGTTGCCCGTTCCGGTTTTGACGATAGTCAGATTACTGCCGGTGATCCCTTTGCGGACGGCGATATTGTTTACGCTCCCCTGTCAACGCCCGGCGACCCGAATAGCGTTTCCTTACGGGGCAATGTGGTGACCGTCCGCGACGGCAATATTGTGAGTAGCCCGGATGGGGCCACTCACGTTGTGGGCGGCGGGGACTGGGGTTTGACCGGAACGGCTGAGGTTTTGGGCAACACGCTCAATGTTGCGGGGGGAATGCACGGGAAAACGGGGATAGTGATTCTGTTCGGCGGCATGTCGCGGGGAATCGGCCCTGTCGTTGGCAATACCGTTACCGTGACAGGTGGCGACGTCAGCGGGATGGTTTACGGCGGTTACAGTCCGCGGGGCATCGCTGGTCGGAACAGGGTTACCGCGATCAGCACCACTATCAGCGGGATCATTTACGGCAGTGCGACTGCGAAAGGCAATGCAGACGACAGCATGGTCAATGTGACGGATAGCAATATTCGCGGGACTGTGTATGGCAGCCGGAGTTGGATTGGCAATGCCAGCGGCAACAGGGTTACCATGACGGGTGGCGGCATCAACGGGACTGTTTTCGGTGGTTATGCGCCGCGTGGCAATGCGGACAACAACACCGTTCACGTGGCAGATACTCGCATCAATGGAGGCATCTCAAGCGGTCAGAGTTCGCGGGGCAGTGCCAGCCGGAACATGATTACCGCAATCAACGCCACTATCGGCGAAGGCGGGTTTATTTCGGGAGGGACGAGTTCGGAAGGCAGTACCAATGATAACGTGGTTACCGTGAAGGGGGGCGCCGTCAACGAAACTGTTTTCGGCGGCTACAGCACAGGAGGCAATGCCAACGGCAATACGGTTACCGTGACGGATGGCGCCGTCAACGGGACGCTCTTTGGCGGTAATAGTCCACGTGGCAGCGCCAACGGCAACGTCCTGTCACTCAAAAATGCCGCTGTCGGTACGACCATTACCGGCGGTTGGGGTGCGACCAGCGCAATGGGCAACGTTGTTACCCTTTCCGGGCAGACTCTCTTCACCAGTAAAACCGACGTACTGGGGGGTGCGGGGGGCGGTACCGTTTCCGGCAACGCTTTGACCCTTGACCGTTTCAGGCAGACGGGGGAAGGTGGTGTCAAAGATGTTCATGGTTTTGACAAACTCAGTTTCATCGGGATAACGGCCGGGCAGCGTGCACCGGTACTGACCGCAACTGGCACAGTAGATCTGGCAGGCAGCCGGACGACACTCCGGTTTGACGGCGAACCGGCTAACGTCAGGCTGATTGACGCGCCGAAGTTCATTATGACTGGCGCGACCATTGACGATGTCATTTACGGTGAAAACCGCTATCGCTTTCACTGGGACACGACGGGCAGCGCCGTCCTTTCCGGCACCTCACCCATCAACCAGTAAGCTGCGGGTACGCACCCCTTTTTTCACCCAACAGATTGAGGAGTTCGCCATGACATCCTTTCGTGAAACCTTGTTCTGCATCGGCAGGGGACGCTGAATGGTCGCTGCCATGCTGGCGGGCACTGCTTTTGTCGGCGGTATGTTGGCGGGTCATATCACGCTTCCCGCTGATGCGACTGACAACACCGTCAATGTGGTTGCCAGCCCCGATTTTGACAGCAATCAGATTGTTGCCGGTGGCCTCTTTGTGAACGGCGCTGTTGTTTATGTTCCCCTGTCAATGCCCGGCGATCCGAATAGTGTTTCTTTGCAGGGCAATACGCTAACCCTCCGTGATGGCGAGATTGCGGGTAAGCCGGGTGGCAACATTTATGTTGTCGGCGGCGTGGACTGGGATTTGGCGGGAACGGGCGAGGTTTCGGGCAACGCGGTCAACGTTGCGGGTGGAGCGCATGGGAGGAAGGGACTTGTCGTTTTGTTCGGCGGCATGTCGCGGGGAATCGGTCTTGTCACTGGCAACACCGTGACCGTGACAGATGGGGTCATCAACGGGATTATTTCCGGCGGTCAAAGCCTGCACGGTCATGTTTCGGGCAACACGGTCACCATAACCGGTGGCAGCGGCAGTGATGTTATTGTTTCAGGTGGCGTGAGCGCGAAAGGCGATGCCGTTGGCAACACGGTTACCGTAGCGGGCGGTCACATCGGCGAAGAGATTTATGGCGGCACGAGTGCGGAAGGCAGTGCCGACCAGAATATCGTTGCCGTGACGAGTGGGCGTGTCAACATGGCGGTTTACGGCGGGGCAAGTGTGAGCGGCGGCGCTAACGGTAACACCCTGTTGTTTAAAAATACTGTTGTTGGTGCAGACATCATCGGCGGTTGGAGTGCAACCAGCGCAACGGGCAATGCGGTCACCCTTTCCGGGCAGACTCTTTTCGAACGCAAAACCGACGTACTGGGGGGTGCGGGGGGCGGTACCGTTTCCGGTAACACTTTGACCTTTGACGACTTCAGGCAGGCGGGGGAGGGCGGCATCAAAGATGTTCGCGGTTTTGACCAGTTCACGTTCATCGGGATCAAAGCCGGGCAGCGTCACCGGTACTGACCGCAACCGGCACAGTGGGTCTGGCGGGCAGCCGGACGACACTCCGGTTCGATGGCGAACCGGGCAACATCAGGCTGATTAACGCGCCGACGCTCATTATGACTGGCGCGACCATTGACGATGTCATCTACGGTGAAAACCGTTATCGCTTCCACTGGGACGTGACGGGCAGCGCCATTCTTTCCGGCACGTCAACCGCCAACCGGTAAGTTGCCAATGTGTGCCGGTACGGCGGCACTTGCCCCGTATCTTCGGTCATGGACGCCATTCCGGGTGCCGACGGACGGGCTTAGCTGGCGCGGAAATTGGAAAACTGCCAGGGATCGTCCAGGTCAACTTGCTCCGCCATGGGCCAGTTGCGGTGTTGCACGGGGCTCCAGTCGCTGTATTCTCCCGTGATGATGCCCAGATAGGGGGCGGCAACCCGCAGCATGAACTGGTGGTCCACGTCGTCCGGCTCAATCACGCCCAATGCGGGATGTTCTATCGCATACAACATTCCTGAGAGTACCCCGGCGGCGACCTGAATGCTGGTTGCGTTATTGTAGGGTGCCAGTCTGCGGGCTTTCTCAACCGACATGCGCGACCCGTACCAAAGCGCTCCCCCCGGATTGCCGAGCAGCAAGACGCCCAACACATCTTCTCCGCTCGTGATTTCATCGGATACCGTTGTCTGGATGGGAGGCGTCCGCCAACAGTGGCCCGCCATCTCATGCAGGGAAAGGACGGTTGCGTCACTGGGGCGGTAGGCATAGAACACGGTGGGTCGGTACCGTACCGTGTCGCCGTCGCGTATTGTCAGATAATCCGCGATGGAGATGGATTCGTTGTGCGTGATCATAAATCCGATATAGGGGCCCAGCGGCGTCCATCCCCGCACGTGGACGCTGGCGCCGGGGGCGTTCAGCATGATAGCGGACTGACACCCGCTGGCATGGGTTGTGGCGTCAAGCGGCAATGTCTTCTCGTGGCTTCCCCATCCCAGTTCGGCCGGTTGCAGGGATTCGCTGATCAAGCCGTCAACAGACCAGGTGTTGATGAATTCCCCTATCCGCTTGTTTCGGTTGATGACCTGCGAATCGTATTCGGCAACTTGTATGGTGCGGATATTGAGGCGGCAGGCGAGATCAGCCCACTCTTCCCTGCTTGCGGGAGAGACGGACAGTCCGCATTTTTCCGCCATGACGAGCAATCCCTGTTTCGCCAGAGCGGAGATAACACCCGGATTGGCGCCCTGGCATACGATTGCGGTGGGCGCGTTTCGGTTTTTCCTGCCAAAGTCCAGCACCTGCTCACGCAGCGCGTAATTGGAGCGATCAGCAACAGACAGGGCGACATCCGTATATCCGCCCTCCCAGGGTTCGATGGAGGTATCCAGGTAGAGCGCGCCCTCTTTCGCACAAAGCTGGATAAGGGCGAAACTGGATACGCTGACAGACAGATTGAGCAGGAAATCGCCTTTTTTCAGCAGGGGACGCAGGGTTTCCTCGTAGTTGGATGGGGTAAGTGCCACGTCAATCAGCTTGATTCCCAGTGCGTGAATGACGCGCCGGTTCGCATGGGGAGAAACAACCGTCACATTGCCCTGCGGCATATCCAGGTGCTCTTGCAGCAAAGGCAGTACCGCCTGTGCGATAGTCCCGAATCCAACGATAACCAGATTTCCGCTGAAAGACGTTTTGACAATATCCATCTCTTCTGTCACCTCCGTGTAGCTGAACATATCCAATCCGCATACTATAAAGCCTAACGGGGACATATTCAAAGCACTTGTTATCTCGTTGTCCGGTGTGCAAGGTGCTGCGGCGCGTGCGGAATACAACGCCTGTCAATGTGCCGCGAAGCGGGGTTTGTGCGCGCGACGGCGGGAAAATCACGGGCCGGGAACGGAAGACCATGCCAATGGCATGGAAACGGGCGGCATGATACACTGGCGCGGGTCAAGGGCGGCGGCAGAATCATTGCGGGAGCACGGGCATCATGCGAAGTAAATATCTGGATGTGATAGAGCAGCACGGTGCGGTGCTGGCGAAAATGCCGCCCCTCGCCGATGCAGTGGTGCAGGCGGCGGAGTTGGTGACAGACGCGCTGAAAAAAGGGGGGCGGGTACTGTTTTGCGGCAACGGAGGGTCTGCGGCGGATGCGCAGCATCTGGCGGCGGAATTCACGGGGCGTTTTCTTTTTGACCGCCGCCCGCTGGATGCACAGGCACTGCATTGTGATACCTCCGCCCTGACCGCCGTTGGCAATGATTACGGTTTTGAAAATGTTTTCGTCAGGCAGGTCATGGCGCATGGTCGTCCGGGAGATGTGCTGGTGGGCTTGTCAACCAGCGGCAACAGCCGCAATGTTATCAAGGCATTTGAGACGGCGGAGACAATGGATATCCGCACAATCGGTCTCACTGGCGCGCAGGGTCGAGCCATGTCGCGAGCCGATATCCTGATTGCGGTTCCCTCTTCCCATACTCCCCGGATTCAGGAAATGCACATCATGCTGGGCCACATTCTGTGTGAGATTGTGGAAGAGGCCCTGTGCGGCGCCGCTGCTTCCGGGTAAACAGCGCGATCCCCCGTCCGGGCGGTTTTCCCGCTGGTTCCAGGGAAATTTTTCACCGACTTTTCGTTGGACACGATAAGGGACTTCAGGTAACATGTTCCGATACGTTAGTGGTGAGCATCGGTTGTTTTTCAGTAACAGAAGGAGAATGGGCGTGTTCTGGGAAAAGAGACTTGTCAGTTGGGTGAATCAGTTCAAAAAACACTCCTCTCTGCCCCTCAAGATAGAGTTGTGGAATGGTCAAACATTCCACCTGGGTGACGAGGAAGCACGTGTGACCATTCGCTTTCCCGCGTTGGGTTCGCTCAGTTGTCTGCTCAATCCCTCGCTGGATAATCTGGGTGCCGCTTACGTTGAGGGTAAAATTCAGGTAGATGGCAGCCTGAAAGACATGATAGACGTGGCGAATGCGCTGGCGCGCACGTCCGATAACGCGGCATCGTACAGGGCGTCCCGTTTCAGGCGGTATTTTGGTGGCTTCCATAACAGGAAGGTGGACAAGGAAGCCATCCACTACCACTACGATGTCTCCAACGAGTTTTATCAGGCTTGGCTTGACCCGCGGATGGTGTATTCCTGTGCCTACTTCGAAAATGGGGATGAAGACCTCGCCACCGCGCAGCTGAAGAAAATAGACCATATCCTGACGAAAATCCGCGTCCGTCCCGGAGACCGTCTGCTGGACATTGGTTGCGGATGGGGAGGGCTTGTCATGCGTGCCGCGGAAAAATTCGGGGCGAACTGTGTGGGAATCACCCTTTCGGAAAATCAGTACCAGTTGGCAAAAGAGCGAGTGAAAGCAGCCGGGTTGGCAGACAGGGTCGAAATCCGCATACAGGACTACCGGGACATCACGGAAAAATTTGACCGCATTACCAGCGTCGGCATGTTCGAGCACGTCGGGCTTCGTTATCTCACGCACTACTTCCGCATCATACACGACTTGTTGGCGGACGACGGGATTGCCATGAACCACGGCATCACCTCGTGCGATCACGACAGCAATGCGACGCCGTTTGGTGGCGGAGAATTCATTGAGAAGTATGTTTTCCCTCACGGCGAGCTTCCCCACATCGGCAAGGTGCTTAAAGACATGCAGGAAGGGGGGCTTGAAGCGCTGGACGTAGAGAACTTGCGTCACCATTACGCCAGAACCTGTGCGCTCTGGGCGGAAAACTTCGAAAACAGCGCGGCGAAAATCAGGACACTGACGGACGAGAGGCGTTACCGCATTTGGCGTGTTTATCTCGCTGGTTGTGCGTACGCCTTTTCCGTGGACAGGGTCAGCGTTTTTCAGGTCGTTTGCACCCGGTCCGGCAGGACAAATCCGCTGCTCCCCATGTCGCGGCGCTACATGTACGGTACGGCATAGCTGCCGCGTTCCCTTGGGTGCGCGCGGATCGGCTGGCGGGCCTCCTCTGGCTACTTCAGGTATCGTCTGGGAAGCTGCTGTATCTTTGGCGCGACCACAAGCGTACAGTATGGCTGGTCGCGGTGCGTGTTGAAATAATTCTGGTGGTTGTCGTCGGCGGGGTAGAACGTGGAAAAGGGGATGACCTCTGTAACGAGGTGCTTTCGGGTCACCCTCTCCAGTTCCGCAATCAGTGTCCGGGCGCTCTTTTCCTGCTCAGGCGAATGAAAAAAAACAACGGAACGGTATTGCGGTCCTACATCGCTCCCCTGTCGGTTGAGCGTGGTAGGGTCGTGCGTGGCGAAGAATACCTCCAGCAGGTCGAGGTACGACACACTGTCGCTGTCGAACGTCATCTGCACCACTTCGGCATGCCCTGTCTTGCCGCCGCATACATCGCCGTAGGTCGGGTTCGAGACATGCCCGCCCGCATAGCCTGAAACGGTGGATATAACGCCCTTGGTGTAGCGAAAAACGGCTTCCACACACCAGAAGCACCCCCCACCCAATGTTGCGATTTCTTCTTTCATGATGTCATGACTCCCGCACAGACGAAACGGATTGCCAAACCGACACGGCTGTCATTGTAGCACATTTCTCCTTCATGCCGGGCAGGCCAAATGGTATGATGGGCTCCTTTAAATCCTGTGGTATCGAACCATGAGGCTGACCGCCATCCGACTGTCCGGATTCAAGTCGTTTGTTGACCCTACCAGCATCCAGGTGCGGGGACAACTCGTGGGAATCGTTGGGCCCAATGGTTGCGGCAAGTCCAATATCATGGATGCTGTGCGTTGGGTCCTGGGTGAGTCACGCGCCTCCGAACTGCGCGGAGAATCCATGCGTGATGTGATTTTTAATGGAACGGCACAACGAAATCCTTCTGGAAGGGCATCGGTCGAACTGGCTTTCGATAACGCGGAAGGGCGCGCCGGAGGGCAGTGGGGAAAGTATGGTGAATTGGCTGTACGGCGGGTGCTGACCCGGGATGGCAACGCATCCTACCACGTTAACAGCATGACAGTCCGCCGCCGTGATGTGCGCGATATTTTCATGGGTACTGGTTTGGGGCCGCGCGCGTACGCCATCATCGGTCAGGGCATGATAGCCCGCATCATAGAGGCGCGCCCGGAAGAATTGCGGGTTTTTCTGGAAGAAGCCGCAGGCGTGTCGCGGTACAGGGAGCGTCGGCGGGAAACTGAAAATCGCCTGCACGACACGCGGGAAAACCTGGTTCGGGTAGAAGATATTCTCCGTGAAATAAATCAGCATGTGGGCCGGCTGGAAGAGCAGGCCGCCATCGCGGCACGTTACCTCTCCCAGCAAAAGGAGCAGGCGGAGAAGCAGGAATTGCTTTGGCTGCTGGAAAAACAAAAGGCGGAGCAGGAATACATCCTGCTGGGGGCGCAGACGCGGGAAGCCAAGGGAGCGCTGGAAAAAAACAGCGCCGATGTGCTGCGGTACGACAATCTGATTGAATCCCTGAGACAGTCTCACGCGAGCGCGGGAGACGAGTTGCACGCGGCGCAAGGGGCGCTGTATCAGACTAATGCCGGTATCGGGGGCGTGGAAGCGGAAATTCGCCATGTTATGGAGTCGCGTCAGCGCATCCAGGCGCAGATAGATATCTGTATTCGGCAGCAAGAGCAGTGGCAGCAGCAGGAGGCGGACAGCCAGGAAGAATTGGTACGTGCCCGTGCCCGGCAAGTCGCATTGCTGGACCAGGGAGGCGTGGCACGGGAAGAAGTGGCGCAATGGCTCGTTGAGCTACCCGATGTAGAAAAGGCGTGGCGGCAGGCGCAGGAAAAAAGGGCAGAATGGCACGACAAGGTTATGCAGATACAGCAGGAAATAGCGTTGTCCTCTGCCAACCATCAAAATGCGACCGCCACCTTGTCCGGGCTGGCGCAGCGGCGAGAACGCCTGCTGCGGGAAAGAGACCGGATGGATGTGCCGGACGAGGGGCAGCTTGCCCGCTTGCGTGCGGAATATGCGGAAAAGGAAGAAGCGCTGGATGCATGCCACGCGGCGTTGACAGTATTACAGGATAGCTGCCCGGACAAGGAAGAAAACAGGCGTGTGTGGCAGGAAAAGGTGGAACAGCGCCTTGCCGGACTGGTGCATATGGAAGCACGTCTTTCTGCCTTGTTGCAGTTGCAGGAGAGCGCGTTGTCCCACACACGGCTTGACCAGTGGCTGCGGGAGTACGAATTGTCCGGTTTGCAGATGCTGCTTCCCCAATTGCAGGTGGAGCAGGGGTGGGAAGTCGCGCTGGAATCGCTTTTGGGAAGCAGAACGCAGGCGCGAAATCTGTCGCGGCTTGAATGGACTGAAGCGCTGGCGTCCGATCCGCCGAAAGCCCGGATCAGTTTCTACTCAATGCCTCCCGCGCTGCTGCCGGAGGGAAAAAACAGTCCGGAAAAGACAGGCTGGGCCCCTTTTGTCCGGCTTCTCCGCATTCAGGATGAACTCTGCGCGGCAGTGTTGCATAACTGGTTGCACGACGTCTATGCAGCGTCCAGCATGAAGGAAGCGCTGGCGCAGCGGCGAGCGTTGCCGGAAGGCGCGTGTTTTGTGTTAAGGGAAGGGCACATCGTTGATCGTCACAGCGTGTGTTTTTATGCTGCCGAATCGGAAACAGAAGGGGTGCTGGTGCGGCAAAAGGAGATAGAAGCCTTGCAAGAGGCGCAACAGGGAGAAAAGAGCGCCCTGGAAGCGGAGAAGGCTTGCTTGTCGGCACGGGAATCCGAGGTTGACCTGTGTCACCGGGAGATGCAGCAAAAGCATCAGCAGGCGACCGCGCTGACACGGGAACTGCACACCTTGCAGCTGCAGGTTGTGCGGCTTTCCGAATCGCGTGACCACTTCTTGCATCGGCAGGACCAGATTGAATTGCTTCTGGCGGAAATCGGGGCACAGGAAGCGGAACAGGGCAGCTTGTGCGCTTCGGAGGAAGCACGCATGGAGGCGCTGGATGCCTCGTTGTCCGAGTGTCAGTTGTGGGAAGAGGCAAGTCGCGGCGACCTGGAAGAAAGAGAAGAAAAATGGCAGGCGCTGCAACAGTGCATCCGGGAAGGAGAGAGAAAAGCGCAGGAAATAGCCTTTCAGGAAGAGGCGCAGAAGAAGCGGATGGATGAACTGGACAGGCACATTGGGACAGCACGGGAACAAGTGGCACAACTGTCGGACGACATGGGGCAGAGCCGACTCTCACTTGAAGAACTGGATGACCATGTGGCACGGGACAATTTGCAGGTATTGCTGGATCAGCGCGTATCGCAGGAAAATCGCCTGACGCTGTTGCGGCAAAAGCTGGATGAAGCGGGTCAGGCGTTACGTGAGGCCCAGGAGCAACGGCTGTTGGCGGAAAGGGAGTTGCAACCGCAGAGAGAGAAAATCGTCAATTTGCAACTGGCAGAGCAGTCCGCGCGCATCCGCATGGAACAATATATCCAGAAGCTGGAAGAAGGAGAGAGCGATATCTCCGCGCTGCTTACCCGCCTGCATCCTGATATGACCGCAGAGTTGTTGTCGGCGGAAATCGCGCGCCTGGCGTCAGTCATTGTGGGGTTGGGCGCGGTCAATCTGGCGGCGGCGGAAGAATTGACCGAATCACAGCAGCGCAGACAATTTTTTGAGGAACAGCATGCCGATGTGACATCCGCGATTCACACACTGGAAGAAGCCATTCGGCAGATTGACCGCGAATCCCGGGCGCTTCTGCAAAACACTTTTGACCAGGTGAACGGACACTTGTCGGAATTGTTCCCCATACTGTTCGGCGGCGGGCAGGCATCGCTCATCATGACGGGAGACGAAATTCTGGATGCAGGGGTGCAGATTATGGTGCATCCTCCGGGGAAGAAAAATGTGACCATTCACCTGCTTTCAGGAGGAGAAAAAGCGCTGGCAGCAATCGCGCTGGTGTTTTCCCTTTTTCAGTTGAATCCAGCACCGTTCTGCTTGCTGGACGAAGTAGATGCGCCGCTGGATGATGCCAACACAGAGCGTTTTTGCAACATGGTCAGGCGCATGTCGGACAAAACACAGTTTCTTTTCGTTTCGCATAATAAAATAGCAATGGAAATGGCGCAGCAACTGATAGGGGTTACCATGCAGGAACAGGGCGTGTCGCGGATTGTCGCCGTGGATATGGAAGAGGCGGCGGAATTGTCTCAAGAGGGGCTGACAGCATGATGGGGCTGACCGATCTGCAAGCGAGCCTGATCACGATTGGTGTCGTGATCATCGTTGCTGTCGTCGCGTACAACAAATGGCAGGAATACCGGGCGAGAAAAAGTGTCGAACAGGGATTCTCGCATCTGCCGGAAGACATCTTGATGCAATCGGTGCCTGTGGATGCGCCGCCACAAAGTGGCACAAAGCGCGAGCCGGTGCTGGGTGCAGAGCAAAGCGGAGAGGACGGAATCGGGCAGGCGCTTGGACAGGATGCGCCACAGGATGCCGGGCAGGCCGAATCCGCGGACACGGAACCAGTACCCGTGAATCCGGTTCTGGTGATGTCTTCCGACAGTATTTCCGTCACCCCTTCCGGCGAGGCAGTCGCGCCGTCGGGCGCTGAGTCCCCTGTCGCGCCGGAGCCGGACACGGTCGCTCAGGAAGAGGCATCCGATGTGCCTGCAGATGACACACTTTCGGATGACCAACCCATTTCCCGGGCATTGCCTGTGGACGAGATGATTGACTACCGGATTGCACTGTATCCGAATCAGCCGGTATGGGGAGAGAAACTGCTTTCCCTGCTGCAAAGCTGCCGTTATGCGGGGAGCAAGCCGATAAACTGCATCGGTTTGACGAAAGAAACACGGGCAGATGCGGGGGAGTGGCTGCGCATTATGCCGGGCAAGGTCTATCATCAGTTGATCGTGGGTGTTCAGATGGCTGATCGGACGGCGGCGATCAGTGAGGCGGAATATGCCCAGTTCATTGCTCACCTCCGCAGCCTGGTGGAGGAAATCCGGGCAGAACTGGAAGTGCCGGATATGGCGGTGGTTTTGTCTGCGGCGAACCGGTTGTACCAGTTTGTGATCGGACATGATGTCAGGTTGGGGATTAACATATGCAGTGATGGGGCTCCCTGGGAAATTCGGACGCTGGTCCGCGTTCTGGAACAGGAAAGCTTGCGCATGGAAACAGACGGCACTTTTGTCCGGTATGACCGTGATGGCAGCGCGCTGTTCTCGGTGCAGACCAACGTATCTGCCACGGCGGAAACCGTGGAGCGGCTGACCATTTTTCTGGATGTTACTTGCGTTGCAGAAGAAAGAAACGGGTTTTCCACGCTGCGGCAGTGCGCGGAAGCGCTGTGCAGGAGGTTGGGCGGCGTGTTGCTGGATGACGCAGAGACCCATCTGTCAGACAAAACGCTGGAAGTCATTGCAGAACAGGTCGGTGCGTTTTACGCCGACATGTCCGCCGCAGGGATTCCTGCGGGGTCTTTACGGGCGTTGCGCCTGTTCAATTGAGTGATGCGGTATCGGCGCAAGGGGAAATTCCCTGTTTCGCAGACAATATGCGAGCGCAACCTGCGGGGTCGCGTGGCGTGGTTGCGGAAAGAACTGAACCGGCATGCTCATGCCTATCACACGCTGGATGCACCGCTTATCCCCGATGCTGAATATGACAGGCTGTTCAGGGAGTTGCAGCGCATTGAGGAGCGGTACCCGGCATTGCTGGTTTCCGATTCACCCACTCACCGTGTGGGCGGCGGATTGCTTTCCCGGTTTGAACCGGTACGCCACGCCATTCCCATGCGCTCCCTGCAAAACGCGTTGTCGCCTGCAGAAGTGGAAGCGTTTGACCGCCGTATTGCCGAATCACTGGCAGTTTCCGAAGGGGTTTACTCTGCAGAATTGAAATTCGACGGGCTGGCCGTCAGCTTGCGCTACGAAGACGGGAACCTGATACGGGCAGCGACAAGGGGTGATGGTCTCGCCGGTGAAGACGTGACTGCCAATATTCGCGCCATCCGGGGCATTCCCCCGTATTTGCCGGATATGCCAGTGCCCTCTGTGCTGGAAGTACGGGGCGAGGTGCTTATGTTCAAGGCGGATTTTGTTCGTTTAAACGAACAGCAGCGGCGGGAGGGGCTGAAGGAATTCAGCAATCCGCGCAACGCAGCCGCGGGGAGCTTGCGCCAGAAAGATGCCCGTATTACCGCAAAACGCGCCCTGCATTTTTTCGCCTACAGCGTTGCTTTGGCGGAAGGTTTGGCACTTCCTCCAACACAGTCGGATACACTGGGCTGCCTGAAAGGATTGGGGATTCCCGTTTGTGACAGGCACAGGGTTGTTCGCGGGGTAAGCGGCATGATGGGCTTTTTTCAGGATGTACAGGCAGAGCGGGAGCAGTTGCCGTATGAAATTGACGGGGTAGTGTACAAGGTAGATGCTTTTCAGGAGCAAGACAAGCTGGGATTCCTGTCCAGAGTGCCCCGCTTTGCCGTAGCGCACAAATTCGCGCCGCAGGAAGCCTTGACAAAAGTGCTGGGAATTGACGTCCAGGTTGGACGCACGGGAGTGCTGACGCCGGTTGCCCGCCTGCAGGCGATATTTGTGGGCGGTGTCACCGTTACCAATGCAACCCTGCATAACGAAGATGAAATACGGCGGAAGGACGTATGGATTGGCGATACAGTCATCGTTCGCAGGGCGGGTGACGTGATTCCCGAAATACTTGCCAGCGTTTCCGAAAGACGTCCGAAAGATGCCCGTCCGTTCGTTATGCCGCAGGAATGTCCTGTTTGCGGTGCACCTGTCGCGCGAGAGGAAGACGGGATTGCTGTGCGCTGCTCGGGTGGCTGGATGCGGTGTGCCGCCCAGAAAAAAAGCGGGTTGCAGCACTTTGTGTCCCGCAAGGCAATGGATGTGGAAGGCTTGGGAGAACAATTGATAGAACAACTCGTTGATAAGGGCGTTATCAACAACGTATCCGACCTGTACCGGCTGGACATGGATGGTTGGTGTTCATTGGCGCGCATGGCAGAAAAATCGGCGCGCAACATCATGGAGGCATTGCAGCGGTCCAGGCAGACAACGCTGGCGCGTTTTTTATACGCCCTGGGCATTCGGCATGTCGGTGAGTCCACCGCGCACACGCTCGCCGATTATTTTGGTACACTCACAGCCATTGCGGGCGCGACAGCGGCACAACTGTGTGAAGTTACCGATGTCGGTCCCGTTGTTGCCGCCTCTGTTCGGGCATTCTGGGACAATCCGGACAATGTGCGCCTGGTTGAAGCGTTAAAGTCCGGCGGCATTACCTGGGAAGAGCGTGCGGGTGCACGGCAGGACGACGCGGTATTGCCATTGTCCGGCAGGGTTTTTGTTCTGACGGGAACGCTGGAGTCCATGACACGTGAAGATGCGGCAGAGCGCATCCAGCGGATGGGGGGCAGGGTGTCCGGTGTCGTTTCTGCCAGGACCACGGACGTGGTTGCGGGGCAAAACGCGGGAAGCAAGTTACGCAAGGCAGAGCAATTGGGGATTGCCATACTGGGTGAAAGCGATTTTTTACAACTGACTCATCATGACCAAAATTAAAAAAGCGGTTTTTCCTGTTGCTGGCCTGGGAAGCCGCTTCCTTCCCGCGACAAAGGCGCAGCCCAAGGAGATGTTGCCGATAGTGGACAAGCCCTTGATCCAGTACGCGGTCGAAGAGGTGGTGTCGGCAGGCGTATCGGAACTGATTTTTATCACCGGGCGAAACAAGCGCGCCATAGAAGACCATTTTGACAAGGCATATGAACTGGAATCCGAGCTGGAAGCATCAGGCAAGGTCGGGTTGCTGGGTCATATCCGGAACATCCTGCCCAAGCGGGTGAGTTGCGTTTATATCCGTCAGCAGGAACCGCTGGGCTTGGGACATGCCGTTTTATGTGCCCAGCCGGTAGTTGGGGATGCGCCTTTTGCCGTCATTTTGGCAGATGAATTCATGGATGTGCCGATAGGTCAGCCTTCCGTCACGAAACAGATGGTGGACGTGTACGAAAGGGAAGGTCTGGGCGTATTGGCGGTGCAGCCTGTTCCCAGGGAAAGCACCAGGCAGTACGGCATAGTGACATCGTCGCCGTATCGGCAGAATCTGGAATTTATCAATTCCATCATTGAGAAACCGCAGCCCGAAAAAGCACCCTCCAACCTGGCGGTGGTTGGCAGATACGTCCTGAACAGCGCGATTTTCGAGCATCTGCGGGGACTGGGCAAGGGTTCCGGTGGTGAAATACAGTTGACGGACGGGATTGCCTCGCTCATGAAGGAAGAGAAAATGCTCGCTTACCGCTATCATGGTCGTCGTTATGACTGCGGTTCCAAGATTGGTTACCTCAAGGCGACCGTCAACATAGCGCTCAGGCACCCCGAGGTTATGAGCGAGTTCGGTGATTTCATTGCCACGCTGGATTTGGCGCGGGAGAGAAAATGAGTGTCCGTCCGATCCTGAAAATGGGAGACCCGCGGCTGCTGCGCCCAAGCAAGCCGGTAACCCGGCTGGGGACACCGGAACTGGAGGCGCTGATTCAGGACATGTTTGATACCATGGCGGCGGCGGATGGCGCCGGACTTGCCGCTCCACAGATTGGGGTTCCCCTCCGGCTGGTCATATTCGGTTTTGACACCCCTTCGGGTGCGCCCGAAGAAATTGCCGTACCCAGGACCATTCTGCTCAATCCGGTTCTCACGCCACTCGGAGAGGAACAGGAAGAAGGGTGGGAAGGATGCCTGTCATTGCCGGGCATGAGAGGGGTAGTTTCCCGCTGGGCGAAAATACGCTATGAGGGAACGGACCAGTATGGCAACCCGGTCAATCGCGTTGCCAGCCACTTTCATTCGCGTGTTGTGCAGCACGAGTGCGACCATTTGCAGGGGATACTGTATCCCATGAGGATGCACGATATGTCCCTCTTTGGGTACATAGATGCCATGAAGGAAACCGCCGAAGCGTTCGAATCAACTGACGATTCGCGGCGAGCCGACTGATTGGGATACCTGCCCGCTCAAAAAACGCACAGTACGTAACTCAGGTTGTGGAAGCGGTTGAAAGTGTGGTCCTTGTTGGAAACCGGGCACATCTCGCCGCCGCTGTAGGAAAGCCAGAAAGGGATGGTGCCGACGAGTGTGCGTATCTTCTCCATTTCGTCCTCTGCACGCGGGGACAAGACGAGTATGCGGGAATAACACGGGAACATGAGTATGCCGTGTATGTCCGTTTCCGACAGAGCCTGCTCCAGCACTTCTTCTGCCGTGCTCAATACACCGTGATAGTCCATTTTGCCGATCATCAGCGTTGAGCCGATTGGCGTTTCCGCGCCGCACAGGGCGTATCCTTCCTCCGTTGTGCCATATACATGCGCCGCGATAGGTCTGGTGCCGTCTGCGTAGTCCACCAGAATGGGAACAGAATGCAGGTCATCTTCGTTGAGACCCAGGGAAAGAAAATATTCCCGTGCGGTCAGGTCATTGACATGCTTGATGATGCATTTTTCCGCATCCGTAATTTTCGCCCGGTACTGAAAGATATTGCGGGCGGAAATGGAAGAAATAAAAAAGCGTGGCGTAACGGCTCCTTCTACCAGCAGCAAGGCCAGTTTTGTCGAGTGTATTTCCCCGTTCCAGACAGTTCTGGCGTGTTCCATTGTCAGAACAGAGTCATTGGAAAGCGAGCCGAATGTCGGCACGCCGTGGCTGGCGAGGTCCAATTGTTCCAGGATGACCGCGCCAGAAAGATTCTTCATGGTTGGCGCCAGCGCGAGCATGAACGCTGGCGCACTTGTCAATTTGGAGCGGGCGGTGCCATAGGCGTCAGCAATACACTGTTCCACATTATCCGCGTCAATGGAGCTCGAAAAGACGGTGGAGAAATTGACATCATCGCTGGTAAGGACTGCCAGCGAAAACATCTCCAGTCCTGCCTTGTCGTTGGTGGCGGACCCCATGACCGTGTTGCCGATGACATCAAACGGCAATCTTTTGCACAAGGCGGTGACAAAGCCGTTTTCCAGAAATTCGAAGTAGCAGGAAAAGATGCCTACGCTGTTTTTGCACAATGCGCCGTTTTTGCCGATTTGCGCCAAAATGTCGTCAACAGCCAGTGCCACATCGTCTATTTCTGTGGTGCAGGCCGTTCTCAATTTCAGCATGGTG
>JAISAG010000066.1 GCA_031266815.1 Burkholderiaceae bacterium | reverse complement strand
CGCTGGTTATTGACGACCTGGAACTTCTGGTTCCCGCACTGGCTTCCTACTTTTCAGAACATGCCATCGACGGCTGGATTTACCGCAGGAACAGGGATGGCATCCTGTTGCCCTGGCTGATTGATACGATTGAATATATTGAGCCGCCCGAAGGACTGGGACGTCCCTACGTGGGCATTCAGTTGCTCGCCAACACCGTGCAGTCGGCAAACCGTCAGCAAAGCGGCACGGAAGACCCCGAAATGTGGCGGAGCGGCATGACCAACGCCATCCTGTTTCTCCGGCGAGAACTGGGACACCTGACCATACCCGAGCTGCTGGCGCGCAAAGGCTATTTTCGGGAATGTCCCGAGTTCAAGGCGGAATACGAAACCCAGCTTACCCGTTTTCACCGTTTTCAGCCACTTTTCGGCAAGCAGTTCCAGGCCAGAAACCACGCCTTTCTGATTACGGACAACCCCCTTCGGGACGGAGTGGAATTTTTCCGTTTTCCCGAACAAATTCCCGTCAAATGCATCAATGACGAAGAAATGCTCGACCGGCGGGTGGAAACCCATTCCGACCGCCGCGCCAGCGGGCTGCATGACAATGGGTTGACTCGCATTCCCCTGCACTGCTATCTCTACATGTTCCATCTGGAACTGCACGAGAACGTCTGGGTGCACGTGCAAAATCTGGAAGAGTATGTCTATCGTCCCGCCTTGCGCAATAAACTGGTTCTGCCGCAGGAGCATCGCATCCTGATTGACATTCTGACCTCGCGTATGGATGTCCTGATGGACGACATCATCGAAGGCAAATCGGGCGGCACTACCATTTTGTGCATGGGGGCATCCGGCCTTGGCAAGACGCTGACAGCAGAAGTGTATTCGGAAGTAGTCGGCAAGCCGCTGTACCGCGTTCACTCCGGTCAGTTGGGCACATCGGCGCAATCCGTCGAGTCCGCGCTGTCCACCATCCTGCGCCGTGCCGCCCGTTGGGGAAGCATTCTCCTGCTGGACGAGGCGGACGTGTACATCCGCGAGCGGGACAATGACATGCAGCACAACGCCATCGTGGCCGAATTTCTGCGGACACTGGAATATTTCGATGGATTGCTCTTCATGACAACCAACCGCGTGGACGATGTGGATGATGCCATTCTGTCCCGCTGCATTGCGGTCATCCGCTACAACATCCCGCCCCGGGAGGATGCCATACGCCTGTGGCATTCGCTCTCGGAACAATTTCAGATTCCGCTGTCGGACAAGCTTGTTGGAGAATTGGTGCGCACATTTCCCAACTCCAGTGGACGCGACATCAAGGAGTTACTGAAGCTGACCAGCCGTTTCTGTGCGGGAATCAACAAACCGGTTTCCCTGTCGGCTTTCCGGCAATGCGCCGCGTTTCGGGGCAAAAACGGCTATGAAGGAGGCGCCCACCTTCAAAAGCGGCCTGCTGCCTCAAGGCGGACAGCAGGCTGACCGAAAATCGCCCGTATCGTGCCGGACATGACTATCCGTTACATTGACCCCGTCTTTCGCCCCCCCAGCGAGGCGCGCTCGCTCATTTTGCAGGTAACAAACGGGTGCAGTTGGTGCCGGTGCACCTACTGCGACATGTACACCCAGCCACAGAAGCGTTTTTCCATCAAACCGCCGGAAGAAGTTCTGCGCGAAATTGAATGGGCGGGGCAGCGTTATCACGGCATCCGGCGTGTCTTTCTCGCTGACGGCGATGCCACCGCCCTCTCCACCCGCCGTCTGCTGGACATACTGCACGCTATTCGCACCCATTTGCCGCAAGTCACCCGGGTGGCATCCTACTGTTCGCCGCGAAACATTGTCGGCAAATCGGACGAAGACCTGAAAAAGCTGTACGCGGCCGGGCTGAAACTCGTCTACGTCGGCGCGGAATCTGGTGACGACATGGTGCTGCGCTGTATTGACAAGGGTGAAACCCGCCAGCAGACCATAACCGCGTTAAACCGCCTTGCTGATACGGGCATCAGGCGCTCCATCATGATTATCAACGGACTGGCGGGCGCCCGGTTCAGCGAACAACACGCCATTCATTCCGCGCAACTTGCCAACGAGAGCCAGCCCGACTATCTGGCAACGTTGGTCATCAATCTGCCGCACGGAGATGCCCGCTTTCAGCGTGGCTTTGACGGACAGTACGAGAGCCTGTCGCAGAAAGGATTGTTCGCGGAACTGCACCAGTTCATGCAGGCACTGGAACTGAAGTCATCCCTATTCCGAAGCGACCATGCCTCCAACCAGCTCGTACTAAAGGGCGTCTTAAACAAGGACAAAGACAAGTTGCTTGCGCAGATACAGCACGCAATCAACCAGCCAGAACACGCCGATTTGCGTCCCGTCTGGATACGCCCCTTCTGACGTCACCCCGCAATCAATTGGCGGATCGCGACGGGAATGGGCACGGACTTGCCTGTACCGGGATTTACCCACACTGCCCGGGTTCCGCCGCGGGCGCACAGAACATCCGGTTGGTCCGCACGGCGTATTTCGTGAATCATTTCGAAACTGGAACGCCCGGGAGAACCGGCGTATGTCCTGACCTCCACTGTCCCGGGATACACCAGCGGCACCATGTACGAGCAATGGGTGTACACCACCACGGCATCCATGCCTTCCCGTGCATCGCCCAGATGTTCGTACCAGTCAACGCGGGCCTCAGCAATGTAGTTGTAGTAAACCACATTGTTAACATGCCTCATGGCATCCATATCCCCCCACCGCATGGGGATGAGGGAGGTGTGAACGTAAACCATGTTGTCAGGCGCATTGGAACGCATCGTATTCTCTCTTCCTTGTATCGGAACAAACAGCTGACACCGCCCGCCATCTGCAACAGTACGGCATACATCGGGCGCCCTTTCATTCTACCAGACGCTCACCCACCCCTCAAAAGCCGGGCAAGCGTGTAGGGATGCAGGTTAATACGCAACGGCGTCGGCATCCACATCCTGCACCCAGGCGTTGGAGCCTCCCTGTAAATTCAGCATATTCCCTGTGTATCCGGCCGACTGCAAAACCCGGATGGCATACATACTGCGCTGTCCTATTTTGCAGATGAATACGGCATCCACTGCCGGGTCGAACTCCTCCTTGCGCAAGGCAAGTTCTCCGAACGGAATGGGCTTTGCGCCGACAAAAGGGAAAATTTCCTGCTCGCGGGATTCGCGCACATCAATCAACTGTATGGCATCCCCCTTATCGAGACGCACCTTGAGCGCCTTTGCCGTAATCTGGGTGATGGGGTCATCGTCCGCACGGGTCAGTCCACAGAACTGCTCGTAATCAATAGGTGCGAGAATGCTGGGGTGCTTGCCGCAAACGGGACAGTCCGGATCCTTTTCCAGCGCCCATTCCCGAAACTGCATACGCCACGCATCGAAGAGCAGCAGTCTGCCGGTCAGCATCCCGCCTACGCTGCCGCTGCCCACAATCAGCTTGATAACCTCGCACGCCTGTATGGTCCCGACGATACCGGGCAGTACACCCAGCACGCCGGCCTCACCGCATGACGGCACCGACCCCGGAGGCGGAGGAACGGGATACAGGCAGCGGTAACACGGGCCGTTCTTCGCATCGAACACGCTGGCCTGTCCCTCGAACTGGAAGATAGCGCCATACACGTTGGGTATGCCCAACAGGACGCAAACATCGTTGATCAGGTAACGTGTCTGATAGTTGTCAGTCCCGTCCGCCACCACATCGTAGCCACCCAGTATCTCCATGGCGTTATCGCTGGCAAGCCGTGTGTGATGCGTAACGACCTGGATGGCGGGATTGAGTCCCTCGACCCGGTCACGTGCGGAATCCACCTTGTTGTGACCGATGTGGCGCGTGCTGTGGATGATCTGGCGCTGCAAGTTGGACGACTCCACCGTATCAAAATCGACCAGCCCCAAAGTTCCCACGCCTGCCGCCGCCAGATACAACGCCAATGGCGCGCCAAGCCCACCTGTTCCGACAACCAGCACTTTTGCCGCTTTCAGCCGCTTTTGCCCGGCGACACCCACTTCGGGCAATATCAGGTGGCGGCTGTAGCGCTGCATTTCATCGTAAGAAAGGTCTGTCAAACGACCATCTGGAATAATGCTCATTTTTTCTCGCTCCTTTTGCCGAGCCAACTCCGGCGCCCGGGCCTGCCCGAACGCCGACCACACTCCGCAACACGGGTTGACAAACAATCACTATACACTGCGGCGCACTGCTTCCGTTCACTCAGGGGGTCTCCTGCAAGAAGTCGCGTTTCCCCCTATAATGAAAGTGAAGTATGATTTTTGACCTCTTTTATGACAGGAGCCCTTTATGACACACGAACTTTCTCCCCTGCCATATCCGATGGATGCCCTGCAACCACACATCTCGAAGGAAACACTGGAATACCATCACGGTAAACATCACCAAACCTATGTGACCAACCTGAACCAGCAGATAGCGAACACGGAATTTGAAAACACCTCACTGGAAGATATCGTCAGGAAATCCTCCGGCGGCCTCTTCAACAATGCGGCACAAGTCTGGAACCATAATTTTTACTGGCAATGTCTTTCCCCCGATGGCGGCGGCACGCCTTCCGGCACGTTGCTTGTCGCTATCAACGCCCGATGGGGGGCTTTTGACGCGTTCAAAACGGCATTCGCCAGAAGCGGCGCTGGCAATTTCGGTTCTGGATGGACATGGCTCGTCAAAAAGAGTGACGGGACGCTGGATATCGTCAATACCGCCAATGCCGCCACGCCGCTGACAGGGCAAGATAAACCACTCCTGACCTGTGATGTATGGGAACATGCCTACTATGTGGACTACCGCAATGCCAGGGCGAAATACATTGAGGCATTCTGGAACCTGGTTGACTGGTCTTTTGTTGCGAAACGCTTCCAGTAAAACAGCCAGCGGTTAACAATTCACCCTTGAGGACAGGATTCATGGAAAAACTGCTGATTTACACGACAGACGCCTGTCTGGAACATCGCCCCGGTCCCTCTCATCCTGAGCGGCCAGAGCGATTGACGGCAGTCAGGAAAGCACTCAAGGCGCCGGAATTCAAGGGGATTCCGTGGAAAGATTCCCCACTGGGAACGCGCGAACAACTTTTACTGATTCACACGCCTGAATATGTCGACAGGATATCCCGCCTGCGCCCCAAGTCGGGATATGTCCCGCTGGATGGCGGGGATACGGTGATGTCACCCGGAACATGGGATGCTGTGGTGGGCTGTGTTGGCGCAGCATGCGCGGCAGTGGACGAAGTGGTTTCCGGCGCGTACCAGCGCGTTTTTTGCGCAACCCGTCCATGCGGACATCATGCGGAAGCAGACAGGGCAATGGGTTTTTGCGTTTTCAACCAGGCCGCTGTCGCCGTCGCATACGCCAGCAAAAAACACCGCGTTCCCCGTGTTGGCATTGTGGATTTTGATGTCCATCATGGAAACGGCACTCAAGCGGCTTTTTATTTTCGTCCCGAGATATTCTACGGCTCGTGCCACCAATCCCCGTTCTATCCGGGTACCGGCGCGAAGCACGAGACCGGGGTAGACAACAATGTCGTCAATGTGCCGTTACCGCGCGGTTGCAGCTCAGAGGTATTCCGTGCGCGGATGCAATCGGAAATGCTGCCAGCGCTGCAACGTTTTGAACCGGCACTATTGCTTATTTCTGCCGGATTCGATGCACACCAGAGGGATTCGTTGGGCGGATTGAACCTGACTGATGATGATTTCTACTGGATTACCAAAGAGTTGGTCAGTATTGCCAACCACTGCTGCGAAGGAAAAATCGTCTCCATCCTGGAAGGCGGTTACAGCCTGGATGGATTGGCAACGGGTTCCGCTGCACATGTTCGCGCGCTGATGGAAGATTAGGTTGCCAACATCTCGCTGTGTTTTTTTACGACAGGTGACTTCACTTTGTCATGGGAACGCGTTACAATGCCCCTCTTTCAGAAAACCCAAATAACCTGTATTCATGACCACTATTCGCATCAGAGAAAACGAACCGTTTGAAGTCGCTATGCGGCGCTTCAAACGTACCATAGAAAAGACGGGTCTTTTGACCGAATTGCGTGCACGGGAATTTTACGAAAAGCCGACCTCGGAACGAAAGAGAAAGCGCGCCGCTGCTGTCAAACGGCATTACAAGCGCATTCGCAGCCAGCAGTTGCCGAAAAAAATGTACTGAACGCCTGTCCGGCAGGTTGGCAGGCTGAAGGAAAGACCCGCTCCGGTTATGCCGAAGCGGGTTTTTGTGTCTGGAAACACGGAGGAAACATGAGCCTGAAAGAGCAGGTTACAGAAGACATGAAGCAAGCCATGCGGGAAAAGGCAGCCGCCAGACTGTCCACCATCCGCATGCTGACCGCCGCCATCAAGCAAAAGGAAGTGGACGAACGGATTACACTGACAGACGCCGACATTGTTTCGATTGTGGAGAAAATGATTAAGCAACGCAGGGAATCCGTTTCCCAATTCGAAGCGGGTGCACGCCCCGATCTGGCCGATAAGGAAAAAGCTGAAATAGCGATTCTTTCCGCCTACATGCCGCCTGCCCTTGACGCACGGGACATTGAAAAGGCGGTAGCGGAAGCCGTTGCGGGTGCGACGGGACCGCAGGACATGGGCAAGGTGATGGGAGTCCTCAAGGCAAAGCTGGTGGGACGCGCGGACATGTCACTGGTAGCCGGGCTGGTCAAAAAAACCCTGTCTGGATGA
Organism: Burkholderiaceae bacterium; assembly: GCA_031266815.1. Taxonomy (GTDB): domain Bacteria; phylum Pseudomonadota; class Gammaproteobacteria; order Burkholderiales; family Burkholderiaceae_D; genus Oxalobacter. The sequence goes on along the minus strand of JAISAG010000066.1, from coordinate 8,440 downwards.
CAACCTTTTCAGCACGGTGCTATGCCCAAGCAGGTAATTCCGCAGGCATTCATTCAGGATCTACTTGATCGCGTTGATATTGCGGATGTCGTCGGCAAGTATGTCAACCTGAAAAAAGCAGGCGCGAACTGGCTCGGGCTATGCCCTTTTCACACCGAAAAAACCCCCAGCTTTACCGTCAGTTCCGCCAAGCAGTTCTACCACTGCTTCGGCTGCGGAAAGAATGGCTCTGCCATCGGCTTTTTGATGGAACACGCGGGGATGGGATTCATTGACGCAGTCAGGGAGCTTGCGGGCAGCGCGGGGATGACAGTCCCGACCGAAAAAGGTATTGCCGGAGCGGACCAGCAAAAAGCGCGCCGGGCAGCGCAAGAAGATATCATGGCGCAGGCGGGGCAATTTTACCGCCGACAACTCAAGGAATCTTCCTCCGCCATCACCTACCTGAAAGGCAGAGGGTTAACCGGCGAGACCGCCGCCCGTTTCGGTCTGGGCTACGCGCCGGAAAAGCCGGATGCCCTGCGAACCGTTTTTTCGGACTACGATGACGAAACCCTTGTGGAAACAGGACTGGTCATTGACAAGGATGCCGTGCCACGCCGTCGTTATGATCGTTTTCGGGGCCGCATCATGTTCCCCATCCGGAACGGCAGGGGGCACATCGTCGGCTTTGGTGCGCGTACTTTGGGCAAGGAAGAACCCAAATACCTGAATTCGCCGGAAACCCCGCTTTTTCAGAAGGGAAACGAGCTGTACGGCCTGTTTGAAGCGCGCAATGCCATTCGTGACGCGGGCTATGCACTGGTTGTGGAAGGGTACATGGACGTACTGGCGCTTGCCCAGTCCGGATTTCCCCAGACAGTTGCCACGCTGGGCACTGCGTGCACCCCGGCGCAAATACAGAAAATCATGCGGCAAACGAACAACGTTGTTTTCTCGTTCGACGGAGACAAAGCGGGACGCAGCGCGGCACGAAAGGCGCTGGAAGCGGGCCTGCCCCACGTGACAGACAACCGGGGCATTCGTTTCCTGTTTTTACCCGACGAACACGACCCGGACAGCTTCATCCGCCGGCATAGCGCGGACGCGTTCAGGGAACAACTGCGACAAGCCATGCCGCTTTCCGAATTCCTCTTTCATGAAGTGACGAAAGAGTGCGACCTTCTCACGATGGAAGGGCGTGCCAGAGCGCAATACACCGCAAAACCCCTGCTTCGGACGATGCAGGCATCCGCGTTGCGGCAACAGATAATACACAAACTGGCCGAGATCACACACACCGATGACCGCGAAATGGTCGCCTGGCTGGGTACCGAAAAAGGCGAAAAAGCGCGCTCGTATCGCCTCTCTCCCCGGCAGCCGCGTTCCCCTGTTGTCGGAGTGGGGCGTCACTGTATCCGCTTTGCGCTGGCCTATCCCCAAATGACACATGAGCTTTCCGAAGCGGATATGGCGCTCATGGAGCGCTTTGACCCCGAGCACGCGAAAGTGCTGTCCGATCTGGTAAACACTGTGCACGCCGTCGGGGAAAACACGGACTTTTCTGCCATTGTTGCTTACTGGCGCGCAACAGGCCACGACCATGAAAAGTTGACCGAAGAAACACAACGCATGCTGGACGAAGGGCTGACACGGGAAAACGCATGGATACAATTGAGGGGCTGCCTCTTGCAGATGGAAACCCGTCTGGTTGCCGCCGACATGGAAACACTCTCTTCGCTCTCCTCGCTTGATGCCTCCCAAAAAGAGCAGTACTACGCCCTGCAAGCAAAATTGCAAGACCTCAAGAAACAGATCGCTGACGGCAGATGACAGCTTTTGGTCGTCGTACGATGGTCTGTGATAGAATGAGGGGTTTCGGCATGATGAAATACCTGACGCGGCGATAAATCTCAAGAGATGGACGAAATGACCAAGGAAAACAAACCCCAACCCGCTACGAAAACATCGAAGAAGAACGCATCAGCACCGAAGCAGGACACATCAAAAAAGGATGCCTCAAAGAAGGATGCGGCAGCCCCCAAGCCGTCCGCACGCGCCGCCGCCCACTCATCCGACGCGCCCGCAAAACCGAAATCCCGGACAGACGAAACAACCGTGAAAGCGGCAAAAAAAGCAGCGGCACCCGCAAAATCAACCGCCGCCGGAGAGAAAACCGCTGTCCACCGCCCGGTAACGCCGGTTGCCGCACCCGTTGAGCCACCCAGAGAGGAAAAATCTTCCACGGCAAAAAAAACGGCAAAAGAAACAACCAAATCGCCTGATGCAGCGGGCACGCCGTCTGCGGGCAAAGGCAAGAAGCGTGCCTCGCCAGTTGAAGGAAAAGCGGATTCTTCCAAACAGGAGCGCAAACAAGAAAAGCCAACGTCGCCGGAACCAGCGGTCGCCGCACAGCCGGATGCCTTTTCGGACATTGACGTTTCCGGCTACGTGCTGCCCGGCAAGAAAGTGCCGGGAAAAAGAGGGCGTAAACCCAAAAACTATCAGCCGGAATCGGAAGAAGACGCCGACTTGCGTATGATTGAGCAAGTCGAGATGAAGAACGGAGAGAAAAAGAAGAAAAAAAACAGGGGAAAAGGCTCTGTTGACCCCGTACCGCCGGGAGGAAAGTCCGAAGAAGAGTTGGTACAGCGCCGCGCGGCACTGCTTGCCATGATCGAACAAGGGAGAAACCGTGGTTTTCTGACCTTTGCGGAAATGCACGACCACCTGCCGGAACACGTTTCCGACCCGGACGTTATTGAAGGCCTGATCAATACCCTGCGGGAGAATTTTGGCATCCAGGTATACGAACAGGCGCCAGACGAAGAAGACCTGCTGATGTCGGAAGACAACGCACCCGCTGTCACAACGGACGACGCGGTTGATGCAGCAGTTGACGTGACTTTGCTGACGGTAGATTCCGATTTCGGGCGCACCACCGACCCGGTACGCATGTACATGCGCGAGATGGGTTCGGTCGAGCTTTTAACCAGTGCGGGAGAAATTGCAATTGCCAAGCGCATCGAAGAAGGCTTGAAGGACATGATACAAGCCATTTCCGCCAGCCCGACCACCATTGCAGAAATACTCCTGCAAGCGGGGCGGGTCAAAGCGGGAGAAATCCGGGTTGATGAGATAGTGGATGGGTTGACAGAAGACGCTGACGAACAATCCCTCATCAGCACGGAAAAGGCGCCGGAAGAATCGAGCGGCGACAGTGATGCGAGTGACGACGACATGGCAGAAGAAGGGGACGACGGGCTGGCGAACAACAGCGGCGCTGCCACAGGGTATTCTCTTGAACAGATTGAAAAACTGAGAGCGCATTCGCTTGAAAAGCTGGATCGAATCGCGCAGCATTTCGACAAAATGAAAAAAGCCAGCGCGAGCAACAAATACCACTCCAAAGGGTATATCGCCGCGTCAAAAGCCATTTCTGCAGAACTGCTCGGCATGCGCTTTACCGCCAAATTTATTGAAAGACTGGCGGACACCCTGCGCGCGCAGATGGACGAAATCCATCAGATTGAAAGGCGAATTCGGGACATTGTGATTGACCGTTGTGGCGTGCCGCGCGCCTATTTCATCAAGGTTTTCCCGGGCAATGAAACCAATCTGGACTGGGCCGACAACGAAGTCGGCGCGGGGCACCCGTACAGCGCCATACTGGAACGCAACGTTCCCATGGTAAGGGAATTGCAGAAAAGACTGATTGAAATACAAAACAGTAGCGGTATGCCGCTGGCGGATATACGGGAAATCAACCGCCGGATGCGAAAAGGCGAAGTGCGGGCACGCAAGGCAAAAACAGAAATGACAGAAGCCAACCTGCGACTGGTCATCTCCATTGCCAAGAAATATACCAACCGCGGTCTGCAATTTCTGGATCTGATTCAGGAAGGGAATATCGGGCTGATGAAAGCCGTGGACAAATTCGAATATCGCCGCGGCTTCAAATTTTCGACCTATGCCACCTGGTGGATTCGTCAAGCCATCACACGCTCCATTGCAGACCAGGCGCGCACCATCCGGATTCCGGTGCACATGATTGAAACCATCAATAAGATGAACCGTATCTCGCGGCAAATCCTTCAGGAAACCGGTAGCGAGCCTGATCCGGCAACGCTGGCAGTCAAAATGGAAATGTCCGAAGACAAGATTCGTAAAATCATGAAAATCGCCAAGGAACCAATTTCCATGGAAACGCCCATTGGCGACGACGACGACTCGCACTTGGGGGACTTTATCGAAGACAACAACGCCCTTGCACCATCGGACGCCGCCCTGCGCCTTTCCATGCAGAACGTGTTCAAGGAAGTGCTGGATTCGCTGACCCCCCGGGAAGCCAAGGTATTGCGTATGCGCTTCGGCATTGAAATGTCAACCGATCACACGCTGGAAGAAGTTGGCAAGCAATTTGACGTGACACGCGAACGCATTCGCCAGATAGAAGCAAAAGCACTTCGGAAACTGCGCCATCCCTCACGTTCCGACAGGCTGAAAAGTTATCTGGGAGGCTAACAGTACAAAAGGGGCCTATAGCTCAGTTGGTTAGAGCAGTGGACTCATAATCCATTGGTCGCAGGTTCGAGTCCTGCTGGGCCCACCACTTTATTCATGGGGATGCATCGTGCGATGCACCCCTCTTGGGCAACAAAACCCTGTCAATACCCGTGCGCGAGAGCAAGTCTTGCTACGCTCCGGCAAATACATCAGAATGGGGGAACCGTGCTTTCGGGGGATGATCCCGTGCATCTGTGATGCTCTTCGGCCCACGGGGAGCCCGACCTGTTCCACTCCGTTCCCGGGGGAGATATCCATGCGGAAACGCGCATATATTCTGTTGGGTCTTGTCGCACTTGTGTTGCTGTTCTTTGCGGCGGGCGCGCTTTACCTCTTTGGTCCCCGGTCGCTCACAGCCGAGAACATCCAGACCAGCGCGTTTAAGGAAGGCGATATTGTCTTCCAGCCTTCCGTCTCTGACCAGAGTCTTGCCATCCAGATCGCCACGCGCTCCCGGTACAGCCATTGCGGCATCATTGTGAAAAAAAACGGGCAGTTGTATGTATTTGAAGCGATCAGTACGGTCAGTTTCACGCCGTTGGTGGACTGGATCAGTCGGGGCGTTGCGGGTCATTATGTGCTGATGCGCTTAAAAGACCCCTCCGCACTCACCCCTGGCGTATTGACGGCAATGCGAAAAATCGGCAAGGCATTCGCGGGAAAGAAATACGATGTCTACTTCAAGTGGTCCGACGACACCATGTACTGCTCGGAACTGGTCTGGAAAATATACAAGCGGGGCGCGGGGATTGAACTTGCGCCATTGCGTACCGTGCGCGACTACAATCTGGACAATGAGATCGTGCTGAAAAAAATCCGCGAACGATTTGGCAATGCCTTGCGACTGGACGAAAAAGTCATCGCGCCTGTCGACCTCATGCAAAGCCCGTTGCTGGAAGCAGTGAGCGCAAACTGATCTTTCATTCTGGCTTTTCGGCGGCGTGTCTCATTTGCGCAACATTATAATGATAATGTTTCTCATTTGTGTTTACGAAACACGACTTGTTTCATACAATGCTCCCAGGGAGAAGCGTTTCCCTTTCTCCGCACACGCGGTTTTCCGTTTCATTTCCTTGTGAGCAGACACTATGAATAAAAAATTATTGGTCTTGTCCCTGTTGTGCGCCACAGCAGGACTGGCGCAGGCGCAAAGCGCCATAACCATTTACGGAACCCTGGATACCGGTTATATCAAAGAAGGGGGAACCGATGTGAGAATGGGTGATAACGCAACCAGTACCCTGGGCTTCAAGGGCGTAGAGGATATTGGTGGCGGGAACAAGGTCACTTTTGATTTGGCACGCCAGTTCATGGCGCACGACGGATCGCCCCAGGATTATTTCGCTGATGACCTGATTCACCAGCGCTTGTCTGGCGGCCGGGGGCCGGCGGAATGGCATGCTGCGGCCAATGTCGGGCTGAAAGGGCATTGGGGTGCCGTTCGCTTTGGGCGCATCAGTGATTTGGTGACGGATAATTATTCGCCTTTTGACCCGTTCGAACAAGGCAGTACGGCAACGACGCTTTCCAAGCTCAGCCGTGTCCGGTCGGAGCAGCAGTCCAACAATGTGCGTTATGACAGCCCAGAGTGGGGCGGATTGAGTTTCAATGCCAGTTTTACGCTGAGTGCGGACGACCATAGCGCGCTTGCCAACACCAGCCAGATTTACAACCACGGTTTTGCGGGTGGGGTGGTGTTTGACAACGAGGCCTTGCAGTTGACCGCGAACTACAGTCGCCAGGCGGACTCGAATGATTCGTACATCTGGAATGTGGGCGCTGCGTACAAGTTTGGTCCGGTCAGGATATCGGCGGGCTATCAGCAGAGCCGCCTGAAGAATCTGGGCGCCTTGGCGGACAGGGCAACGCTCAATGACGACCTGATGCTGGATGCGATAAAGCAATCGGAATGGCTGGTGGGGCTGACATGGGATGTGGGTCCGGGCGTTTTCAAGCTGTCCTATAACCGCGGCAAAATTCAGGGGCGTGAAGACGTAAATCCGGGCGAAGATGCCAATGGGGATGCCAACAAATACGCGGTGGGTTACACGTATAACCTCTCGAAGCGCACTGCCATTTACAGTGCCGCATCCTACACGGACAGCGACAACAAGTATGTCGGCTCGGTTTACAACAACAATGCGGCCGAAAAAGAAAAGGTTTTCGGACTCCAGTTGGGTATGACGCACACTTTCTAATCCCCTCTTTCCCACAAAGAGCGAGCTTGGGGACTGCCTGATGGCAGTCCCTTTTTTTCTCGCGTCGTCTGGAAAAGACGAAAGGAAAGGTCAGTGAGTGCTTTCCAGAATGCGCCCGTGCTCCAGCGTGGTAATACGTTCCGCGTGGGACGCCACTTCGGAAGAATGTGTCACCATGATGATGGTGCTGCCCTCCCGGTGGAGTTGGTGGAAGATGTCGAGCACCAATTTTTCGTTGCTCCTGTCCAGGTTGCCGGTGGGTTCGTCCGCCAAAATGAGCATGGGATAGTTGATCAATGCACGGGCAATGCAAACCCGTTGCTGCTCGCCGCCCGACAACTGGCTCGGCAAGTGTTTTGCCCTGTCCGACAAGCCGACCCGCCCCAACGCTTCCCGCGCTTCCTTTTCATCCGCCATGCTGTGGTAGTACTGCGCCATCATGACGTTCTCCAAGGCTGTCAGGTAAGAAACCAGATGGAACTGCTGGAATATCAGGCCGATTTTATCCCTGCGGATGCGCGTCAGCGCAGCGGCATTCAGTGTCGAAATATCTTCGCCGCCCAGGATAACCGCGCCCTGTGAAGGACGATTCATGCAGCCCACGATATTCATCAGAGTGCTTTTCCCTGAACCGGAAGGCCCCATAATCGCGCGCCACTCCCCTTGCGCGATGCTCATATTGATATCATCCAGCGCCCGAACATGTCCATAGGTCATGCAGACCCCTTTCAGTTCCAGCAGATTGGTTGTTGTGTTGCCCATGGCACTCCTTTTTTATTCCCCTCGCAAGGCCCACGCCGGATCGATTCCCACCGCATGGCGGATAGGCAGAATACAGGCAATGACCGTTACCACCAGCGACATCAGTATAGTGACGAGCAGCAACCAGCCGTTGAAAGCGATATCACGTCCAAACACTGTTGCGGCGACCTGCTGCGCAAAAAAGCAACCGGAAATGGCGCCTAAAATGCCGCCGCACAATCCCAGCAAAACGCCCTCTCCCAGAAATTCAGCGACAATCCGACTATTTTCGGCGCCCACCGCTTTTTTCAATCCGATTTCCTTGCGCCGTTCCATGACCATGGACATCATGGTCGCCGCCACGCCAATCAACGTCAAGAGGAGCATGACGACCATCACGAGCAATACCAGCGCCTGCAATCTGGACAGGACGATGGTTTCTGAACGGCTGATTCGTTTGACAATGCGGGGGACGACTTCCGGCACGTGTTGTTCCAGTTGCTTTTCAATCTGCTGCAATTCCGCGCCGGGGGCGGCCAGGCTCAACTCGACCAGATGGATTTCGCCGGGCGTCTGCATGATATTGCCTAGCGCGACGCCATCCATAAAGACCGTCGTATCCTCCTCTCCGCCTGTTTTGACGACACCGGACACGCGCATTTTCCCGGAGAAACGCCGGTTGTCCCGTGTCTGACCCCCAATTCTGACTATATCCCCTGTTTTCAGTTGCAGGTTTAGGGCAACATCCTGCCCGATCAGCATTTCCCCACCTTTTGCGGGCAAACTGCCGCTAATTCGCCAGTACGGGCGCGTTTTTCCGACCTCGCCAAAATCCGTCCCTGCCACCGTGACTGGCTGATGGTTCACGCGAATGACCTCATAGCGCCACTGTGCCACTCCGACCCGTTTTTTCGCATCCAGCAGCCGGATGGCTTTCCCCACGGCTTCGGGAGTCA
>JAISAG010000001.1 GCA_031266815.1 Burkholderiaceae bacterium | reverse complement strand
CACAAGCATAGTCGCGAAGCGTCTCCCCGTTCGTGTCGGGGATTATGTGAACAAACTCAACTCGTGGGCGTTCCCCACCGCTCTCTGCGCCTTTTTTCGAATCCTTGCCATACACATAGTTGGCAAGGATTCCCATTTTATTTGCTTTGCAATCAAACGCCCAAAGACCCACCGAGTATGCGCCGTCCTTATTTACATCTTTTACCCATGCCTTTTTGAGCGATTTGCTTTCACTCTGCGGCTTTCTGGCGTATGTTACTACGCCGTCCTTACGGGTGAGAATCTGCGTCCACTCCCTATCCTTCACCTTTCCGCTATCAGAGCATCCGAGTAAAGCCAGCGGCAACAAAATAAGCGCCAGTCGTTTCATGTCATCCCCTTTCGATAGTTACGGTTACAACTTCTTTCGATTGTCGTACAAACAATACGGACAAACTTCCTCGTGAATCATTTCCGAGCATGAGAAGCAATGAGTGAACAGCAGAAGCTGATTTTTCATCACGCCGCCCTTCGCTTTCCCTTTCTCCTGCCCGCTTGCGATGGTCTGTCGCTGAGCATTGCGAGCGTTGCCCTGCTGAACGCATCAGTAACTTTTTTGTACATGTCAGGACTTATCGGCGTCGGCTCAACGGCGGCGATCAGTATCATGTCAACAGCATCCTTGATGTCGCTGCCAATCGTCAGAAACCGCTCGTAGCTGATGGGGAACGGCCATTTCTCACCAGCAGGTATTTCACTCTTCTTTTGACTTGTTGATGCGGGATCGTATGCCTCGTCAAGCAACTGCTCAACTGATATGCCGAAGGCCTTTGCAAGGGCAGGCGCATATTTCGACCGTTGGCTGTCTCTCACCTCAAGTGCGCTAATGGTTCCCGCAGGGACGCCAGACCGATCCTCAAGTGCCTCAAGCGTCCAACCTCTGAAAGTTCTGTGCTTTTTTACTTGTTTTCCGAGTGCCATGCGCGACTTATACATATGTTGAAAAATAAAATCAAATACACGTGTTGACAAAATGAATCTACGATTGTAGAGTTTCCCCTATGAAAAACTTGTCTGATGCCATCAAATATGTTGGAGGTGTGTCAAAGCTCGCGAAGCTTCTCGGCGTTACCCCGCAGGCCGTGTGCTTCTGGCGGGACGGACTGAGAAAAATACCGCCGGAAAAATGCTCTGATGTGGAGCGAGTGACGCATGGAACGGTTACCCGTCGTCACCTTCGTCGCGCAGACTGGCATTTAATCTGGCCAGAACTTGCCCACCTCACGAACGAACCAATGGAGAAACACCATGAGTGAAGTATGCGCCGTTGAACGACACGGACAAGACGAGTTTTGACGGAGGTTCGCTATGAGAAGACCGATTAAGCAGACTCACCGCGCCCTGTTTTTGGCGTTGCAAGCGGATGCAAAAGAATTCCCTGGTGGCATACGTGCCATAGCCCAGACGATGGGAATGAATGGGAACACGCTTGCAAACGGCATTAACCCGGACCACGAGGCGCTGCCGCTGTCATTTGGCGTGATATTGGAAATCATCGTGCTGTCGCAGGCAAGGCGTGCCGTATTTGCCCTGGCACAGCTCGTTGGTCAGGTCCCCATGGACTTTGAACTGGAACAGCGCAATACGGAGGATGCGGTCCGGCTGTTTCTGTCCCTGGTATCTGCGGCTTCGGGATTGTTCGGAACAGGGTCAGAGGCAGCAAAAGATGGTCGTTTCGACCCAGAGGAGCGCAAAGTGATTGAGCCACTGCTTCTTGACCTGATGAAAGCGAGCGCTGAACTTCTCCAGGCGATTCGGGGGGCACGGCTATGAGCGGCTCGCACAAAGACAGAGGTAATCTTGTGATGGGAAGAAGGGCATACAACCTCGTATTCCACGAAAACGGGTATTACGAGGGATCAACCGTGCTTCGCTTGGGGATTGGAACAAGTTTCCAAACATTCTGCCTGTCCGTCACCTGCCTCGACAGGAAGGAACCGATTGACTACCTGAAATTCGTCCGCATCCACCAAGAAAAGTCACATCGCTTTGGCGCTCCCATAGGTATTTTTGAATTGACTGAAGTATTACCGGCATGTAATCCACAGCCTTATCCAATAATTTCATCATCAGATGTTTTGTGGCATCGGCTGGAAGCTGTTTTAGTGCATCAAAATATCTGCGCTTTTCAGCAGGAGCTAGATGTGTATCGCTCGAAATTGCCCGGCTGGCGCCGTAATTTCGGGTACGAGGAAAAATAACCGTGCGTAGAAGACCATTGTCATCCCGGGTCGGTAAAACGCGAGCGAGGCGTGTGTCGCCGCTTGCGGATTCACTGGCGGATGCAGTGCGGCGGGTACTGACATGCGTGGCAACGAAGTCGCAACCCTTCGGGGTATTCGTGCTGTCAGGCAAGGTGGTGCTATCTGATTCGTCTGGTCCCCGGTTTTCCAGCCTCATTCGGTGTCGAAGTGCGGGTTTTGTCGGCACATATGACCGGCATGTGGACGTGCGCGAATTGCTCGACGATTTAACTCCCTTCTTTGGCGAAGGGGGAAGATGAGCGCGAGGCAATCAGGCGATGGCAGAAAACAGCCAGTTCAAAAAACCGCTGAAGGGCTCGACCTCGCTTCCTCTGCCGGATTCGGTCAGTACATCGTTATATGCCTTGCTTCTCAGCGATTCAATGTCCGGTATGTCTGCCTGGTACAGATTTCTGATTCTGCGTTCGATGGTGGGCGCATCCAACCCGATTGCCTCGTTGGCCAATGCAATCCATGCTTTTCTCTGCACTTTGCATTTAACCTATTTGACGCCGGGGGAGATAAGCACATTCAGGACGGCGATGCAGGCGACCGTCAGCGCCAGCCACCCGGTCAGGGTGTTGTTGCTGCTGAGGAATGCTGTGAATGCCGATGTGCTGGCAGTGAGTTCAACAAACAAGAAAAAGGCGGCAAGTCTTCCGTAGAATCGCCCCATCAACAGGCAAAACCGCCGACCGTACTGAATGTCAAAAGCGATGTCATATTCTGTGCGCTCATATACCCGTGGCTCCATGATTTCTCCCAATCTGCTTTGGTGGTGGTTTCGGGGGATGTTTCGGAGGGACTTGCCTGCGTTCCGGCCCCTTGTTCACTTTCATGGTGGCTCGCTGCAACGGTGAAATGGTTTTCGGGAAGCCCATTGTATCCGATGCAGACGAGCCGCCGCCAGTTGACAACCAGCCGCGCGATGCGTCCGAGTTTGGCGGGGGAACAGCGGCAGGGGATTTGCGCCCAACTTGACACCCCCGCGTATTCGGGTATGACGGCGCTTGTTGGTAGGCGGTTCTACGCCGAGTGCTGCTTGAGCCACTCCCGCATGACATCGTTCACACGGGTCTGCCAGCCACGTCCGGTTGCTCGCAAGCCAGCCAGAACATCCACATCAAAACGGATACCTGTAAAGACTTTCGGCGAATTCGACTTTGGGCGTCCGCGTTTTCTGAGGAGCGCATCGTACACGGCGGGAGAAAGCACCTCGCGTGCCGGACGCATCCGTGCCAACTGCTCGTCTGTCAAGGGTTGCGCGTCTGGGTCGAGAATAGCGGCGGCGGTAATGCGCACCTCTTCTTCCGGCGTGTTCAAGGGGAATTCCCGACCATCACGGGTCTTGAGCGTTTTAACAGAATTTTTGGACATAGCGTTTCTTCTCCGGGTTGGTTGCGTAGCGCAAGCTGATAACTCGCATTCTCTCGTCACGCTCCGTAAACGTCACATAGTAGAGACGGTTCTCAAGCGAAACGAGCGCATTCATGCGAACTTCATCGTAAAAAAACCGATTATCAATTTCGACCACAGCATTTTCCCAATCCATTTCTGCCGCCAACGCCAGCGACAGACGATGCCGCCGCATGTTCAGACGCTCTTTTGTCTGGTCGAATTCGAACTCCATGATGTTTATTGTATAAACATTAAACATGTTTGTCCAGTATTGACAACCCCCCGCGCGAGGGGCTACACCGAAAATATGGGACAGGTAAGCGGATGGGTCACGAGACAACCCCCCGCGCGAGGGGCTACACCGTCTCTGCTGGTGAGAAAAAGCCAGCTGGGACGAACCTCGTGCGGAAAGCGGCAGAGAGCCGCTACGTTGCGCGTAATGCGGCTTTTTTCATGCCTTGATGTGTCCTTTTATGGGCGGTCTGGGCGGGGAGCCGCAAGGCTCACCGGTGCTTTCCCCGGTAGTTCGAACCCGTTCAGTACTGCCCACTTGATTCGAACCGGGTGTTCAGCTAAATGACCTGAACAAAAGGAAAGCATCATGGCAAAGAAAATAGCCAGAAGCAAAAATGGAAAAACTGACAGAGATTCAGGAAAAGATTATCGAGCTGTCGGAGACGCTTCCAGAAATCGACTGGGGAGTTGTGTTCACGGAACTGGATCGAGTTCTGCACACAGGCGGAATGACGGAACAACAGACAGTGATATTGATGGGTACAACTGCATTTGCCTACAAGGAAACGAAGAAGGAATTTCTGCAAAATGTAACCCCCTCCAGCCAGACAAAGAATTAACGTTCAACTTTCAAGATATCGCAGTAAGAACGATAGAAATTAATGGCGAAATTTGGTTTGTCGTCCAAGACGTTCTAAATGCGCTTGAATACTCAAAATCGAGCAATCCGGCGCGTGTAATTGAGCATATACCAACAGAATGGAGACGTGTGAATTCAATTCACACGAGCGCTGGAAGCCGCACTGTTTCTATCATTTCCGAGCAAGGGCTATATTTTTTCCTTGGTCGCTCTGACAAACCGAAGGCATTGCCATTTCAGAAGTGGTTCGCTGGCGAAGTCCTTCCCTCCATTCGCAAGACGGGCGCGTACATCCCCGCCCCCGCAATGCGACCTGCGCTGACGACCAAGCAAAAGCGAGAAATCCAGCTCCGGATTAACGAACTCACCAACTACTGGATTTTTCAAAAAGGTTTTCAGGGCTGGTTGTACAACCAGCTGCGCGTCGCCTTTCAGGTAAGCAGGTGGGAAGACATTGCGGCAGAGCATTACGGTGCGGTTTTGGCGTTGATTGAGTCGAAAAAGGAAAGTACCAGTGCTTTTGTCACTTTTCTGTCCGAGTGTCGGAAGTGGTTTGAAAAGGAATGCATTGGCGGTGGCGAGCCGTGGACGCCGCTCATCCGTAAAAGGTTGACCCGTGAACTGGGGCGGCGGGTGATTCTGCCTCCCAGGGTGGATTGGCTCGCGCTGGCGGATCCCCCCGCCCCAAAAAAGTTGCCCGGGGCGAAAAAGGGAAACGCATGAGCGTTGCCTCGGTTGTCAACCAGATGCAGGCACACTCCCTGCCGGATTTGCCGGTGGGCGCGCCTGTCCTGGACGGGCGGATTCACCGCTTCGGTCCCAAAAAGAAAGCATGGTACGCCCTGCGCGAGGTCACACTCAAGTCGGGCAAAACGAAAATTACCGGCGCTTTCGGCGTGTGGCAGGGAACGGATAACGGCGCGGTACCCGTCAAGATAGACTGGCGGGGTGTGTCTGCGGAAGAGCGGCAGGCGGCTGAGGAAAAACAACGCGAGTTTGACGCCAAAGAAAAAGAAAAGAGGGAAAGGCAGGCTGCTTTTGCGGCAAAACGGGCACGGGAACAATGGGATTCGGCGGGCAAACTTCCTCCGGGTGCCAGTACCCCGTACCTGGACAGAAAGAAAATCACCCCGGTCAATGCGCGTATTGCGCCGGATGGCACGCTTTTGGTACCCGCGCTGCACTATCTGCCGGATGGGTCTCGTTTGGCGGGGTTGCAAAAAATCCTTCCAGACGGGAACAAGCGGTTCAATGCCGGCATGGAAAAAAAGGGTGCCGCCATGCGCATCGGCGAAATCACGGCAGATACCCTGCTCATTATGATGGGTGAGGGATACGCTACGGCGGTATCCGTTGTGATGGCGGTGGGGGACAAGCACCCGCCGACCGTGGTTGCGTTCGATGCGGGGAACCTGCTGTCCGTTGCACAGTCGCTCCGGCGGATTGCGCCATCGGCACACATCCTTTTTCTGGCAGACGATGATTTTCCCCTGGAGGCGCGGCTTTATACCTGGTTGCAGGATGAATTTTCCATTGGGCGAGATAGCGTGGCCATTGATGGCGTGGAGTATGCGCACCCGGGTGGACCACGGGTGAAAGCTTGCTGGAAAGCAGATGCGTTCGGGGACCAGTTCGTTCAGGCGGAAGTACGGACCGACCGGGGGGTGCGCCAATTCACTTTCAGGAACACCGGTATCCTGAGTGCCAAGACAGCGGCACGGGATATTGGCAATGCTTCGGTTGTCTGGCCGGCTTTCCCGTTCCGTGGAATCAACCGGTGGACCGATTTTAACGACCTGCACGTACATGAATCGCTGGATGAGGTGCGTCGGCAGGTTCAGCGTGCCATTGAGATGGCGGTACCATCCTGCTATGCGTACGACAACATTGTCCAGTTCCCCCCTTCCCCCAGTAAAAAGCAGGGGGCACCCCCTGCCAGCGGAAATGGCAAACCCCCTGATAAAAAAAAGGAGAAAGTTTTTTCCGATGCCTTCTGGGCAACCGTCAACGCATTGCTGGAACGCTTTACCCTGATATATGGAGACGATGCCGCCTGGGATGAAGAAAAACGCAAACTGATTTCTGTCAGGAATATGCGCCTTGCGTTTGGTGCCACCCACTTCAAGTATTGGCAGGAAAATCCTCGCCGAAAGACAATAGACAAGGAGTGTCTCGTATTTGATCCGACACTGAGCTGTGACCCGAAAACGACGATTAATGTGTTCGATGGCCTTCAGGTCGTCCCGAAAAAAGGGGAGTGCGGGCACATCCTGCAATTGATGATGCATTTGTGCGATGACCAGGTGCATGTGTTTGATTGGGTGATTCGCTGGATAGCCTATCCCCTGCAAAACCCGGGTGCCAAAATGCGTTCCTCTGTCATCACTCATGGCGATGAAGGTTCCGGCAAGAATCTCTTCTGGGAAAAGTGCGTTGGCGGCATCTATGGAAAGTATTGCCAGACTATTGGCAATGCTGAGATTGAGGGGCAATTCAACGAGTGGGCATCGGGCAAGCTGTTCATCGTGGCGGATGAGGTGGTTACACGCTCGGAATTACGCCACATGAAGGGGAAATTGCGCAACCTGGTCACGGGCGAGAAGGTCAACATTAACCCCAAATTCATCAGTGCGCGGGTTGAATCCAACCACATGAATTTTGTGTTTCTCTCCAACGAACTGATTCCGCTGGTGCTGGATCGCTCTGACAGGCGCTACATGGTGTTGTGGACGCCGCCAAGGCTGGAAAAAGACTTTTACTCGCTGGTTGGTGATGAAATACGCAATGGCGGGATTGAGGCTTTCTATCACCATCTCTTGCACGCGGTGGAGATGGGAGGCTTTAACGAATACTCTGAACCGCTGGAAACCGAATCGAAGGGTCAGCTAAAGTACATTGGCGCCCCGCCGTCAGAGCGCTTTTATTACGAGTGGTCAAAAGGGTATCTTCCCATCCCGTTCATATCGTGTACCTACGAGCAATTGTATTCCGCATTCCAGCGATGGTGTACTGTCAATGGGGAGCGATATGTGGAAAATAATACAATGTTCGGGCGAAATGTCGTGCGTATTTCCGCTGCGGACGGCGTTCGCCGAAAGACAGTGCGCTGTTCCATCGGTGGCGTCCGAAAACAAAAGTACGCCTACCTGATAGGCCATCCCCCGAATAACAAATCGGAAACAGAATGGTTCGATGGTGCATCCAGCCTGTTTGAAACCAACTTGAGGAATTATCGTAGCGCATATACCGGCCCCTCGCCCCCCGATGAATGTTAGCAGTGTTAGGGGTTCGCTAAAAACCCCTAACAGCCGGAAACCTGCGTGGATTCTGGCGGTGTTAGCAGTGTTAGGGGTGTTAGCAGTTTTTTCACTCTAGGCGCGCGCGTGAACAAATAATGTAATTCCCGATAAAAGAATAAAAGAAGTTTTTTCACGCATAGTTAAAAAAACGGCTAACACTGCTAATAGTGCTAACAGAATAAGAGAAGAAGCGGTTTGTAGCTGTTAGCAGTTTTTTTTGAACTGCTAACACTGCTAACAGGTAGAAATTTTTGGGTCATTCGTGAATGGACAGGACATGATAGAAATGGCAAAAAAGGCATTGCTGAAGTGGGGAACACATTCAGCGCGAAAAAATGAGGGGGTATGTGGGTACCCCTCAACTTGTATCAGTTTTAGTCTTGTGGCTCGTTCTGATAGGGTTAACGAGGCATTTTCAGTGGACGATGAGGTTATGCAAACGGACAGCATCATGTGCCAGATGAAATTGCACAAGCCTGATCTGTACCGGGTGGGTGTCGGCTGGTATGTTCACAACTTGCCCGTGTCAACCATCTCGCGGCTGGAGCGTTGCCACCGGGATACGGTGTACCGGCGGTTGGAAAGTTTGCACAGAAGCGTTGCGGAGGCTTTCGTCAAAAATCAATCTGTTCCGGTGTGACGCCCACCCGGTTGACTACGTTGCCCATGACCTCATTGGGGATGGTCGTGGTTGTTACAATTCAACTGGCGGATGCGATTTTTTTGTCTCTTTTCATTTTCTGAAACCCTCTGCCCACGCGGGTTTCAAGGGTGGATCTGCCGCACCTTTTCAGAAAAGTCTTGATTTGCTCCGACAAAAGTATCAAAATCTTCCCATACTTCGCAGAAGTGCGTCGGTAGCAAAAAAGAACCCCTCCTCATCGGCGGGGTTTTTTGTTTTCGGGAGGTGTGGCAATGGCTGGTTTCACAGATGTGCGGGACAACATCGCGGATCTGCGCGACAGGATTCAGCGGTTTTCAGAATCCATGCGCGGCAAGATAATCAGCAGGGCGCTCAACCGGACGGCCATCGCGGCACGAACAATGGCGGCGCAGGAAATCAGGCGCACATATAGCATCAGTTCACGGGTTATCCGGCATTCCATTTCGGTCAATCGCGCTAATTCCGGCAGATTGTACGCCACAGTTCGGGCGGATGGCGGCCCCCTGCCTGTGTACGGGTTCAGCCCGAAGCAGACGAAGCAAGGCGTGATGGCAAAAATAAAAGGGCGGCGTGTGTTGTTCCCGCGTGCGTTCATTGCGCGGATGAAGTCCGGGCATGTAGGCGTGTTTGCTCGCGGCGGATACAAGGGGGATTTTGAGTGGAGCGGAAAAGCCTTTGGCCGATTCAGGTTCGGCAAGGGACGGTATTCCGTCAACGAGTTCTACACGGCAAGTGTGCCGCAAGGCTTCAGCAATACCGAAGTCAAAAACAAGGTGTTGGCGCGCATCCACGAGTAGTCCCAGAAAGCGTTGGCACAGGAAATCAATTTTCGTGCTGGTCAGGCAGATGGGTTGATATAGACCGGAGAAAACCCCTGCCGTTGGCGCGTCAGGGGGTTTTCTGTTTCCAGTCATACACAACCACGAAAGGATACGAGGTGGAGCATAGCAAATGGGAGTGGATTTTTAAGACATATCCCTCCCCGCCCGTTCATGCGCAGCACCCTGCGAGAAAAAAACAGCGAATGGTGTATAAAGCTGGGGAAACGGCTCAAGGCAGCGAAATACGATACAAAAAAGGCACTGGGGCAAATTGCGCTCGAAATGGAAAACAACATCCGGGAAACTATGCTGACGCTCTCCAATCCGGAGAATGCACCAGTAACCGCAAGGCGGAAGGGATTCAACAACCCGCTGATTGATACTGGCACGCTGGCAAACGACTTCCTCTCCTCAAGCGTAATTGAGGTGAGGGGAAAGTAATGAGCGGAAAGTCGCAGACACTTTATACCGATAAGTCAGGGTAGTTTCCGATTAATGCCTACCTGTTTAAGGATGACATTTGCCATATCGCGCGGCATTATCTTGGATGGCACGGTAAGTCTTTTCCCATTGATTGGGCTCATCCATCTTTCATGACTACCGTCGGCTTGCTTGTAAAAAGTGCAACCATTTTCACGCAAAACGGCGACAAGCTGTTTGCAGAAGCTGACGGCCATGCGTCACGCGGGAGTGGATTCTGGGTGGCAGACACAGACATTGACGAAAGACAGGCGCATATCCTCGACATTACCCGGCAGATTATTGTCAGAAAACATCATCGGCGCAAGCATCAACACATTTTTCATGACGGATTCATAGGTATCATCTTCCGTGACGATGCCAAGAGCGGAACACACCGCGCCCCATCTGTCGCACGATTCATCGTAAAAGACTTCAACAGTAAACGCACTCATGATATGTCCCCCTATGTGAGACAAAATATAGCATGCAAGCTGACAGCTTGCATAGCCATGCCCCTTTCCCCGGATGTGATTGAGGTGCAGAACCCATGAAACTTGTCGCCCCCACCGAGAAAGACATTATCCTGCCCGCGATATGGACGAGCGCCGCCGTTGAAGTGCAATACCGCAAACGCCTGCAGGCGCTGGTAGATGAAATGTGCGGGAGTACCCTGTACTGGATAACGGCAGCCTGGAAGAAGGGACCTCCCGTATCCACACTGGCAGAAGATGCCGACCCTGTTGCCGTACTCAGGGCAACCCTTGAGCAACTGCAGGAACACTGGAGTAACAGGATAGACGATGTGGCTGTTGGCATAGCAGAAGGTTTCGCGCAAAGCAGCATGCGCTATAGCGATACAGCGTTTCATGCGGCATTGAAGAAAGCGGGCTTTACCGTTCCCTTCACCCTGACAGAAGGGATGGAAGAAGCCTTCAA
>JAISAG010000116.1 GCA_031266815.1 Burkholderiaceae bacterium | reverse complement strand
CGCTGTTCGACCTTGACTACACGCTGCTGCCGGTGGACTCCGACTATGAGTGGGGGCGTTTTTTGGCGCGTATCGGGGCGGTAGATCCGATTGCGTATGAAGCGCGGAATGCGGCTTTTTTTGAGCAATACAAGGCCGGGACGCTGGATCCGCGCGAATACCTGAAATTTGCGTTGGGAACACTGGCGCGTTTCCCCCGCAGCCAGCTTGACCGCTGGCGCGCGCAATTCATGGCAGAAGTTATTTTACCGCTCATTCGCCCGGTGTCGCGCGAACTGCTTGCCGGGCATGTGCGGGCGAATGACCTGGTCGCTATTGTGACGGCGACGAATCGTTTCGTGACAGAGCCGATAGCCGCCGCGTTCGGTGTGACGAACCTGATTGCGGCGCAGCCGGAGGAACGGGCTGATGGGACAATAACCGGAAATCTGGTGGGCATTCCCACATCGGGGATGGGCAAGGTAATTGAGACAGAAAATTGGCTGGCGTCACTGGGAAAGCGTCTGGGCAGTTTCGGGAAAAGCTTTTTCTACAGCGATTCCCACAATGACCTGCCTCTGTTGGGCCGGGTTAGTCACCCTGTGGCGACCAATCCGGATCCGCGCCTTTTGGAACATGCCACCGCGCACAACTGGCATATACTGCGTTTGTTCGATGTTTAAAGGACTCTTCAATATCATCCGGGGTAAAAAGGGGCGGACGCCTGCGGGGCGGAAAGCGACCGTTCTGGGGCCGTCGCATCACGGTATTAATCCAAAATTGCTGTCTGCCAACGCGGATCGGGTTGTGGCGACGCTCCAGAAGGCCGGCTTTGACGCGTTTGTTGTGGGAGGGGCTGTCCGCGACCTGTTGCTGGGGGTCAAGCCGAAAGACTTTGATGTGGCGACAAACGCCGAGCCGGAGCAGATCAAGCGTCTTTTTCGCCGTGCGTTCATCATTGGAAGACGTTTCCAGATAGTGCATGTCCTGTTCGGGCAGGATCTGATTGAAGTGACCACCTTTCGTGCGCCGGGAGATGACGAACGGGTACGCGACAGTGCGGGGCGGCTGTTGCGCGACAATACGTTTGGCACACAGGAGGAAGACGCTGTCCGGCGCGATTTCACCATCAATGCCATGTACTATGACCCCCAAACCCAGACGCTGCACGACTATCACGGTGGCATTCGGGATTTGCAGAACCGGATACTGCGCGTGATTGGTGATCCGATGGAGCGCTTTCGGGAAGACCCGGTCAGAATGCTGCGGGTCGTCCGGTTTTCGGCAAAGCTGGGTTTTGGTATTGATGCGGATACCCGCAAGCCCATGGTACCGCTGTCTTCCCTGATCAACAATGTGCCCGGTGCGCGGCTTTTTGATGAGGTCATCAAGCTGCTGACGAGCGGCTATGCCATGAAGTGCCTGAGCGTGCTGCGCGAACAGGGGTTGCACCGGAATCTGTTTCCTTTTCTGGATGAGGCACTGGCGCGCGCTGACGTTTCCCGTTTCATCGAACTCTCCCTTCAAAGAACCGATGCCCGCATTCATGCGGGGAAAACCGCTTCCCCGGGGTTTCTCTTCGCAACCCTGTTGTGGCATCCCTTTCAGGAGAGATGGCAGCACCATCGCGAGAATGGCGAGCACCTCGTTCCCGCGCTACACCTTGCCGCAGACGATATTTTCAGCGACCAGGCCGAAAAACTGGCGTTGCAGCGCCGTATTACCTCGGATATCCGGGACATCTGGTCGCTGCAACCCAGGCTGGAAAAACGGGCAGGCAGAACGGTATATAAACTACTGGAAAATGAGCGGTTTCGCGCGGCGTATGACTTTTTGCTCCTGCGTTGCGAGGCAGGGGAAATCCCCGCCGAAACAGGAGACTGGTGGACGACCTTCATCAACGCGGACAATCCGGAGCGGGAGTCGTTACTGGCAGACCGGCAGCGTTCGGCTCCCTCGTCTTCCCGCAGGCGAAGGCGGTCGGGTCAGCGCCAGCAGAAAAGTGCGGAGGCATAAATGCCCGTTCATACGGCGTATATCGGTATCGGGTCCAATTTGGGCGAGACAGTTACCCATGTGCGCGACGCGTTGGACCATCTTCGCCAGGTGCATCGAACCCGGCTGGATGCCGAGTCCAGTTTGTACCAGACGGCGCCCATTGACGCGGACGGCGGAGACTACATCAATGCCGTTGTGCGTGTTGTGACACAACTGCCCCCACCAGCCTTGCTGCACGCTTTGCAGCAGATAGAAACGCGCCTGGGGCGTGATCGCCCCTATCCTCGTGCGCCCCGTACACTGGACCTGGACATTTTGCTGTATGACCGGATCCGGGTAACCAGCGGCGCATTGCAGATTCCGCATCCAAGGATGACACAAAGAGCATTCGTATTGGTTCCCCTGCTGGAAATCGCACCTGATATTGATATTCCGGGCAAGGGGTTGGCCTCGCAATATCTGGCGGTGGTGAAAGACCAGCCCATTCACAAACGAATATCGCCGCAGATGGGCGGGCCGGATCGGCAGCGGATAATGAATTTTCTGGCAGGCTCGCAAGTGTAGCGCTGTGATGCGGCCCGCACAACATAGCCCGAAAGGGAGGAAAGGAACACGATGATCGGTTATCTTCAGGACCGCAAGGCGGTAACGGTGTCCACCTTGCGGGATTTATACGCCAAGAAAGAAAAGATTGCCATGCTCACCTGTTACGACGCCAGTTTTGCCGCATTGCTGGATCTGTGCGGGGTTGAAGTGCTGCTGATCGGCGACTCACTTGGTACCGTCTGCCAGGGGCATGACACCACGCTCCCCGTTTCCATTGACGACATGGCCTATCATACCGCCTGTGTCGCCCGTGCCAACAAAACAGCGCTTGTTGTTTCCGACCTGCCGTTCGGCACCTTTTTTACACCGGAAGTCGCTTACGACAACGCGGCAAAACTGATGAGGGCAGGTGCGCACATGGTCAAGATTGAAGGAGGAGAGGCATTGATGGATGTCATCCGTTTTCTCGTTGAGCGCGCCATTCCCGTTTGCGGGCATGTCGGTCTGACGCCGCAGTCTGTTCACCAGTTTGGCGGTTATCGCGTTCAGGGAAAAAAAGCGGAAGAAGCGGACAGAGTGCTTAACGATGCCCTTGCGGTGCAGGATGCGGGGGCGAGCCTGGTCGTGCTGGAGGCGATTCCCGCCGCGCTGGCTAAAAACGTGACGCGAAATGCTTCCATCCCGACCATCGGTATTGGCGCGGGACCAGATTGCTCGGGGCAGGTGCTGGTTCTGCACGACATGCTGGATATCTTTCCCGGCAGAAAAGCCAAATTTGTCCGTAATTTCATGGAAGGGCAGCACAGTGTTGCCGATGCCATTCGTGCCTATGTTTCCGCAGTCAAGTCGGGAGAATTCCCGGCGCAGGAACACTGCTATTGACGTGCTGACGGTTTTCCTGTGCCGGGCGCGATGGCTCTGCGCAGCCCGCGCAGCCATGTCATGGCAGGAAGCCCTGTTTTACGCCACACCTGCCGGGCTCTTTCCTCTATCCGCGCTGAATCCCAAACGGGCGTCTCTTCAAATGCCAGCACAACGATATTTCCTTCCTTGCACGGCGGCATGGGGAGCACCAGCGGAAACGCTCTTGCGAGAGCGGCCTTGTTTCTCTCGTAGCAGGGAGAGACGCCGAACAGGTTTACAGACAGAACGCCTCCCTTTCGGAGACAATGCCGGCACGCCATGTAAAATTCGGGTGTATCCCACACCGGCCCCCGTGCTGTGGCGTCATACAAGTCAACCTGCAATACGTCAAACACCCCATGGTTTTTCCTGTCCCGCACAAAATCCATGGCATCCCGCATCAGGACGGACAGCCTTTTTCCTTGCGGGGGAAGGCAGAAC
This sequence comes from Burkholderiaceae bacterium, assembly GCA_031266815.1. Taxonomy (GTDB): domain Bacteria; phylum Pseudomonadota; class Gammaproteobacteria; order Burkholderiales; family Burkholderiaceae_D; genus Oxalobacter. Next base: position 9,333 of record JAISAG010000116.1, on the reverse strand, counting down.
AGGGTATTGCATACGGAAACCACCTCAGGATTCAGCTCAACGGCCGTGATGTGGGCACGAGGCAGGAAGTGATAGCAAAACTTCGTCAGCGCGCCCGTTCCCAGACCCAGCTGGGCAATGCGCTCTGGTTTTTCCACGAACAACAGCCACGCCAGCATGGATTTGGCGTAGGACAGTATCACTTTGTTGGGATTGGAAAGGCGCATGGCGCCCTGTATCCACTCCGTGCCGAAGTGCAGATAGCGAATGCCGCCCGATTCCGAAATGAGCACGGGCGCATAAACCGGTTTGCCGCGTTTTTTGCTCCTCGTGTAGGACAGCGGTGCGGGGAGTGTATCGCGTTGTCGGGTGGGTATCATTGGGGGAGTATAACGGTGAGCGGGCAAAGTCCAGTCGGAAGCATACCACAGCGTGAGCGGCATGCCGAAAACAGTGGAGGGATACTCTGTCTGTTACGGCATTATAATGTCAAGTTGATATGCTGAAATTATACGGGTGATATATCATGCGACTCATTATTGAAATGGGTACCCCACCGGAATGGGTGCACCGCCAGTGCGGGGAAACGCATGGCTGGTTCCTCTCTGCGCTGGGTAGTGCGAGTGCAAAGCGGGTTACGGTGGTTCGCCCCTACCAGGGTGAAGCGATTCCGCCTCCCACCTCTGTTTCCGGTGCGATTATCACGGGTTCCTGGGCGATGGTAACCGACCATGCGGACTGGAGCGAGAGAACGGCCATGTGGATTCGTCAGGCAGTGGGGCATGGATTACCGTTATTGGGCGTGTGTTATGGACATCAGTTAATGGCGTACGCGCTGGGAGGAGAGGTGGGAGACAATCCGGCAGGCGGCGAGACGGGGGCGTTACCCATTCGTTTGCATGACGAAGCAAAGCGGCGTGCGCTTCTGTCCGGTTTTCCCGACGTTTTCTCCGCTTACCTCTCGCATCGGCAGAGCGTGCTAAAGCCGCCTGCCAGTGCGCATGTTTTGGCATCGTCTGACAAGGACCCTTGCCAGATACTCTGCTATAGTGATTGCATCTGGTCTCTGCAGTTTCATCCCGAATTTACGGCGGCAATCGTGCGGGCGGTGTGGGAGGATGATCATCGCGGGAAAGCAATGCCGGAAATCGCTATCGCACGACAAGCCCCTTGGGCGAGGAAGATACTGTTGGACTTTTTTGCGGCACTGCCGTGATGCAGGTGCCGTGTGGCAGATCAGTCTGATTCGGCCCTCTTTTCAGGGAGTGCTGTCAACTTTTTCCCCGAGCAGTACAGTGCCCAGTCTGCGTCCGTGTTGTGGATGTCCATCTCTGCAAATACCGCTTTTCCTGCTTTTGATTCGCCATCCGGCGTCGTAATCCGATAATGGAAGCAGAGGATGCTGCCATCCTCGTTCGTTTGAATCTTGTCTGCGTCAATGGATGCGGTGGCTGTTTTTTTGCCGCTTGCCGTATTCTCCAGTCTGCCTTTCAGAAAGGCAGTTGCCGCCATGGCCCTTTGGAGGATCTTTTCGTTGCGGCGTTCTGTGCGTATTTCCTGAAGAGTTCGGACCTTTTCCTGCGTACGCTGGTAGATGCCCCATCCAATCGCGGCGGAAAGACCAAGAAAGGTAATTCCCAGTACCCACATCAGCCGCTTTGCCAGCTTGTTGCTGGCGGGCGCATTGCAGTGCGGACAGTTTTTTTGCGTGGACGAAAATGCCTTGTCGCATCGCTTGCACTGGATCATCTTGTCGTCTGGCATGGGAGTGCTTTCGCGTTGTCAGGGAGGCGGCACTTGCCGCCTCCTCCGCCGGAGCAATTTACAGGTCGGACGCGCACGGCAGATCAGAGCCTGATCGGATCTGCGTGCCATATCTCGCGGGCATATTCCGAAATAGTACGGTCCGACGAGAAATATCCCATATTGGCAACGTTGAGAATGACCTTTCTGTCCCAGCGTACCAACTGACGATAAAGCGTGTTCGCCTGCTCCTGGGTAGCGACATAACTTTCGAAGTCGGCGAGCAGAAGATAACGATCACCGTAATTGATCAACGAATCATAAATGGCGGAGAACCTCCCCGGATCTCCGGGCGAGAAGAAGCCATCGCGAATTTGATCCAGTGCCTGCTTCAAATCGGGGTTTTTATCGTAGTATTCACGCGGTTGATAGTTGTTTCGCTTGATTTCTTCGATCTGTTCCGCTGTGTTGCCAAAAATGAAAATATTGTCAATACCGACCTTTTCCATGATTTCAATGTTGGCGCCATCCAGTGTACCGATGGTGAGCGCGCCATTTGCGGCAAGTTTCATATTGCCTGTACCGGACGCTTCTGTTCCGGCCATGGAGATTTGCTGGGACAAGTCTGCGGCAGGGATAATCAGTTCCGCCAGGCTGACGCCGTAATTGGGAATGAACACGACTTTCAGTTTGTCGCCGACAAGCGGGTCGTTGTTGACTTTCACGGCAACATCATTGATCAGCTTGATGATATCTTTTGCCATCTGGTAGGCGGACGCAGCCTTGCCAGCGAAAATAACGGTGCGGGGCACCCAGTTGAATTCCGGGTTGGCAACAATGCGGTTGTACCGGCTGATGACGTGTAGCACATTAAGCAACTGACGCTTGTATTCGTGGATTCGTTTGATTTGGACATCAAAGAGCGAATCCAGATTCAGGTTGATGTTCAGATTGTTTCGCACCCAGCGCGCCAGCCTTTGCTTGTTTTGGCGCTTGATCGAGCGGAACATGGTAATGAATCGCTCGTTTGAGGCAAATGTCTCCAGTTGCTTGAGTTTTTCGAAGTCCAGCCGCCAGTCCTTCCCGATGGAGGAATCAATCAGCCTCGACAGGTTCGGATTTGCCTGAGACACCCAACGGCGCGGGGTAATCCCGTTTGTCACGTTGGTGAATCGTTCCGGGAGAACCTGAGCGAAATCAGCAAAGATGGAGCGCGTCATCAACTCGGAGTGCAGTTTGGAAACCCCGTTGATTTTGTGGCTGGCGACAACGGCAAGATATGCCATGCGAACACGCCGCTCGCCCGCTTCGTCAATGAGCGAGACGCGTTTTATCAGGCTGGTATCACTTCCCGACTGTTCGGACACTCTGGACAGGAATTCGTTGTTGATGTCGAATATGATCATCAGATGGCGCGGCAGGATGCGCCCCAGCATTTCTACAGGCCAGGTTTCCAGCGCTTCGCTCATCAGGGTGTGGTTTGTATAGGAGAAAATACGCTGCGCCAGACCCCAGGCGTGCGCCCAGGTCAGTCCCTGCTCGTCAACCAGAATACGAATCAGTTCGGGCACTGCCAAAACAGGATGCGTGTCGTTCAAGTGAATGGAAATCTGGTCTGCCAGATTATCGAAACTGGGATGATTGAGCTGATGTCGCCGGATCAGATCCTGCATGCTGGCAGACACGAAAAAATATTCCTGTCTGAGACGCAACTCCCGCCCGAGCAGGGTGGAATCGTCGGGATACAGGACGCGCGTCACGTTTTCGGACATGTTTTTCGCTTCCACCGCGCTGGAATACTTGCCCTGGTTAAAATCGGACAGGTTGATTTCCGATGCGGCCTTGGCTGACCACAGGCGCAATGTTGTTGCGCATTCCGTGCCGTATCCCGGGATGATCGTGTCGTACGCCATGGCAAGAACGCTGTGTGTATCCACCCAGCGTGACCGGCTGCCATCCTGACGGATGTGACCGCCGTAGCGGACATGAAACTGCAATTCGGGGCGAGGGAATTCCCAGGGATTTCCGCGGGTCAGCAACCAGTAGTCGGGGGTTTCAACTTGATACCCATCCCGAATTTCCTGCTTGAACATACCGTACTCATAGCGGATGCCATATCCCATGTTCGACAGGTTTTGGGTCGCCATGGAATCCAGAAAGCAGGCGGCAAGCCGTCCGAGCCCGCCGTTACCCAGTGCGGCGTCCGGCTCGTGATTGGTCAGATCCTCCATTTCGACAGCCAACTCCCGCAGGGCAGTGCGCATGTCCTCTTCTATGTCCAGGGCTTGCAGGGAGTTGTGGAATGTACGCCCGATCAGGAATTCCATGGACAAATAGTAGACTATCTTGCTCCCCTGCTCGTAGAATGCCCGGTTCGATTTCATCCAGCGCTCGACCAGACGATTGCGGACAGCCAGTTCGGACGCGAGCAGCCAGTCCCCACGGGTTGCCATCAAGGGAACCTTGCCGGAACGATAACGCAGATTGTTGGATATGGAGCGCTTCAGTGCTTCCACATCACTGGCGAGATAGCCTTCCTGTTCCATTTGCGTGATTTCCATAACCGTCCTCCCGAAAAAAGCAGACAAGCGCGGAGCAGGGACCGGACAGAACGGGTCACACCTGTTAAGCACCTCCGATCACCAGCCCTGAATATACCTGCTACAGGCATGATTGGCAAGGACGAGGCATTCTGCTACGGCATTTTGTTGCACAAGCGCGCGATTACTTCGTCGTACAATGCCCGGTACATTCTGGCGGAAGGCTTCCAGCCGGAGGGGTGCTTCATGCCCTGACGCTGCAGTTGCCGCCAGTGCGCGGGTTGCCGGAAGAGATCGAATGCCCGTTGCAGGGCATGTGTAAAGGAGGATGCGTTAAAGTCGTCAAAGCAGAACCCGGTAGCGGTTTTGCCCGCAGTGTTGTCGGGTGCACAGTCGGCGACAGAATCTGCCAGCCCGCCGACCCGGTGCACCAGCGGGACAGTGCCGTAGCGCAACCCGTAAAACTGGGTGAGTCCGCACGGTTCGTAGCGCGAAGGAACCAGGATAACATCGCTGCCGGCAATCACGCGATGCGCCAGCCCCTCGTCGTAGCCAATGCGTACGGCGACCTGCTGCGGGTGGCGATAGGCGCATTCCTGAAAGGTTCTTTCGAGATAATGATCGCCGCTGCCGATAATCACAACTTGCCCCCCCTGTGCCAGCAGGGTTTCCATGCTCTCAATGAGCAAGTGCAGCCCCTTTTGCGCGGCGAAACGGCTGACAACACAGAAAATGGGGGCTGTGCGCTGCGGCGACAATCCCATTTCCTCCTGCAAAGCGAGTCTGCACTGCTGTTTTCCTGTGATGGCGCGGGCATCGTAGGGTTTTTCGATATGTTCGTCCTTCGCCGGATTCCATATGCCTGTATCAATGCCGTTTAAGATGCCGACCAGATCGCTCCCGCGCCTTTGCGCGATGCCTCCCAGGCCGCATGCCTGTTCTCCCCAGCGTATTTCTCTGGCGTAACTCGGGCTGACAGTTGTCACCTTGTTCGCATAGAAAAGCCCGGATTTCAAAAAGGAAACCTGTCCGTAGAATTCGATGCCATCCGGCTGAAAACAGGCTACCGGCAGGTCCAGTTCTCCGAAGAAGTGCCCCGGGAAGTTGCCCTGATACGCCATGTTGTGGATAGTAAAGAGGGTGCCGACCAGTTGTTTCCCTCTCGTCCATTCCAGCGCGCGGATATAGGCAAAAGCCAGTCCGGCGTGCCAGTCATGCCCGTGTACCACCTGGGGCTGCCAGAAAAAGTCGAATCCGTCGGCAAGTCGCGCTGCCATCCAGCCAAGCAGGGCAAATCGTCTGTGATTGTCACGGTAGGGTTGTCCGTAAATATCGACGTAGGGATTTCCGGGGCGATCATACAGACCGGGGGCGTCGATGAAATAAGCCGGCATTTCTGTTTGCGGCAGTATGCCGTAGAAGAGCCGGATGGCGTGTGCGCCGAACCGGGGGGAGAACTCGGCGACCAAATGCCGTTCGGGGACGCTGTCCAGCAAGGCGGGAAAGCCGGGTACCAGCATTCTGATTTCGCAGCCCATGCGCGCCAGGGCGGCGGGGAGGGCGGCCGTGACATCGGCAAGCCCGCCTGTTTTCAGGTAAGGGAAAATTTCGCTGCATACGTGCAGCACGCGTCGGGATGTTCTTTTCACTGGCTCAGATCAGGGGAATCCTGCTTTTGATTATACAAATCGGAAAGCATCTCCTGCGTGACCAGGACGACACCCTTCGGCGTGCGGTAAAAATGGCGTGCGTCGTATTCCTCGTTTTCTCCGATGACCGTGCCATCCTGGATGTGGCATCCTCTGTCAATAACGACCCGCTTGAGGCGGCATCCCTGACCGATAACGCATTCGGGGAGGACGACGGCCTGGTCTATGTTGCAAAAAGGTTGAATGCGCACCCGCGAAAACAGGATCGTGTTCGATATTCTGGAGCCGCAAACGATGCACCCGCCCGATACCATTGTGTTGGCCGTTACCCCATCCATGCCGTGCGGGTCCGGGACGAACTTGGCGGGTGGCTCTTGCGCCTGGTAAGTCCAGATGGGCCAGTCTTCGTCATACAGGTTCAGTTGCGGCAGATTCGATGTCAGGTCAAGGTTTGCCGACCAGAATGCGTCAATGGTACCCACATCGCGCCAGTAAGGGGGCGCCACATCCAGCGCGGGGACGCAGGACATGCTGAAATAGTGGGCGAGCGCCCTGCCCTCCCGCACGACTTTGGGGATGATATCCCTGCCAAAATCATGCGAAGACGAAGGATCCTCGCTGTCTTCTTCCAGCAAGTGATACAAATAGTTTGCGGAAAAAACATACAGGCCCATGCTCGCCAGCGACACATCCTCGTTCCCGGGCATTCCCGGCGGATTTTCCGGCTTCTCGACAAATTCAACGACCTTTCGTTTGTCGTCAACGGCGAGAATACCGAATTCGGAAGCACCGGCTCGCGGTATTTCGAGGCATGCCACGGTGCAGACGGATTTTCGCTCGACATGATCCAGCAGCAGTTGGGAGTAATTCATCTTGTACACATGGTCTCCCGCGAGGACGAGGATATAGTCGGGCTGGTACGAGCGCAGAATTCCCATATTCTGCAAAACGGAATCTGCGGTGCCGCGATACCACAAGTTTTCGTCCAGTTGCTGTCCTGCCGGCATCAGGTCAATAAACTCGTTGTGCTCCCCTTTGAGAAAACTCCATCCGCGTTGCAGGTGGCGTATCAGCGAGTGGGGGCGATATTGCGTGACGATGCCGATTCGGCGGATTCCCGAATTAATGCAGTTTGACAGGGCGAAATCAATGATGCGGAATTTTCCGCCGAAGTGGACAGCCGGTTTGGCGCGATTGTCCGTCAACTGGCGCAGACGTGTTCCGCGTCCACCGGCCAGAATAAGCGCAACGGTACGTCTGGGGAGTTGTCCTGCCAGCAGTTTCCTGTCAATAGCTGTTTTCATATTCTCTTCCTTGTCGTTTTATTTTTTCGTATGGCGGATACGGTGAGGTTGTGGCGCATCAGGTGATCACTGTGGGTGCCGACATGCCGGTGTATCCGGCGATATCTGCTATCTCCTGTGCGGTTGCAATCAGGCTTGCCAGCGCGATTTGGGGGTCGTCGTCATGTTTGCGGGTGTCCGGTTCAAAGCATTCGTAGTAGATGCGCAGCGTCGCACCGACCGTTCCTGTGCCGGACAGACGAAAGACGATGCGTGCGCCATCCGAAAACAGGATGCGGACACCCTGATTTTCCGAAGCGGAGTGGTCCACGGGGTCAAGGTAACAAAAATCGTCCGCCAGTGTAACGGCTCGTGTTGCGTATCGTTTGCCCGGCAGGGCGGATAATTTTTCCCGCAGTGCACGCATCAGCGCGTTGGCTTTGTCCTCACGTACCTGTTCGTAATCGTGGCGGGAATAATAATTTCGGCCATAATGCGCCCAGTGTTGGCTGGCAAGTGCGTTGACCGATTTTCCAGTAACGGCAATCAGATTGAGCCAGAACAGGATTGCCCACAAGCCATCTTTTTCCCGGATATGCGCGGAACTGGTTCCGTAGCTTTCCTCCCCGCACAATGTTATCTTTCCCGCATCCATCAAGTTGCCGAAAAACTTCCATCCCGTCGGTGTTTCAAAGCAGGGGATATTCATTTCCGCCGCCACGCGATCCACTGCCGTTGAGGTGGGCATGGAACGGGCGACACCGGCAAGTCCGCCGGCATATCCCGGGATGCGGGTGGCGTGTGCCGCCAGGATGGCGAGACTGTCTGAAGGGGTGAGCACGATGCCTTGCCCGAGAATCATGTTACGGTCGGCGTCTCCATCTGTTGCTGCGGCAAAATCCGGTGCGGCGGGCGTTTTCATGTACGCGACCAGTTCGTGGGCGTTGACAGGATTCGGGTCGGGGTGATGCCCCCCGAAATCTTCCAGCGGCACTTCGTGGACAACTGTACCGACGGGCGCGCCCAGCTCCGATTCGATAATCCGCGTTGCGTAAGGACCGCATACCGCGTTCATCGCGTCCAGACGCATGCGAAATCCGCCCGCGAAGAGACGACGGATGGCATCAAAATCGAAAATGGCGCGCATCATCTCCGCATAGTCGGATACAGGGTCGATGACGACAATTTCCATGTTCTCCATCCGCGTTGTTCCGGGTCGGCTGATGTCAACAGGGGGCGCGTCACTGATGCGGTAGGCCGTGATACTCAAGGTGCGCTCGTAAATTGCCTGTGTTATTTTTTCCGGTGCCGGACCACCGTTGCTGATATTGAACTTGATGCCGAAGTCGCCATCGGGCCCGCCCGGATTATGGCTGGCAGACAAAACAATACCGCCATATGCCTGGTATTTGCGGATGAGACAACTGACGGCAGGCGTTGACAGGATTCCGTTCTGCCCTATCATGATTCGGTCGCAGCCATTTGCGGCAGCCATGCGGAGAATAATCTGAATGGCGGCACGGTTGTGAAACCGCCCGTCTCCGCCGAGGACGAGCGTTTTCCCTTCCAGGGAGTCCAGGGAGTCGAAAATGGACTGGACAAAGTTCTCCAGATAGCGTGCCTGCTGGAACACTTCTACCCGCTTGCGTAACCCCGACGTGCCGGGTTCTTGTCCCGCGAAAGAGGTGGTTGATACAGTCTGGACGGACATGCTTTCTCTCCCATTCAGTGGGGACAATGCCCCCGAAACGGTGTGTTACACCGCATATACGCGCGACAGGGGTATGGCGTCGCGCTCACTCTTGAATCGCCAGCAGTATGACATGAGGGTTCAGCAAGATCTGAAATTCCATGATGGTTCCTTTCGGTGTTTTCCCGTCGTTATCCAGCACAAAAGTCCAGCGACCCGGCGGGAGCCTGAAAATGACTTCTTGCGCGGATGCGTTGATGACGACAAGGCAGTCCGGTGAATTGTCGTTGGTACGGATCAGGATGCCCATGCTGTAGCAACTCTTGTCGTTCCATTTGTCTCCATCAATTTCCCCGCCGCTGTGGCATAGCCAGTGCACGTGATAATCCGCCCGCGCCATGGCGATATCCTCTTTCTCGAACCACTTGCCGTCAGCCAGTGCCGGATAG
>JAISAG010000041.1 GCA_031266815.1 Burkholderiaceae bacterium | reverse complement strand
TCGCCAGGTCATTCGCTTTCGCCGCTGTTTCCAACCGCTCCGCCATTTCACCTGCCACATGGGCGCAGATGCCGTAGCTGCTCCCTTTCAGCCCATGCACCGTCACCACATAATCCGGTGAAATGCCGTTGGCAATGTCGCCCAGCTTCTCCAGCAATTTGGGAGTATGTCGCATGTAAGAGCGAAGCACCTGCAAATAGGCGTTTTCGTCGCCATAGTGCCGTATGCCCATGTTAAAATCCACGCCCTCCACTTGCCGCTTGCCATCTGGAAGATGCGGTGTTCGGGCGGTTGTTTGCGCGGCAGCGCGGCGGGCATTTTCTTCCCTCGCCTTTACGAGCGTTTCCGGGGATTGCTTGTCGCGTATCCATTTGTTGAGCACGCCATCCAAACGCATCAGATCAATCGGCTTGGCGATAAAATCGTCCATGCCGCTGTCGATGAATATTTCCCGTGTGCCAGAAACCACGTTGGCGGTCAGTGCGATAATCGGCACGGTTTTCGCGTATTCCGTCCCGATGCCGCGAATCAGTCGTGTGGCTTCCACGCCATCCACGTGCGGCATCATGTGGTCCATGAACACAGCGTCGTACCGCGGCGCTTCCGAACGAATCTTTTCCACCGCCTCCGGGCCGCTTGTTGCGCAATCCACCGTCAACCCGTAGGGCGCCATCAACCCTTTTGCCACTTCCAGGTTGACTTCCACATCGTCCACGACCAGTACGGTGCCGTAAGGCATGTAGGCGCGCACGATATTTTTTCCCCTTGCACCGTCTTCCATGAATTGGAACGACTTGAGGCGTCTGATCAGTTCCGGCGCCATCGGGTGCACCTCCACCAGTTTTTGGCGCAGTCTGACGGTGAAGGTGCTTCCCTTGCCGGGTTCGCTTTCTACCGATATTTCGCCATCCATCATTTCGACGAGTTGTTTTGTGATAAAAAGCCCCAGCCCGGTCCCTTCAATGGCACGGGTCGCTTCCATATCCAGCTGCCAGTACGCCGCAAACAGATTGCCGATGTCTTTCTTCTTGATACCGACACCGGTGTCGTGTACCGCAATGCACAGCCAGACATCGTCTTCCTCTCTTTCGTAACGAATGTCCAGCCTCACACCGCCCTGATTGGTGTACTTGAACGCGTTGGACAGCAGGTTGTTCATCACCTGCTTGACGCGCAGCACGTCACCGTACAGGCGGCTCGGGAGCGTGTCGTCCATGTCCAGCGTAAAATTGAGGGGCTTGGATGCGATACGCACGATATTGATCTGCACGGTGTCATTGATCAACCGCGCGACATCGTACGTGTCGGGAACCAACTGCAGTCCGCCCGCGCCGATCTTGGAAATATCCAGTACATCGTTGACAATGGCGAGCAGCATGGCAGACGAATCGTATATCCTGCCGATATCCGCCCGCACGTCTTCCTGCAAACTCTGGTCCTGCAACCGGATTTCCGACAAACCGATAATGGCGTTGAGCGGCGTACGAATCTCGTGGCTGATAGTTGCCAGGAGATTGCTCTTGTTCTGACTCACCTCCTCGGTACGCCGGATATCGTTCACGTTGAGGAGCCCTCCAAAGAGCAGATACGGCGCGCCCGCCCGCCGTTCCACCACATGACCGACCGTCAGCACCCACAGGTATTCCCCGTTCTTGTGGCGTAAGCGCAACTCGCTCTGATAATGTTTTGTTTTCCCTTGCAAGTATTCCACAATGTCCTGCCTGGCGCGCTGCAAGTCCTGCGGATGAACGATATCGAACCAGGCCAGCGTGTCCTGGGGCGTGATGTGGGGCACATACCCCACCGTGCGGACTTCCCGGGACGCATAGCCATATTCGTCCCGAAAGTGTGAGCTAAAGTGCAGCGTGTCGTCCACGCAATTCCACTCCCAGTAAGCCAGCTTTGATATCCTGGCGACCGTATCCAGTTGTTCCTGCTTGCGCACGAGCGCCCGCACCGGATTCATGAGATATTCCGAGACAAAGTATGCCAAAACAAAGCTGATGGCGAGGGAAACGGCCAATGTCCCCAGCGTAACGTATCCCAGGAACACCAGCGGGCCTTCCGAAGGCAAAGCGGAGACACCCAGTATCCATCGCGAACCGGTCTGCTTGATGGGCCTGTAGGCACAGATACGGGTTTCGTTAAACAAGGTGTATTCCCCGACACCGATGCGCTCGGCTTTTTTTGAAGCGATTGTCGAAAAGAATTTGGCAATGTTTCCGAAATCCGAATCGGTTTTCGCACGGTCGAACAAATTCAGGCGCGACTCGACCCATGTCGGACGCATGTTGGCAAGTACTGTACTCCGCTCGTCAATGATGAAAATATTGCCGGATTCCTGTATCCGGAAATGGGACACAATGTCGTTAAAAAAGGTGCCGGGCAAATCCGCAACCAGGATCTGCCCGCTTTTCACTGGCGTACAGACACGGAACACCAATGCACCGCCGCTTGTTTGCTCGGAAGAGGAAATGTACGGCTCGCCGCCGAAAGCGGACCGGGCGCACTCGCTGCTGGCATAGCCATCGCGCGGCGCGGTTTTACCATATTTCGCCAGCACCCCGCGAGGGGTCAGTATGGTCAGCGAAAGAAATTCGTTCTCTTCCCGCAAAAGCTTTTCCAGCCACCGTTCCCGGGCAGACTGATCCGCGCTGCCCGCATTCTGGCGAATGTCGTTTGCCACGCGCCGTGCGGCAGCCTGTGCCCAGGTTATTGAGCGGGAAACCATCTCCTCGGCGACATCGCGGGAAAACGCGGTATCGTTGCGCAAAGTCTCAAGAATAAAGTTGCGTGTAGTATACATGCCAACCAGCGCGCTGGAGAGCGTGACAGCGGCGACCGTGCAGACAATGGCAAAAATGACCCTGGTTCTCGTCAGCACGACACCTCCCCATTCTCTCTTTTCCACACTCTCTCGCACCGAAGTGCTTTTCTCCCGTACCCGGCAACTGCCGGGCAGGTCGTCATGCGGGAAACCTCGCGGTTTGGTTCATCGGTCAGTCCACGCCAATCATAACGGAAGAGGCCTTGATGATGGCGTATGCGGGCGCACCCGGCTTTAAGTCCAGATTTTTGACAGAGTCCATGGTGATGCTCGCAACAAGCTGGTTGCCATTGCCCACGTCCAGTGTAACGATGGCGCTGACGATACCCGGCTCAACTTTCAGCACCGTGCCTTTGATCTGGTTCCTTGCGCTGATCTTCATGCAGCCCTCCCCCCTGTCTGACACGAGCGCGCTGACAATGCGCACAACCCGTCTGCGCCCGGCACGCCGCTTTCGCGCAATCCGGCATGCTGCGCCGACATGGTCGAATGCAACGATGATACATGATTTTATCTTTCCGTAAAATCCTGTCACACATCGTCCATCCCTTCGAGTGCTGTCTCCATAAACGTGTCCTTTTCCCGTCCACCCGCGCGCATGGCATAGCGAATGGCTTCCGCAGAAAAACCACGCTGGCGCATGAACCGCACCTGCCTTGCCCACGCCTTGGCGGATGGAGGATCGTTTCCAAATTTTTTCATCCACACGGCTTTCGCGCGAGCGGGTTCATCTGCGTCCAGCCTTTGCTTTTCCTGAACGAGGCTTTCCGTTGGGATTCCGCGCGCCGCCAACTCCCGCATGATCCGCTGTGTGCCGAGGCGGGACGCATTTTTGCGGATGAACGACCCGGAAAAACGGGCGTCAGATAAAAATCCCTGCGCCTGCAACCAGTCCAGAAGCGCGGAAACATCATCGTCCTCCCGCGCATACGCGTAAAGACGCGCACGCAGGTCATGTGCACTGTATTCCCGCGCGGCAAGCAAGCGCAGTGCCCTGGCTTTGAGCGTTATCTGCTGCTTTGCCATCCGTGCTGGCAGCGCGCCTATGCGTCTTTTTCGCGCCCGCCGCTTGCGGCAGGTGCGGAAGAATCGGGCACAGGCGGCAGTGTTGCAACTCCCAGTGCGGACCGAATGCGGTTTTCTATTTCACGGGCCAGTGCGGGCTTTTCGCGCAGATAATTTCTGGCGTTATCCCTGCCCTGCCCGAGCCGCTCACCGTTATAGCTGTACCACGCACCGGCCTTCTCGACGACTTTGGCTTCCGCACCCATATCCAGAATCTCGCCCTCGCGGGAAGAACCCGCTCCGTAAAGAATATCAAAACGTGCGTCCTTGAACGGCGGGGCAACCTTGTTCTTGACCACCTTTACCCGCGTATCATTCCCGATGACTTCGTCACCGGACTTGATCGCGCCCACCCGTCGTATGTCCAGCCGAACGGAAGAATAGAATTTCAGGGCATTGCCCCCCGTTGTCGTTTCGCTTGGTCCGCCGCCATACGACATCCCGATTTTCATCCGAATCTGGTTGATGAAGATAACCATCGTATTGGTACGACTGATACTGCCAGTCAGCTTGCGTAGCGCCTGAGACATCAACCGCGCCTGAAGGCCCGGCAGGGAATCTCCCATATCGCCCTCAATTTCAGCCCTGGGCGTCAATGCCGCCACCGAATCAATAACAATCAAATCCACTGCGCCGGAGCGCACCAGCGCATCTGTAATTTCCAGCGCCTGCTCTCCTGTATCCGGTTGGGAAATCAGCAAATCGCGCAGATTGACCCCCAGTTTCTGGGCATAGCCCACATCCAGCGCGTGCTCTGCATCCACAAACGCGCACGTGCCGCCGAGCCGCTGCATTTCGGCAATCACTTGCAAGGTCAGCGTGGTTTTGCCGGACGACTCCGGTCCGTAAATCTCGATAACCCGACCGCGCGGCAATCCCCCCACGCCCAACGCAATATCCAGTCCGAGCGAACCGGTTGACACCACGGAGACTTCCTCGGCAACGGCGTTGTCATCCATCCGCATCACCGAGCCTTTGCCAAACTGCTTTTCTATCTGCGCCAGTGCCGCGGCGAGCGCGCGGCTCTTTTCATCGGCACTCTTGTCCGATGAGGTGCCTTTCCTGTCACCTGCCTTGCTGCTCTTGTCGTTCTTGTTTTCCATCAGACGCTTTCCAAAAAAAGAATTTTCCCATTCTACTGCGCCAACCCCTTGACGTGCAAAAAATCCCGGTTCCGAAAACACTCTCGCAATACCGATTTGCACACACACAATCGGTGCGGTCTGTCACTGCGTCGGGAAAGGCGTATCGGCGTCCCGTTACGGATGGGGGAATAGACCACACACCTTATCCGAGCCGCATGGACAATTCAACATCCCCCGCAAACGGTATGGACAGGTACCCTCCCGTTGTCGCGCGCACGCGCCTCAGGTAGTCCGGGCTGTCGTCCGCGTTATCAGCGACAATTAACGCATTCGGCCCAAGGTGATCTGCCACCCGGTCCATGATTTCGGGATAGAGCGCCTTGGCGCCATCAAGGAAAAGCAGGTCTATCTCTTCCGGAAGGTCGGCGCGCAGCGTTTGCAGCGCGTCTCCCAGCCGAATCTCCACCAGGTCAATGAGACCCCCCATCGTCAGGTTTTCCCGGGCACGCGCCGCCTTGGATGGCTCGAATTCGCAAGTAATCAGGCGACCACCGCCATTGTCCCGTAAAGCGGCAGCCAGATGCAGCGTCGAGATACCGAACGAAGTGCCGAATTCGACAATTGCCCGCGCACCGCAACTTCGCGCCAGCATATAGAGCAGCGTCCCTGTCTCCCGCGAAATGGCGAGCGGAAAATCTTTCAGGCGTCCATAAAAATCAAGGTAATCGGTCTTGCTCTGCATCAGGCGTACCTGCGCGTCATCGGAAAAACCGTCCGCCGCCAGAGCCGCCGTTGGCGACATCGAGGCATCCATGCCAAACAGGCGATCCAGCAAAGGGGCAAGCGGGGCAGTCATCAAAGTGCTCATCGTGTACTCCAATTCAAAATTGCGCGCATTACAACGCGATACTATAATGCGACTATTTATTCAGTTTTGTCATTGTACGATACTTGCATCTAACCACACTATTCGCATTCCCGCCCGCCATGACTGATCGTCGAAGCGCTCCCCTTTCCCTGCGAAAACAGCCCAGGCAAGTCCGTTCGAACGAACTGGTTGCAGCCATCCTGACCGCCGCAACTCAGGTTTTGGCGAAGGAAGGCGCGCGACGATTCACCACGGCGCGGGTTGCCGAAAGGGCGGGGGTCAGCATCGGGTCGTTGTATCAGTATTTCCCGAACAAGGCAGCAATCCTCTTCCGGCTTCAGTGTGACGAATGGCGTCGAACAGTCGAACTGTTACGCGATATCCTCGAAGAGGCGCAGAAACCACCGCTTGAACGACTGCGCACATTGACACACGCTTTCATCCGCTCAGAGTGTGATGAAGCCGCAATGCGTGTAGCGCTCCATGATGCTGCCCCGCTGTATCGCAATGCGCCCGAAGCGCGGGAGGCCAAGGCCCCGGGAGATCATGCTGTTCAGGTCTTCATGCGAGAAGTGCTGCCCGAGGCTCCCGACGCAGCCCGCACGCTGGCAGGCAACCTGATCACCACAACGCTTGGCGCGGCAGGGAAACGTTTTTCGGAAAGCCCCCGTCACCCCGCGGAGATAGAAGCCTACGCCGACGCCCTGGCCGATATGTTTTGCGCCTACCTTGAAGAAATCAGGCGCCGCTGACACGGCGAAAACCGGCGTCGGCACACACTTTGGCGACATCCTGCCTGCGCCTGCCGTACCCGTCTCGCCATTGCCCGCCTCTTGGGAAAACAGGGATTGGCAGCAATCGCCCCTGATACAATGGGACGGCATATCAGGATTTTTTCTCGCAGTGCAAGTTTCGGTCAAACGGATGTCATGTGAAGGCTTTTATGGAGGTGATAGCGAGTGTAACCACTTTGTTGGCGGGAGCAACCACTCCGCTGGTTGGCGCGGTCATTTGGCTGGGTTGCGGTATCGTTACCTGCGTTATCGCGAAGAGTAAGGGGAAAAACGGCTGTGGATGGCTGACCATCAGACTGGCTCTTGGACCTGTAGGAATCATTATTGCCCTTGCAGCGGGAAAATTTGGCAAGAGGGGTAAGAAGATTGAGAACCGTGTCATCCCGTCGACAGATACAGCGGAAAGAAAGTGTCCGTTCTGTGCGGAGAAGATAAAGACCGAAGCCATCATTTGCCGGTTCTGCGGGAGAGACGTGCCGAAGTACGAGCCGCATCCGCAAGAACATGCGCGGGAACCGGATGAGTCAGTCGTTGTGAAAAAACGCCTGGGTGGCCTCATAATCTGGATTATCGGCAGTGCTGTCGTCATTGCCGCTGGTTACGCTGCTGTTCATTTCCTCTTTGCAGGGAGGAAAAGCCCAAAGCGGGTCATCAATGAAAAACAAGAGGCACTGTGCAGCGTTATAGACCGGTACAGGACTATTTACAAATCGGAACTGTCCAGTGAGAGGCATGTAAATCGATCAGAGGTTTTGGACAGTGCGTACCGTGACAGAAACGAAGAGATGAACCGTGTTATCGGGGATGGGCGGGCAGAAAAGTGGAAAGGAACCATCACAAAAATACGCGGAGACAGCAGTGATGCATCCATAACGGTCAGACTGTCCTGCGATGCAGAGATTCATTCAACAAGCGACCATCCCATAAGAGAAGGGACCCCGGCTTACAGCGGCCTTGTAGGAGTGAGAGAGAAAGATACTGTCACTATCAGTGGTCGGTTCATAAAGAAAGGGATGTTCATGGGAAACAATATCTGGGAACGCAGCTTCACGCAAGGTGGCAGCATGAGAGAGCCGGAGTTCCTGTTTGCTTTCGACGAGATATTAAAAACCCCTTGAGCAAGCGCTTCCCGCATCGTGACGGGAACAATCCACCGCATCGTGCCAGTTTTTCTCCCGACATCGCCCTGCCCCGGTATTTCCTGCGCCACTTGCCAAAGATCAAGCGGCGTTTCGGCTTCACGCGACGCTTTTTCACCGCGTGCCCATCGTGCGAACGCGCGCAAATTATGGGTAAAGCCCACAACCGGCTTTTCAGTCTGCCGTGCATTGGGTAAAATGGTGCGGTGAGACGATTGATAGTTTGTTGACTGGAGAACTTGCGTAATCCCATGCCACTTCAGCCCTCAACGAAAAAGCGGCAGTTGAAGCATTCCCGCCGAATCTGGGTAGACTTCTACCAGGCGGAGGACGAGTTGTGGGAGGTGGAAGCGCGCTTTACGGATACGAAACCGTTTGAGCTGCACATTTCGTCTGCCATCGTCCCGCCCAATCGTCCCCTGCACGATTTCTGGATCAGGGTCACCATAGACCCGCAGTGCAACGTGCTGGACGTCATCACCGTGTTTGACGAGGTACCGTTCGAGGGTTACTGCGCCAATATCGCCAGTGATTACAAAAAGCTGGTCGGGCTGAATCTTCTGAACAAGTTCAAGCGGGGAGTCCGCGACATCATGGGAGAAGTCAACGGATGCGCCCACATGAATGAACTGCTGGAACTGCTCCCCTATGTCGCCATCCAGGTCATGGTTTTTGGCGAGGAAGAAGCGCGCAAGAAAGCCTGCTTTCAGCGTCCGGGAGAAAAGCCTTTCCATCTGAACGGCTGCCACGCGCTGAAAACGGATGGCGAATGCGTTGCGCAGTATTACCCCATGTGGTACACGGGCAAAACATGATGCTATCCTCCCGCGCCCCACAGATGGGCGTACATGCCTTTTGCCACCCATGAAAACGGACGACCCGACCCTCCCGCGTGAGCCGGACCCGCCGGTTTTCAGCGTATCCGAATTAAATCGTCTGGTTGCCGATCTGCTGGATGCGCAAGTAGCGGTACGGTGGGTGGTCGGCGAAATATCCAACCTGACCCGCTATGCATCAGGGCACTGGTATTTTACGCTGAAGGACGATTCGGCTCAGGTGCGTGCGGTAATGTTTCGTGCACGCGCGCAATCGCTCGGCTTTGAAGTAAAAGACGGCGACAGGGTAGAAGTACGGGCGGCGGTGACCCTGTACTCCGCCAGAGGAGAATACCAGCTCAATGTGGAAACCATCCGGCGCGCGGGGGTGGGGAAGCGCTACGAAGCCTTTCTCCGCTTAAAAGACAAGCTGGCAAAGGAAGGGCTGTTCTCACCGGAAAGAAAACAGCCACTCCCGGTATTCCCCACCGTGGTGGGCATTGTCACCAGCCGTGAAGCGGCTGCCTTGCGGGATGTGTTAACCACCCTGCGAAGGCGAACGCCACATATCCGCATTATCCTGTACCCCACGCCGGTGCAGGGAGAGGGCGCGCACGACCGTATTGCCGCTGCGATTGCCACCGCCGCCCGGCGGGCGGAAGCCGATGTCCTGATTATCTGCCGCGGCGGAGGCAGCATAGAAGATTTGTGGAGTTTCAACGAAGAATGCGTTGCCCGCGCCATTGCCGCCTGTCCCATTCCCGTTATCGCGGGAGTGGGACACGAAACGGATATCACAATCACGGATTTTGTCGCCGATGTGCGCGCACCCACGCCGACCGGCGCGGCAGAAATGCTGACCCAGTCCCGCAAAGCGTGGATGGATGCCATTGGAACAACGGCGGAAACCTTATCCCGTATCATGCGCCGACTGCTGTCTCATGCGCGGCAAACAAACGATATGACCGCCAGACGGCTTATCAGCCCCGCAGCCTATGTTGCACGCGAGAGAAAAAACCTGCACTGGCTGGCAAGCCGACTGTCTGGCGCCTGCCACCAGTTGCGCACAAACGCGCGCCACCTGCTTTCGCACAATCAGACGCGCCTGTGTGCCGTACCGCCGCACACCGCGCAAAACCGCCTTGCACTGGATGCCCTCTGGCGCCGGATGGCACGGGCGGCAATGGAAAACCGGAACCGGCGGCATCAGCAGGTACACGCGCTGTCCGACCAGCTTGCCCTGTTGAGCCCCGCACGCACGCTGGAGCGCGGGTATGCCATTGTCACGAACAAGGCGGGGCAGATTATCCGCTCCCCTTTCCGCCTGCCAGTGAGGGAAGCCATTTCCATCCGCTTTGCAAGCGGCGCCGCCCGCGTGAACATTACCCATGTTCAGCCGGACTTGCTGACGGATGAAACGGACTAGCCTTTGGAAACGGCGAATGCAGGCGCATCACTGCGTTGCGTCTCGCTCACTTCCTCGCCTACCAAGGAGGTATGTCTCGGTCATTCGCTGCGACGACGCCTTGTGCTGCATCCTGCCTCGCCGTTCCCTCAAACTGTACCGGTCAAGCAACACAGCGATTCGCTCGCTACCCCTAAAACGTGGAATGCGGGAGGCAGGGCAAGGCGCGAGGAAGTGAGCGCGTGAGACAACCCTCGCTGGTAGGCGAACGGCAACACCGCCATGCACCCGCTCTGCGCTCAAGAAACGATAGTGCCTGAAGCGGCCCCTGTGAGAGGGTGAATGCGGGATGAAGCGCAAGGCGCAAAGAAATGTGCGACCAAGACATACCTCTTTGGTAGGCGCGGGAGCGCATGACGCGCAACACAGCGATTCGCCCGCATTCACCTTCTCACTAAAAGCGGTAGGTGGCCTGGGCGTATCCGGCAAGTCCTTTTCTCTGTCCCCCCATCGCCGTCGCATTGGCGTTCACAGACCAACTCTTCGTCGCTCTCCATTCAATACCCGCCTCAACAAGCGCGCTGTGGCCTTGTGTTTCGGGTTCGTGCGCAATCTTCGTCCCATCCAGCTTCGCGCGCGCCTTGCCGTCAAACTCGTATTCCCAACCCACACCCACATGCGCACGCAGGTTCTCTTCCACCCTATGACGATAGCGTATACCAATGCGGCTGCGCAAGGAGTCCGCACTGTCAAAGGACAAGCGTTCTTTCGCACGGGTCGTGACGGCATCGCTGTCCTGATGCGTCCAGAGGAGTTTGGCATAGGTGTCCATACTGGAGACGTTAGTTAGAGGATAGTCAATTCCCACCCCCGCATGCGCACCCCAGTAGTTGCCTTCGCTGTTGTAGTGCAAATCAGAGACACTGCCCTTGCCGTCAAAGTCTGTCTTGGCGCGCCCGATACGGGCAGAGCCTTCCAGATAGAGACTGTTGGTGAAAGCGTGTTTGGCAAAGGCGCCGATGCCATAGTGCCAGGTATCGCCATCTCCCCACCCAAAGCGGCTGTAGCTGTTATAACGGCCTATACCCCCTTCGGCAAAGACACCGGTGGTCAGTGTTCCCAGACGGGTGGCGGTGTCAAACGCACCGCCCAGTGCAAAACTTGCACCGTTATTGTTTACGCTGGAGCCGGTACGGGTTTTGATGCTGCTGCCCTGTATGGAAACGAAGGAACGAAAACCGGCGCTCGTGGGCGTTGCAGGGGAGTGCTGCCAGTTGTCCAGAAGGGATACCACATGGTCTGCGCCGCTGGTGAGTGCGGCAAGGCGGGCTGAGGCGCCATAAAGGTATGCCCCGGCCTTGTTCTGGTTGACTTGCTTGCTCGCCAGCGTGGCTACCAGTGCGGTATCGCCGTTTTCCAGCGCAACATCAAAAGTGTAATCTGTTGCGCCGAGGGTGGAAGGAACAGAGGTATTGACAAGCGCGCCACTGTTGTTGATGGCGCTGGAAGCCGCAATCAGAATGGCTTGCTGCCCCACCTGCAGGGCGGCGGCAGGTATCCCCATAAAGTGTGTGCTGACATTGGCGTTGCTGCCCAAATCCACACCGCCGCTGGTAGTGAGGACAGCTTCTCCGCTGCCGATTGTGCTGGCGGGCAGGGTGAACCGGTAGTTTTCAAAGTTGGCGATTGCCGCCTGCGTACTGCCTTTCCAGTGGTTGATGTGCAGGGTGTTGCCGGAGCGCTTGTCGCCGCTAAAAAACGTTCTTTCGCCGCCGTAGAGAGTGGTGACGTCGCTGATGTTGGCATTGCCGCTAAGGGCGACGGTATTGCCTATGGTGTCGCTACCGAAACTGTATCCGCCATAGATAGCGCCGGTGACACGCGCATTGCCGCTGATGTTAACAGTGTTGTTTATGACATCGCCGTTGTCGGAGTAAGAGTCTCCGCCATAGATAGCGCCGGTGACACGCGCATTACCGCTGATGTTAACAGTGTTGTCCGTGACGTTGCCGGCGCTGGAGCCGCCACTAACATAGTGAACTACAGCATCGCCGTTGATGTTGACGGTGTTGTTCGCGGCGTTGCCGCTACCGTTGCTGTATCCGCCATAGGTCCAGCCCTCGATGGTCGCGTTGTCGCTGATGTTGACAGTGTTACCCGTGGCGTGACCGCTACCGTTGGTGTTTCCGCCAGTGACGCCGTAGCTAACACGCGCATTGCCGCGCATACTGACGGTGTTGCCTGTGGCGTTGCCGCTACCGTTGCCGTTTCCGCCAGTAACACCGCCGCTGACACTCGCATTGCCTCCCATACTGACGGTGTTGTTCGTGGCGTTGCCAGCATTGCTGTGTCCGCCAGTGACAGAACCGACGTCGACGGTCGCATCGCCGCTCACGGTAACGGTGTTGTTCGCGGCGTTGCCGCTATCGTTGCTGTAGCCGCCAGTGACATCGCCGATGGTACCCCCGCTCATGGTAACGGTGTTGCCTGTGGCGGTGCCGTCCATGCTGTATCCGCCATAGACGCCACTGCTGACAGTTCCGCTTATTAAATTGACCTTGTTGCCTTCGATGTTGCCGCTCGCGCTGAATCCGCCATAGACATGAGTAGGGATGGATTTGCTCCCATCGGTATAGTTAACGATAACCTCGTTGCCCGGCGTACCCAAGTAGGAGGAAGAAGGCCCAAACGAGTTGGGGTTGCTCCCA
>JAISAG010000138.1 GCA_031266815.1 Burkholderiaceae bacterium | reverse complement strand
TTGACATCACCAGCGGCAAATTTGTCTTTTCCGCCAGCGAAGCCTACTGCATCGAAAATGGCAAAGTCACTGTGCCTGTAAAAGGTGCAACCCTGATCGGTAATGGTCCCGACATCCTGCAGAGAGTTTCCATGGTCGGTAACGACATGCAAATGGATGAGGGCGTCGGCACCTGCGGAAAAGAAGGACAAAGCGTCCCCGTTGGCGTAGGGCAGCCTACCCTGCGCATAGAAGCGGTCACCGTGGGAGGAACGGCGTAGCCCTGCGTACAGCCTTGGGCACTCCGTTACAGCACACTTCCTGTTCCCGCCAACGCGATGACAGCCTGTTAGGATGGGCGGACACACCTCTTTCTTCGCCCGACACCCCCTTAATCCCTCTCAACCAGATAGAGATACTCTTTCACGTGAGTGGCACGATTACGCAAATTGCGGGACCCCTTAAACGTGTTGTATGGCGTCTCCATCGTGCGCACCCTGCCGAGACGGGAGAGCATATCCACCATTTGCTCCTTGCCGATAAATCCTTCCGAATTGAAAGAAACCAGCAGGAACCGGGCGTTGGTCTTGGCACACACGTCACTGAAAGCCCCTAACGCCTGTGCTTTACTGTTGTAGCGACTTCTGTTCCAGTCATCCGGTATGCCGGACACCCTGCTCACGAACGCTGGCTCGCGATAATCCACAATCAGGTTCAGCATGAAATAGTTTGCGCCATACGGATGCTGGTTGTACGGCGGATCGAGATATGCCAGATCAACTACCCCCAACTCGCGCACCAGTGTATTGGCATCAGCCTGGGAAACCTGCACATCGCAGGTGTAGTTGCTGAATACGGGCATTGCCAGTTCGATGTTACCCAGGATGCGCTTTAGCGCATTCCGGTTGTTTCCACCGAATTGCCCCGATCCTGTTTCCGAATTCTTGTAAAACCCCTTGAACACGCCGGAAGTATTGTTATGCACGGATGCACCAACTAACAGAGGAGCAAGCAGGAAGTCGCGGATGTCGTCCGGCACGGCGTCTATGTGTTGCCGCACGGTGTCTATGAAGCGCGCGTTGCGCGATGTAAAGAAAACCCGCTCTCCGGGCTGAATACGGAAATCATCCTGCGGCGCGTAGTATTGCTGGATAAACCCCGGCAGAAACCCGTCCCGCGCAACTTTTTGAAGAATACGGTCTCTGTGCCATGCAATGACCCCTTCGTCTACCTGACTCCGATTACTCAGGTAACAGCGGTTCATCACCCGGCTGTAACTTTCCAGATCGTTGGCAACCAGTTTGTCGGCAAACTGTTTCAGGTAACGTGACACAACGCCGGAACCGGAAAAAACATCCAGCACGTCCAACCGCGGTTTCCCCAATCGGTCGCGCACCATGTGAACTGCTCTCCCGATGAAGTCCAGAAGGGCACGCTTGTTGCCGATGTAGGTAATAAGCTGCGACGACAGAAAAGCCGCGCTTTCCGGCATACCGGTGTCCAGCGGCAAGCCCCCCTGCGCAAATCCTGTTTGCGGCGCCTCGGCACGGAAATCGGCATTGAGGGAAAGTGCGGGCGATTCGTGCGGCATCGCGAAAAGGGAAGTGGTTCGAAACAAACCCCATTGTAGTACAGAAGATATCTTCACCCGTCACCACCCGGGTCGGCGCATTCGTACAATCCGTTTGTGTGCCCGTGCGGCAGAGTCCTGCCATGCCGACTGTCACAAAATAGGCTATACTGTGAAAAGAGAAGCCTGTTCGGCGCAACCGTACGAGATGCGCGCCGCTTCGCGCCGTGCCGTTCCTGCGGCAGCAGAATGTCTGCGACACCTGCGCCAGCGGTTCTGTTTTCGGCAGACTGCCGATGCGGGCGTTTATTGACTGACAGAACCATGCAACGCACCACCGACGACCTGCGAATACTCGCACTGAAGGAGCTGACACCGCCCATGCATCTGATACGGGAATTCCCGTGTGCGGGCAAGGTTGTCGACACCGTTACCAACACCCGGAATTCCCTCCACAACATCATTCATAACCGGGATGACCGATTGGTAGTCGTCATCGGACCTTGCTCAATCCACGATACCCGGGCGGCAGCGGAATACGCCCACCGCCTGAATGCCTTGCGCGAGCGCATGAAAAACGAGTTGGAGATCGTCATGCGGGTCTACTTTGAAAAACCGCGCACGACCGTCGGTTGGAAAGGACTGATTAATGATCCGCACATGAATGACAGTTTTCAGATCAATGATGGGTTACACATGGCACGGGAACTGTTGCGCGACATCAATGCAATCGGCATGCCCGCCGGAACCGAATTTCTGGACATGATCAGCCCGCAGTATGTTGCCGACATGATCAGTTGGGGTGCCATCGGCGCAAGAACGACAGAGTCGCAGGTGCACCGCGAATTATCGTCCGGTCTGTCCTGCCCGGTCGGCTTCAAGAACGGAACGGATGGCAATGTCAAGATTGCGATTGACGCGATCAAGGCGGCCTCCCATCCGCACCATTTCCTGTCGGTTACCAAATCCGGGCACACCGCCATTTTTTCTACGCGGGGAAACGAGGATTGCCACGTTGTCCTGCGGGGAGGGAAAAAGCCCAATTACGACAAGACCAGCATTGATGTTGCCTGTACTGAAATGACACAAGCAGGACTGGCGCCTCGCGTCATGGTAGATGTTTCACATGGCAACAGCAACAAAAAAGCGGAGAACCAAATCCCCGTCTGCCTGTCCATCGCCGAAACGATTGCGCAGGGGGACATGCGTATCCTGGGGGTCATGGTGGAATCTCACCTGGTCGCAGGAAGACAGGATATGGTACCCGGCAAGCCGCTGACATACGGACAATCCATCACCGATGCCTGCATCGGCTGGGATGACAGTGTCCTGATTATGGAAAAACTGCAAGAAAGCGTCAAAAAGCGGCGGGACCGTTCGCCCCCGGGAGAGAATATCCCCGCGCGTTAATCCCGAAAATTGCTAAACGTCAGCGGCAAATCGGCAACCTCTTTTTTCAGCAGGGTAATCGTTGCCTGCAAGTCGTCTTTCTTGGTGCCGGTCACGCGCACGACATCCCCCTGAATGCTGGCTTGCACCTTGACTTTGCTGTCCTTTACCTGCTTGACAATTTTTTTTGCGACAAGCGAATCAATACCGTTCCGAATCTGGAGCACCTGCTTTACCTTGTCCCCGCCGATTTTCTCAACCTTTCCTTCATCCAGAAAACGGGTGTCCACCTGCCGTCTCGCCATCTTCCCCGTCAGGACATCCTTTAGCTGCTTCAACTGAAATTCGGAATCCGCAAACGCAACCAGTTCTCCCTCACCGTATTCTACCCGCGCGGAACTCCCCTTGAAGTCAAAGCGGGTGGACGCTTCCTTGTTTGCCTGGTCCACCGCGTTCCTGATCTCGACCTTGTCCGCTTCCAGCACCACATCAAACGATGGCATCGCACTCTCCTCCCATCATGTCACAAGCACCGTTCATTGTACAACAGGATATACCGCAACGAAGCGCCGGGGCAGGAACGGGGCGCCTGACGGCACCTACCAGGCGGGCGCGGACACATCGTCCGCCCAGAACGTCGGGGCGGGCAGATCGATGGTTTTCGCCAATATCTGCAAAAAGGATGCGCGGGAAAGACTGATCGCGCCCAGTGATGCCAGGTGTGCGGTTTCCTGCTGACAGTCAATCCACTGAACACCCTTCTCCCGTAAAAAGCGTACCAGCCATGCCAATGCAATTTTGGATGCATCCCGCACCCGAAAAAACTGAGACTCCCCGAAAAACATGTGACCGATACACAACCCATAAATGCCCCCGACAAGCCGACCTTCCAGCCAGACAGCCGATGAGTGGGCAATCCCCATCTGGTGCAAGCGAACGTAGTGGTACACCATTTCTTCCGTGATCCATGTTCCCTCACCCGTCGCGATGCGCACATCCGCGCAGGCGCGCATGACCGCCTCAAAGTCGCTGTCAAAACGCACCTGCCAGCGCCGGTCTGACGACATGCTTCTTTCCACCTGCCGCAGCTTTTTCCTCAAGCTGCGTGAGACAGCAAAACGCGCCGTCGGCAGCACCATACGCGGGTCGGGACTCCACCACAGTACGGGTTGTCCTTCGCTATACCAGGGGAAAATGCCTTGACGATACGCGCTGACAATACGCTCCGGTGACAGATCGGCGCTGACCGCCAGCAAACCGCCCGCACCGGTTTTTGCTGACAGGGCGCGCGATACATCAGGGAACGGGTCATCCGCGTCCAACCACGGAATCACATCAGGCTTCCTTCTTTTTCGAAACCGGCGTCCTCCCGCTTAACGACACAATGGCTTCCCCCAATTCCTGCATATCCCACTTGACTATTTTTTTCGCCATGCGCTTTTCCTTGGCGGAAGTGAACTTGGACGCAACGGCCTCTACCAGCACAATCGGCTTACCCAGCCTTTTAGCCGAATCCAGCTCCAGATCAAGCCAGCGCTTATATTCTTCAAAGACCCCCGCCAGCACAACCAGGCAAATGCAGGTTTTCATTTTTTCCTCAATCGCCAGCGCGAGGGCTTTTTTCGATGGCAATTGCTGAACAGGGTCATCCCGGGAAACACTGACCATCTGATGATCAAACTCGGGATCCAGACGCAAACGATAGTTCTCCAGCAAACTGTACAACCGGTCCGGGCCATCCTGCACCAACCAGGTGTAACTGACAAAAAGGGGGTAATGTGCCATACACGCTCCTTGTAATTTTTCTCCCGGCACGCTCCGGGAAACGCCCGCCTTACCTGTACTATACCGGGTCGTTTCGCGCCTCGTTCGGGTAAATCAAATGCGGCAAATCAACCGGGTACACCGCATTGGCGCCCCTTCTCTTGCGCTGGTTTCTGAAAAACAGCTTCAATGCCTGCGTTGTACTGGTAAACGCCATTTCTTTCCAGGGAACTTCTTTTTCCGTGAACAACCTGACTTCTTCTGTTTCCGGTCCGGGATAAAACGCCAGATCCTGCAACTCGGCAAGATAGAACAGATGCACCTGCCTGACCGTTGGCAGATTCATTAGCGAAAACAACTCTCCCACAAAAACATTGGCGCCCGCCTCCTCCTGTGTTTCACGCCATGCTGCTTCCGATGTGGTTTCACCATTTTCCATGAACCCGCCGGGCAGTGTCCACAAACCACTCCTCGGCTCAATCGCCCGTTTGCACAGAAGCACTGCCATCTCCCTGTTCCGTCGCCAGACGGGGATAGCGCATACAATGATCTTGGGATTCTGGTAAAAAATAGCATGGCAGTCTGGACAGATATACCGGGGCAAATTGTCGCCGACGGGAATCTCGAAAACAAGAGAGTGTGCACACTGTGAACAAAATTTCATGGAATCAATCGGGGAAAGTCCGGGCAGAACGCGCCCAAGACACTCCGCCCATTCTACACGTTTCCACGTCCATGTACACCCGCAGGATATGCGGCTGCGGCGAGCTTTGTCCCGGATCAGGTGCAGCGTGCGAGATAACGGCAAAAGAAAATCGTCCGGCGGCAGAAGCTTCCCGCAACAAAATTCCCGTGCAAAAGGCAAACAGACCGAACACTGCACAACAAAGTGTGATAGAATTAAAGGCTTAGACGCGGGGTGGTAGCAGTCTGGTAGCTCGTCGGGCTCATAACCCGAAGGTCGTAGGTTCAAATCCTACCCCCGCAACCAGTTTCAGAGACGCGCCGCTCGAAATCGTCAAAGGTTTCCGGGCGGCATTGTTGTGTTTAACGAACAGAACACCCGACCGTTAACCCCCTTCTCCTCCCCCGCACGTTCTCCGGTCATCTGGCACGGGGTTGCCATCGCACCCGCTTGCCTCACACAATCAGGCGCCGTGCGAAAATCCCGTTTGCGGTTGCCGTCGAGTCTGGATGGGCCGGTTTCGCGCCGGGCGGCTGTGGAATACCTTGTTTTCCCGACATGAGTAGTAGAATGGCGGGATGAAGATTCTGGTAACCGGGGCCAACGGATTTGTAGGGTCTGCGCTGTTGTATCGGCTGGCAGATGACCCGGCATTTGAGGTGCTGGGCGCGGTGCGCCAAAAGGCAGACACCCGGCACAATCGGCTCGTAGGTGATCTCGTGACATGGCGGGACACAGATGGAATGCTGGCGGGGCTGGATGCTATCGTGCACTGTGCGGCGCGGGCGCATGTCATGCGGGATACGGCGGATGACCCCCTTGCGGAATTTCGCAAGGTCAATGTGGAAGGCACGCTGAATTTGGCACAACAGGCGGCTGATGCGGGTGTGAAACGCTTCATTTTTCTCAGTTCCATCAAGGTCAACGGGGAAACGACGCATGACACCCCTTTCACCTCTTTTCAACCACCACAGCCAAAAGATGCTTATGGTGTCTCCAA
Organism: Burkholderiaceae bacterium; assembly: GCA_031266815.1. Taxonomy (GTDB): domain Bacteria; phylum Pseudomonadota; class Gammaproteobacteria; order Burkholderiales; family Burkholderiaceae_D; genus Oxalobacter. The sequence continues at coordinate 5,726 of JAISAG010000138.1, read as the reverse complement.
ACTTGAAGCAGAGGAAGGATTGCGCCGTCTGGCGCACAAAACGGGCATGGAACTTGTTATTGTCCGCCCGCCGCTGGCTTACGGTCCCGGTGTCAAGGGAAACTGGCAAGCCTTGACGAATGTGGTGCGCTCAGGCATCCCGCTTCCCCTCGGCGCCATCCATAACCGCCGGAGTTTTGTTGCCCTGGAAAACCTGGTTGATCTTATCGTGACCTGTCTGCGGCATCCCGCTGCGAGAGGCGAAACCTTTCTGGTCAGTGATGACAAGGATGTTTCGACCACAACCCTGTTACGTAACATGGCAGCCGCACTGCAACGCCCTGCCAGACTGATTCCGGTTCCACAGGGGCTTCTTTGCGCCCTGCTCTCCCTCCTAGGTCGCCAGACCATTGTGGAGAGGCTTTGCGGATCACTGCAGGCGGATATTTCGCACACGAAAGAGACGCTGGGCTGGAAGCCCGTCATCACGATGGAAGCGCAACTGGCGAAAATGACGAACGGGACTTCCCGGGACGCTATTGGAAAATCATGACAAGATTTTTGCTCAGGGTATTCGACGTAGTATTCGCGCTGACCGGTTTGGTGTTGGCGCTGCCAGCGTTCCTGTTGATCGCGCTCATCGGCATCTTCGATACCGGATCGCCGCTCTTTCGGCAGGAACGCGTTGGACGTCTGCGTATGCCTTTCATACTCGTCAAATTCCGTACCATGAAGACAGGAACAGCGGAAGTGGCAACCCACCTCGCCAGCCCTTCCGCGATAACACCTTTGGGAGGTTTTCTCCGCAAAAGCAAACTGGATGAACTCCCCCAGCTCTGGAATGTCCTGAGGGGCGATATGAGCCTCGTCGGACCACGCCCCTGCCTGTTCAACCAGGAGGAATTGATTGCCGAACGCACCGTTCGCGGCGTATTCGATGCAAGACCCGGCATTACCGGGCTGGCGCAAATCAGGGGAATTGATATGTCAACCCCCCGGCTACTGGCGGAGACGGATGCGCACATGTTGGAAAACCTGGGCGTGCGCCTCTATTTCCGTTGTATCCTGATGACCTTGCTCGGCAAAGGATCCGGCGACAGGGTCGCACGAGCGTGACACACGTTTTGAACCGCCCGACCATCATGAAGCATCTCCTGATTAATTTGTCCACACACCTTCTGGCACTGCCCAGAACCGTCAAGCGACTTGTCGTGTTGCTAATGGATGTCAGCTTGTGCACGCTCGCCGTCTGGCTGGCGTACTATCTCCGCCTGGGAGAATGGGTGGCGCTGTCGGGAAATGCCCTGCTTGCTGTGGCAGCTTCTATCGGTATTGCACTGCCTCTTTTCATTATATCGGGGCTTTACCGGGCGATTTTTCGTTACAGCGGTCTGCCAGCGCTTCTGACAGTTGCCCGCGCCATCGGCATCTATGGACTGATATACGCGGCAATATTTACGGCTGTTGGCATTTCCGGCGTTCCCAGAACAGTCGGTATCCTCCAGCCCGTCCTGCTCTTGCTGATGGTCGGCGGATCCCGCACCCTGGCGCGTATCTGGCTCGGGGATCAGTATCAGGACATTCTCCGGCAGGCAGCGCAGCGCAAGGTACTGATTTATGGCGCCGGTACAGCCGGGCGACAGCTCGCCGCCGCCGTCATGAGCGGTCACGACATGCGGGTTGCCGGATTCCTCGACGATAACCCCGCGCTGCATGGCAGCGTACTCAATGGACTTCCCATCCATCATCCCGCTGCTCTTCCCAGACTGGTGGCAAATCTGGGCATCAGCGATGTACTCATGGCATTGCCTTCCGTTAACCGCAAACGCCGCAACGAAATTCTGTCAGGTATTCACGGCACCCATGTTGCAATCCGAATCTTGCCCAGTGTGACCGAGCTTGCCCAGGGCAAAGTGAGCATTGCCGACTTGCGGGAACCGGATATTGATGACTTGCTTGGACGGGATCCCGTGCGACCAAACCCTTTCCTGCTTGCCCAGAACATTGCGGGCAAGGTCGTGCTGGTGACCGGCGCGGGCGGCTCAATCGGCAGCGAATTGTGCCGTCAGATACTGGATGTCGGTCCTGCGGTACTTTTGCTGATTGAGCAGAATGAATTTTCCCTGTATACAATCCATCAGGAACTGGAAGAAAAACCGACAAGCTCAAAGGCAAGGCTGGTGCCTTTACTGACCTCTGTCCAGAATGAAGGACGGCTGCGGGAAATTATGTCGGCCTGGCGACCGGATACGGTGTACCACGCCGCCGCCTACAAACACGTTCCGCTGGTCGAACACAATTCCGTTGAGGGGATCCGGAACAATGTACTGGGCACCCTGAAAACCGCCCGGATAGCCAGTGAAAACGGGGTTTCTCTCTTTGTGTTGATCAGTACGGACAAAGCGGTGCGCCCAACCAGCATCATGGGCGCAAGCAAGCGTCTGGCAGAAATGATTTTGCAGGCACTCGCGCACAGCCGCGCAGATACCCTGTTTACAATGGTGCGCTTTGGGAACGTACTGGATTCTTCCGGCTCTGTCGTGCCCAGATTCCGCCAGCAGATTCGGGAGGGAGGTCCCATCACACTCACACATCCTGATATCACGCGCTACTTCATGACTATTCCTGAAGCGGTACAACTGGTCATTCAGGCGGGCGCACTGGCAAACGGCGGGGATGTATTTGTTCTGGATATGGGGCAGCCAGTCAAAATCATGGATCTGGCGCATCAAATGACGACCCTCTCCGGTCTGACCATCAAGGATAAGGACCATCCGGAAGGGGACATCGAAATTGAGATAACCGGATTGCGTCCCGGAGAAAAGTTGTATGAAGAACTTCTCATCGGCGACAATCCCGGCCCAACCTCACACCCCAAGATCATGAAAGCACACGAGAATTTTTTGCCGTGGCCGGAGCTGACACAACAACTCCAGATGCTGGAGGGTGCCCTGCGCATCAGTGATGTCCGTGCCGCCCGATTGATACTTGAGCGACTCGTGCCCGACTACACACCGGATGAAGGCATTGTGGACTGGGTGTATCTCGAAACACGGTGATGCCGACGCCAGGGAAGCGCCGGGGCTGCGCTCTGCCAACAGGAACGCCAACCGGTGCTGCAACAGACACGCTGTCCGCCGTGTCCGCGCGCAAACATTACCACAATGTGCCTGATACGTGTAGGATAGAGAGTGGCTCTTTTCGTGTCACATCGAATTGCTATTTGTCAGGTGCGTTATGAGTATGCTTTATACCATCGAAGAAGTCCGTCGTATTGAGCAAGCCGCTTTGGCAGAGCTTCCCGTTGGGGAACTGATGCAACGGGCGGGGAAAGAGGCGGCCGAACTGGCATGGCGCTTGCTTCCCCGGCATGACGAAGGGACGCGCGTTCTTGTGTTGGCGGGTCCCGGCAACAATGGGGGAGACGCACTGGAGCTCGCCATTATCCTGGCGAACAGACAAATACAGGTTTCCGTTCTGCAAATTGCCGGACGGGAAGACACTCCCGAAGAATTCCGCCTCGCCAGAAAGCGGGCAATCAGCACGACAATCCAGTGGGAGGATGCGCTCGCCATCCATAACACAATCAAGTCGCTTTCCGCGCAGCACTGGGACCTGGTTGTGGATGGCCTGTTTGGTATTGGACTGCGGCAGATACTGGATGGCAACCATTACCAACTGGCAGAACTGGTCAATGCCATGTCGTGCCCCGTCCTCGCGCTGGATGTTCCCAGCGGATTGAACGCCGACACGGGGTGCGTACAGGGAGGAGAAAAAGGAATCGCCATCCGCGCAACAGACACCATCACTTTCCTCGGGAACAAACCGGGACTGTACACCTTTCAGGGGAGAGACCATGCCGGACGAATTCACCACACCCGACTGGGACTGGATGACAGATATTTTCCGCCAAGCCGCTGCTGGCTCAACAATCCGGCCTGCTTCCCTGCCTGCCTGACAAAGCGTGTTCACGATTCACACAAGGGCAGTTATGGTCGTGTTGCCATTTTGGGCGGAGATGAAGGGATGACCGGCGCACCTATTCTCGCGGCAAGGGCTGCGTTGTACGCCGGCACGGGAAGGGTCCACGCCGTTTACCTCAAATCGCATCCCGAATACGATCCTGCCCAGCCGGAATTGATGTTCTGCGCTGCTCATCGCTTTGATTTTTCGTCGCTGACAACGGTCGCTGGGCCCGGTCTGGGCACCTCCATTATCGCCCATCACTTTGTGGAACATCTGCTTGAACTGCGGCAACCGGTTGTGCTGGATGCCGACGCGTTAAATCTGATTGCCGCCAGCGATGCGTTAAAGTCGCTTGTAGAATTCGGTTCGTCCGGCACCATTATCACGCCGCACCCGCTGGAGGCGGCGCGCCTGTTGGGTCAGTCCGTCGAAACCATACAAGCGGACCGCATCCGGTCAGCAAGCCGACTGGCGCAATCGTTGAACGTTACCGTCGTTCTGAAGGGTTCCGGCACCATCATTGCCGATGCGGGCGGACGGGTCGCCGTCAACCCGACTGGCGGTCCGGCACTGGCAAGTGCGGGAACGGGAGATGTGCTGGCGGGCATCTGCGGCGCCTTTCTGGCGCAGGGGATTTCCTCGTGGGAATCGGCTTTGGCAGGTGTGTGGCTCCACGGCAAGGCGGCAGACGAACTGGCAGGGCAAGGCATCGGCCCCACCGGTCTGACCGCCGGCGAATTAATCCCCATGGTGCGCCAAATACGCAACCGGCTTGTGGCGGAGCAACCCTGACGCACACGCCGGCAGTGCTCGTCGGCGAGATCAAAAATTATCGGCGCCTCAATGCCGGAGCGGCGCATCATCCTGCGCGCTTTCCCCGCTTTTTTCCGCGGCGACAACAGGCGCATCGACTGCCACCGGCTCCTCGCCGATTTCTTCCGGTTGCCTTTCCAGTGCGATTTCCAGCACCTTGTCCATCCAGCGAACGGGGAGTATCTCCAGCTTGTTCTTGACGTTATCTGGAATCTCTGCCAAGTCCTTGACATTTTCCTCCGGAATAATCACCGTCTTGATGCCGCCCCGCAGTGCGGCGAGCAGTTTTTCCTTGACGCCGCCGATGGGCAACACTTCGCCACGCAGGGTAATTTCCCCGGTCATGGCAACGTCGGCCCGAACCGGAATGCCCGTATAAACGGAAACAAGGGCTGTCGCCATGGAAATACCTGCCGAAGGACCGTCCTTGGGCGTAGCGCCCTCGGGAACATGGACGTGAATGTCTGTTTTCTCAAAATCCGCAGCACGAATACCAAGCTTGCCGGCACGGCTGCGGACAACAGTCCGTGCGGCTTCGATGGATTCTTTCATCACATCGCCCAAGGTCCCTGTCCGCAGAATGTTCCCCTTGCCTGGCACAGTCGCGGCTTCAATGGTCAGCATTTCGCCGCCCACTTCCGTCCACGCCAGACCGCACACCTGCCCAACCTGGTTTTCCTTTTCTGCCACACCAAAATCGTGCTGACGAACACCCAGATACCGGTTGAGGTTTTTCGGTGTTATCGTCACTTTCCGTGTCTTCTTGCGCAGCAACAACATCTTGACGACTTTGCGGCAGATACGCGATATCTCGCGTTCCAGCCCCCGTACGCCCGCTTCCCTTGTGTAGTAGCGGATGATATCCCGGATGGAGGGTTCTGTGACGGACAACTCCTCCGATTTCAATCCATTGCTTTTCATCTGCTTGGGAATCAGGTAGCGCTGGGCGATATTGACCTTTTCGTCTT
>JAISAG010000160.1 GCA_031266815.1 Burkholderiaceae bacterium | reverse complement strand
AAGGCTTTGCCCGTATCGGACGCGCCAAGACCGACTTTGATGGCAAGGGGAGTATTGCTGATTTGCACTACAACAGCGAAGGCAACTACTGGGGTGCGCACGCGGGGGTGGGGATTGACTATCCCTTAAACACTGTCTCCAGTGTGGACACCTATGCCAAACTCCTCTGGACCCATCAGGACAGCGATACCGTCACGACCCGTGCGAAGGAGCGCCTGTCCTTTGACAGTGCGGACTCCTTGCGCAGCCGCATTGGTACCCGCTACCGCCATCGGGTAGAAGAGAACCTGCGCGCGCATGTAGGCGTGGGTTGGGAGTACGAGTTTGACGGCAGGGAACGCGCAAAGCTGGATGGGACAAAGATAGCGCACGAACCCGAGACGCAAGGCCACAGCGCCTTGGTTGAAGCGGGCATAGAGTGGAGAGCGACGAAGAGTTGGTCTGTGAACGCCAACGCGACGGCGATGGGGGGTCAGAGAAAAGGACTTAGCGGATACGCCCAGGCCACCTACCGCTTTTAGTGAGATGGTGAATGCGGGCGAATCGCTGTGTTGCGTCTCGCTCACTTCCTCGCCTATCCCTTCAGATATGTCTCGGTCGTTCGCTGCGACGACGCCTTGCGCTTCATCCCGCATTCACCATCCCACAGGGGCAGCTTCGAGCGTTTTGGTGGCATTGAGCGGGTGCATGGCGGTGTTACTGCGGTACTCGTTCCCTCGCCTACCAAAGAGGTATGTCTCGGTCACTGCGTGCCGCGCGCCTTGTGCTGCCTCCCGCATTCCACGTTTTCCCACTTTTGGGGAATGGCGAGGCAGGATGAAGCGCAAGGCCGTGTGGAAATGCGCGACCAAGGCATACCTTGACGGGTAGACGCGGGAGCGCATGACACACGGCGATTCGCCTGCCTCGCCGTTTTCATCCCGCATTCGCCGTTTCCATGTAGAATGACCAGCACGAGGTTCCCGGGTGCGCCAGGGGGCAATATATCCGTCAATTGACAGAAGGAAAAATCAAAATGCAGGTAGGACACATTTGCACAACGAATACAGTGATTTGTCATCCTGAAACAACCGTGTTTGAAGCCGCGCGGATGATGCGCGAGAATCACGTGGGAACCCTGGTTGTCGTGGATGAATCCAATGGTTTGCCAGTTCCCCAGGGCATTGTGACTGATCGGGATATTGTTGTTGTCGTCATTGCGCAAGGATTGGATCCCAAAAGCATCAAGATAGTGGACATCATGAAATCCGAACTGATGACCGCCGTGTCAACAGAGGATGTATTCGAGACCGTCGAACGGATGCGGTACAAAGGTGTTCGACGTATTCCCGTTGTGGACAAGCACGGCACCCTGGTCGGTATCGTCAGTGTGGACGATATCTGGAAATTTCTTGCCAGGGAAGCCAGCGAGCTTGCCGATGTGACAACACGCCAGCAGGCACGCGAAAAAACAACGAGGAGCCGCTAGAGGATGCGGCATGGCAGCGCGGCGCTAAATAGTGTCGCCTGTCGTCTGCGAGGTGGGGAGTGATGGACGAGGTGCTGATTTACACGGATGGTGCCTGCAAGGGTAATCCCGGCGTGGGAGGCTGGGGCGCCATTTTGGTTTCTGGAAAACACAGAAAAGAAATATTTGGCGGAGAGGCCAACACAACCAATAACCGGATGGAACTGATGGCTGTCATCAGGGCTGTTCAGGCACTAAAGCGTCCTTGCCGCATCATCTTGCACACGGACAGCCAGTATGTCCAGATGGGGATGACGCGGTGGATACACGACTGGAAACGGCGCAATTGGAAAACAGCAGATAAAAAACCAGTCAAAAATGCGGATTTGTGGCATTTGCTGGATGAGGTGCAGTCCATTCATCACATTGACTGGCAGTGGGTAAAAGGTCATGCCGGTGTGGAAGGAAACGAGCGGGCGGACGAACTGGCTAACAAGGGTGCGGAAGGCGTCTTGTCGGATCAGATATGAACTGCCGCACCTTATGATTTCCTGAAAAAATATCACCGGTGCAATATGTACTGGCGCAATACAGCGGCTGGTTTTCCGTCTGTCCCCATGTTACAATGAAAAATTAAGTTAAATCCATACTTACGTTTACTGGAGCTTTTTTCATGGGAATCGAACGTACTCTTTCTATCCTGAAGCCGGATGCAGTAGGAAAGAATCTGATTGGGGAGATTTACAGCCGTTTCGAAAGGGCCGGATTGAAGATTGTTGCCGCTCGCATGCAGCAGCTTTCCACTGTGGATGCGGAAGGGTTCTATGAAGAGCACCGCGAACGTCCCTTTTTCGGAGAGTTGGTTGGCTTCATGACATCGGGTCCCGTGTTGGTCCAGGTACTGGAAGGGGAGGACGCCATTGCCAGAAACCGTGAACTGATGGGAGCGACCAATCCAAAAGATGCGGGAAAAGGGACGATTCGGGCGGACTTTGCAGACTCCATTACAGCCAATATCGTGCATGGTTCAGACAGTGCGCTTTCCGCGGCACGGGAGGTGGCGTATTTCTTTCCTGTGTTTCAGATATACTCGCGCTGATTACCGTAGCGCGGTGTTTTGCTGCCCTTCTCCGTGACGACAGCCAGGACAAATCTGCTTGACCTTGACCCCGCCCAGTTGCTGGCGTACTGTGCTTCGCTTGACGAAAAACCTTTCAGGGCGAAGCAGTTGCAGCGCTGGATTCACCGGTTTGGGGTAGATGATTTTGAAAGAATGAGCGACCTGGCGGGTTCTTTGCGCGCCAAATTGGCGAAGTGTGCCCAGGTTGCCGCGTCGCCCGTGATTGCCGACAGTGTCTCGTCGGATGGAACGCGAAAATGGCTGCTGGATATTGGGGAAGATAACGCGATAGAAACCGTTTTTATCCCCGAGGCGGATCGGGGAACCTTGTGTGTTTCGACGCAGGCGGGTTGTACGGTCAACTGCGCGTTTTGTTCGACAGGCAAACAGGGGTTTAGCAGAAATCTGACAACGGGAGAAATTATCGGTCAGCTTCGGATGGCGGAATTTGCCCTGAGAGGGGCGAGTGACGCTGTTGAAAAGCCGGAGCGAAAAATATCCAATGTGGTCTTGATGGGAATGGGCGAGCCCTTGCTGAATTTTGATGCCAGTGTCGGGGCGCTCCGATTGATGCTGGATGATAACGCTTATGGATTGTCACGCAGGCGGGTAACCGTATCCACGAGTGGTATTGTTCCCATGATGGACAGACTGGCACAGGAGTGTCCCGTT
>JAISAG010000084.1 GCA_031266815.1 Burkholderiaceae bacterium | reverse complement strand
AGGGACCGGGCGGAAAATAAAGTGTTGTTTTTATGCCAAAGCCGGGCTGCAAACTGGTTCGCTTGCCCGCGGCAGGAACCTCGTGTTTGTGCGGCAACGCGTGGTGGGCGTGGGCGGGGCGCGTTACCCGGTGCGTGAATGGATGCTGAATTCGCACCCGCAATACGTCTGATTGTAGAAGCGATTTTCCGCCAGCAGGATACGGCGTCGCTCGCTTAGGCCATCCTTGCGCCAGTTTTTTTCCCAGAAAAGCGTACCCGGGGTGTGTGCCGCAGCCCAGTGTCCGGCGGCGTGGATTTGTGCCAGGTCCTTCCAGCGCGATCCGGCAAGGGTGGTGGCAAAGCGGGCGATGTGCCGTTTTTCTGCCTCCTGTGCGGCAGAAAGCAGCCGTATTCTGAAGCAGGACGTGCACCGTTTCCCGCGCTCCGGTTCTTGCTCCAGTCCTTGCACCGATTGTAACCATTGCGCGTGGTCGTAATCCCCGTCAATGACGTCGATACCCAGCCGGGCAGCGTACCGGCTGCATTCAGCCTTGCGCTTGCGGTATTCTGCTTCTGGGAAAATATTCGGGTTGAAGTAGTAAAGAAGCGGTTGTTTTCCGTGCGCAAGCAGCCACTCCATGATGGGGGCGGAGCAAGGGGCGCAGCAGGTGTGAAGAAGGAGCATGGTCATGGGCCGGCTCAATGCGGTTAATCGGTGGCGTGATTCGAGGCATCATTGACCCGGCTCTCAAAATACACGAGAAAACCCCATCTGGCTATGCGTGATTTGTTGAAACGGCCGAAGCGTGTCCGGGAAACGGCCGATGTGATGCGTATCCAACACGTTCCGGCACATCGGCATGCTTTCTGCTGCCAGTGCGGCGTGACTGGAGGGTGCCGTCACAGGGCTTTCATCCAGATGGCGATGCATCGGTGCGACAGCCGGAAAAGAAGCGGCATTTTTGGCGCAACGTGTCGCAGTGCTGCGCCAACACTTCAGATGCAAAAAGGCATTTTCAACCAGATGTCGCAAGGTCGGGGAATCCGGCGATTGGGGGGCGTGACCGCGCACATACCTGCAACTTCCGCCTCCGATATGCAGTATTGCTGTCATATCTTCCGTCAGCCAACAAATTCTCCGCTCTTATGCCCGCCATGAACTTGCCCGTATACCGGCAAGCTGCACCTCGCGTAACAAGTACCCGGAGCGGCACGCATCCACGGACAAATGTATCCTTAAATTGAGCCATTCCCTGTCAGGAATCTGTACCACTTGCTCAAGAAGCTTTTCCCATGATCTCTTGTCCCGCCAACGGCAAAACGTGTTCCCCGCGTACGCGGGGGTAATGCTCTTTTTAACTTGAACTACTTGATGCCCGGCGTGTGTTCCCCGCGTACGCGGGGGTAATGCGCTCGCATGCCATCTCAATAACAGTGCGCCCGCAAGTGTTTCAAATCCCTGAGCACCTCATGTGTACTGTACAGCCAGCCGGAAATGTAACGGGCATATTCGTGAAGCGATTCATCCGTCGTCTCCCGTGTGATGCCAACCGCAAGCCGCTGGGCACTTTCCTCGCCCGGAGGTGTCGAGCTCAGCAGTCCTCCGACGGTGTGCAGCGTGATGGCAAAGGGCCTGGCGTAGGCGTATTTTCTGTGAAAGTTCTGGATAACCGTCACGGTTTACCTCGTACGGACTCAAGTGGCGATATCAAAATCATGCCGCTTGCGCGTCGAAACGTAGGAGTGTCCGGCATCGTCCGCCGGTTCCCCCGCCCTGTGCTGATTGTGGGACACAGAAGCCCTGGGGAGAAACGGGCGCGCACCCTCCGTGCCCGCGTCGTCAGTCCGCCGCGTTTGCCGTCAGGAACAGGGATTTTTCGAGAGAATTGAAGAAATCCTGATAGTCCTTGGGATTTGTCATGGCGCGATTACCGTACTGGGCATTTGCCCTGACCAGCGTTTGTGATTCTCCCCGTTTTCTGATGACAATGGTCATTCTGATGCCCGAGCCGTATCGTGTTGCGGTCAGACTTCCCAGTTTCGCGTCGGCGTTATCAATCATGAATCCCAGGTCCTGCAAGGTAGAGATGCAGGAGCGCATCACCTTGTTGGCGTCCGGCGTGTCAAAAGTTCTCGACTGATAGCTGCGCTTTTGTAATTGCGTTTCCGGACCGGAATCCAGCACGTGATCTTTCGTGGTCGTCAGGCAACCGGTCAGTAACGCCGCAGAAGCCAGCAATATCGTCAGCCTTTTCATATCTTTTGCGCCTCAATAAAAACAGACTTGGAGAGTCTTTCGTGAAATCCCGTATAGATTTCCGGATCAGTAATTGCCTGAAACGATGAATTGCCGTCTGAAAACCGGATGATTCGCATAAAACTGACTCTGACGTAGCGTTTGTCCGGTATTTCCTTCCTGTCGCTATCCAGCACGGGACGCTCAACCAGCGTGACCCGGATGATCTGATCCCGCTTGATTGGCGCTGGTTTGCCCGCCAGCACGGAGAGAACAAGCATGGCAACATCTCCGCCATCGGTCGCATTGCGTGTTTTGCTGGCAGTGAGAATGTGCAGGTCTGATTCCGACTTGTCAATCGTGTAGCCCAAATCCTGCAACACATTGGCGGAGGCAATAAACACCCCCTCCCCGCTGATGCCGCTGTACATCCGGGTTTCTGTCTGTCTTCGTGTCAGTTGTTCCGGTTTGACCTGGAACACCCCCTCCGGCGGCCCAATCGCGCACCCGGCGAGCAACGCGGCGGCAAAAATCGGGACGGCGTATTTTTTCATATCAGAACCGCGAGGTATGGTATGCGAAATCCCTGACCTTGCTGTCCTTGCCAAACTTGATGATGACCGTCAGTGTCCGCTGGCTGCTGCTGGTTGCGCCAGACGAGCCGCTCATGCCACCGCCGCCCGCACCGAGGATATCGGTCGCCAGCCCCAGGATAAGCGTGCCAACGCCGCCCTTGCTGGTTGAATACGCGCTGTCCGTCGCGATTTTGTCGTATATCCAGACTTCACGGCGCTCTTCATCTGTTGTCACAATGTTGGGAGAACCCAGCGCCTGGGCAACTTCCGCACCACTCATGCCAACACGGATTTCTTTCTGGACCTTGCCGACGGTTACCCTGTCAGTCGAATCGTCTTGCACCTGCGCTTTGTGATAGGCCGCTGTACACCCGCCAAAGAACAGGGCGGTGGACAAGGCGAAAAGAACAGGCAACCGGATACTGGAAAACATAATTTCTCCTTACATTGATACAACACAACAACATACAGGCCGGATTGTGCTCTCCGCGCCGCGTTTTTTCTGTTGACTTGGGTCAAATTCCGGCGAAATCCATTACCCGAAACATATGGGGCGCCGTGCCCCGCTCTCTGCGCGGTCGCGAAAAGCGTCACTCTGACTGGAAGAGCCAGGTACAGATGAGCGGAACGGGGCGTCCGGTTGCGCCTTTGGCGGGGCCGCTTTTCCACGCGGTTCCCGCGATGTCCAGGTGCGCCCAGGTATATTTTCGGGTGAACCGTTCCAGAAAGCAGGCGCCGGTAACGCTGCCCGCCGGTTGCCCGCCGATGTTTGCTATATCGGCAAAGTTGGATTTCAGTTGTTCCTGGTAGGCGTCCGCTATCGGCATGCGCCAGGCGGTGTCGTTCGCTGCCTTGCCAGCGGAAAGCAGGCTTTCCGCCAGTTGGTTGTGCGCTTCGTCGTCGCGGGTAAACAGTCCTGAGTGGTGGTGTCCCAGCGCCACAATGCAGGCGCCGGTCAGGGTTGCCATATCAATAACGCAGGCGGGCTTGAAGCGTTCCGCGTAGGTCAGTGTGTCACACAGAATCAGGCGGCCTTCCGCATCGGTATTGAGAATCTCGATGGTCTGCCCTGACAGGGAGGTGACAATATCGCCGGGTTTGTTGGCGCGACCGGACGGCATGTTCTCGCACGAGGGGATGATGCCGATGATATTTTTTTTCAGCTTCATCTCGCCGATGGCGCGAAATATACCCAGCACGGCGGCAGCGCCGCACATGTCATATTTCATCTCATCCATACCGGCACCGGGTTTGAGCGAGATACCGCCCGAATCGAAGGTCAGTCCCTTGCCGACAAGGACGATGGGCGGGTCTTTCGGTTTTCCCCCGTGGTGGCGCAGCACAATCAGGCGCGGCGGTTCGTCACTGCCGCGGGCAACAGACAGAAAGCTGCGCATTTTAAGGGATTGTATCTGCCGCTTGTCCAGCACCTGTACGCCAAAAGCGTATTTATCGGACAATTTTTTCGCTTGCTCCCCCAAGTAAGAAGGGGTGCAGACATTGGCGGGCAGATTGCCCAGGTCGCGGGCGAGTTCGACCCCTGTGGCAATGGCGCGCGCCTGTGCCAACGCCTTTCGCGCCCCTGCCCGGTTGACGGGCGGCACATAAAATCCCAGTTTTCTCACACCGGCGGGAGGCGCATCCCGCTTGCTTTTCAGTGTGTCACTGCGATAGGCTTGATTGGCAGCCGCTATGACGATGGTCTGGATGGCCCAGCCGGTATGGTGGTGTTTTACATCATCGAAAGGCAACGCCAGCAATGCCGATTTCGCGCCCAACCGGGAGAGCGCCTGGACGATGGCGGCGATAGCAGTCGTGAAATCCTTTTCTGATATGATCGGTTCCTTTCCCAGTCCCGCCAGCAAAAGACGGCTTGCACGGGCGCCCTTTGTCCGGTGGAGCAGCAGGGTACTTCCCGCTTTTCCGCTGATATCTCCTGACCGGGTTGCCTGCGTGACCTCCCCGTGGGTATCCAGTTCGGTGGCGTGCTGCGAAAGTAGTCCGTTTTCAAACACGCCGACCACAATGCAGTCCGTCTGTATGCCGCTCAGGGAGTTTTTTTTGTCGGCGGCTTTTATGCTAAAGTCCATACATTTTCCTCCTGTCTGTCGCCATTATAGCTTTCCATGATTTTTACGCGAGCACTTCGACGAGAACTGGTCAGTGTTGCCGGCGCCGTGTTCATGACACTGTTTACCGTGACAGTGACCATGATGCTGATCCGCATTTTGGGGCAGGCGGCAAAGGGGCGGGTGGCATCCAGTGATGTGGTCGCGCTGATAGGCTTTTCCGCGCTGACTTACTCGCCCATCATCCTGATTCTGACCGGGTTTATTACGGTGCTGCTGGTTATCACCCGCAGTTACCAGGATTCCGAAATGGTCGTCTGGTTTGCCTCCGGGCTGAGCCTGACCCGATGGTTAAAGCCCATACTGGAGTTCGCGGCGCCGGTTGTACTTCTGGTATCTCTGCTGTGCCTTGTCGTCACGCCCTGGGCGTTCAAGCAAAACGCGGAATACAGGGCGCGCTTCGAGAAGCGGGAAGATTTGGCAAGGGTTGCTCCCGGCAGGTTTCAGGAATCCGCCGTGCGTGACCGTGTTTTCTTTGTGGAAAAGTCGGAATACGACACGGAACATGTAGAAAATGTGTTCATCCACAACCTGCAAGATGAAGATATCAGTGTCATTGTCGCGAAAGAAGGAACCGTGCGGGTGGATGAAAACGGCGACCGCTTTCTCGTTCTGGGTCAAGGACAGCGCTACGAAAAGCTGGTTGACCCGGCGGTTTTCCTCATGACGGAATTTGATCGCTACACCAGCTTGATAACCGAGGGCCGGGGCATGGGCGACTTTTCAGACACCGCCTCGCGGGGGATGACGACACCCGAACTGATACGCGACCCAGACCCGAGAAGAAGGGGCGAACTGCTCTGGCGCATCGCGCAGCCCATCATGGCGCTGATATTGATGTTCCTTGCGGTTCCGCTTGGCTTTGTCAATCCGCGGGCTGGTCGCTCATTCAACCTGCTTTTGGCGCTGCTTTTGTACGTGTCCTACAACAACATCAACAGCGTCATTCAGGCAAGCGTGTCGCGGGGGCGGCTTTCCCTCGCCATGGGATGGTGGCCCCTGCACCTGCTGATAGCCCTGATTGTGCTGGCGCTGTACAGTTGGCGTTTGACCATCAATCATCGCTATCACCCCTTCGCGCTCTGGAACACTTTCCGGCGAGGCAAGACCGTGCCGGATGCCCCCGGCCCCGGACAACAGGAAGTGGTGGAAGAAGACCCGGTTATGGAGGCGCTCCCGGCACAGCGCCCGGCAATGCGGACGAGGCAACATTTCCCGGGGGTGGCACGCGCTGCCAGCGTGTTGCGGCGATATTTTCCCTCGCTCCCCGTCATGAGTGTGCTGCAACGCTACTTCACCAGCCAGATCATGAAAGCCGTTTTTTTCGTGCTGGCTGCTTTTCTCGCGCTTTTCGCTTTTTTTGACCTGGTTTCCGAAATAAGCGGCATCGGCAGAGGCAAGTACAAGGTGCAGCATGCCTTTCTGTATGTGCTGATGAACATACCGGGGTACACCTACGAACTGATGCCGGTTGCTGTCCTGATTGGTACCATCTATGTCCTTGCCCGCTTTGCCTCCAATTCGGAATACACCATCATGCGGGTATCCTCTCTTTCCACGTCGCAGGCCTGCCTGATTCTCGTCAAAATTGGCGCGGCATTTCTGGTTTTTACCTGCGTCGTGGGAGAACTCATCACCCCGTACACCTCGACCCGGGCGACAGAGTTTCGCGCGCGCAAGATGGAGCGGGACATGAAGGTGGAAGGGCGCTTTCGTTCCGGTGTCTGGAGCAAGGACATGGTCCGTGCGGGAGGTGCGCGGGGAGACGTGATTGGTTCCCGCTTTATCAACATTCGGGCGCTGAAAGCCGACCGGACACTGGAAGGGATTTACCTGTACGAATTTGACCCGCATCGCCAGCTTTCGCGCATGGTCTTCGCCAAGACGGGACATTACCTGGGAGACCACACCTGGCAACTGAACCAAGTCAGTGAATCCGTTGTCACGCCGCCTGCCAAACGGGGCGGGCCGCGCTTTCCTGTGGGTGCGCCGCGTTTTGCTTCCCGGACGATGGATACACAAGCGCTTTCCTCCGACCTGACGCCGAACATACTGTCCGTCCTGTCGGTGGATGCAGCCAGAATGTCCGCCTACGACCTGGCGGTTTATAACCGTCACATGGAAGCCAACAAGCAGGACGCGACAGGCTATCAGATTGCTTTCTGGAAAAAGATTGTTTACCCCTTCTCCGTCTTTGTCATGATGGCGCTGGCGCTGCCCTTTGCCTACCTGCATTTTCGCGCGGGCGGCATCAGCATCAAGATATTTTCCGGCATCATGATAGGCGTCTTGTTCCTCCTGCTAAACAGCCTCTTCTCGCATTTGGGATTGTTAAATACATGGCCCGCGTTCTTTACAGCCAGCCTGCCCAGCTTTCTGTTTTTGCTGCTCGCCGCTGGCGCGTTGTGGTGGGTTGAGCGGCACTGACGGGCAGCGCCCGCGTTTAAGGCAAGAAAGCCTCGCCCTGCCAAAGGCTCCCGCGCCCCGTCTGCGCCGCACGCGGTCATGCCGGGCGCTTGACAGGGCTGTTCGGAAAAGATAAAACGGAAAGCAGAAATCATGGGCGTATGATTTGAAGGAGCGCAGGGGATGGATATCTGTCGTGGCGTTCTGTCAACACCATTTGGTGGTGTGACGGTGCAAATGGAGGGCGAAGCGGTCGTCCGTCTGGCTTTTGTCGCACAAACCTGCCGGGATGACCTGCCCGCATCGGCGTTCGCACGCGCCGTGTTTGAACAATTGCGCCGTTATCTGGCGCGCCCCGGTTTTCCGCTCGATTTTCCGGTGCGGGTAGCGGGGACGGACTTTCAGAAACGGGTCTGGTCTGCCATGCGGCGCATTCCGGCAGGGGAAACGCAAACATACGGCAAAATAGCGCGGGAGTTGGGGTCGTCCCCCCGTGCGGTGGGGCAGGCGTGCGGTGCCAACCCCATTGTGTTGTATCACCCGTGTCACCGGGTTGTGTCGGCAACCGGTCTGGGCGGTTTTTCCCACCAGTCCCATCCATCGCACCCCCTTGTCCGAATCAAGCGCTGGCTCCTGGAACACGAAGGGCTATCGGCATGATGGGCGCAGCGTCTGCCGCCTCCGATGCGGCGTTGGTGGACGAATTCTGCGACACGCTCTGGCTGGAAGACGGGCTGTCGCAAAACACCCTGTCCGCCTATCGTCAGGACTTGCAGCAATTCGCCCGATGGCTGGCAAAAGCGCCTTCTCCCGCCAGTCTGCCTCTTGCGTCGGCAGACCATTTGAACGCCTACTTTGCCGCGCGCCACGCGCAAATGCGGGCCAGTTCGTCCAATCGGCGTATCAGTTCGCTTAAGCGTTTTTACCAGTGGCTGCTCCGACAGGGGAAAATTGCTCAGGACCCCTGCTTAAAACTCAGATCGGCAAAGCAGTCGGCGCGGTTTCCCAAAACGCTTTCCGAAACACAGGTAGAAGCGCTGCTGGCGGCGCCAAATGTTGAAACGCCGCTGGGTTTGCGTGACCGCACCATGATGGAGTTGATGTATGCGAGCGGTTTGCGAGTATCCGAACTGGTCATGCTGAAATTGCTGGAGTTGGGGATGAACGAGGGCGTTTTGCGTATTCTGGGCAAGGGAAACAAGGTGCGACTGGTCCCGTTTGGCGAGGAAGCGCGGGCGTGGCTCGTCCGTTACACCACAGATGCCCGTCCGCACATTTTGGGCGGCAGGATGGCAGACGCGCTTTTTGTAACCCGGCGCGGCGGTCCCATGACGCGCCAGATGTTCTGGACGCTGATCAAGAAACACGCAAGGCAGGCGGATATTCTGTCTCCCTTGTCGCCGCACACCCTGCGTCACGCGTTTGCCACGCACCTGTTAAATCATGGCGCCGACTTGCGTGTGGTGCAATTACTGCTCGGGCATGAAGACATCTCGACCACGCAGATATACACCCACGTTGCCCGTTCACGTCTCAAGCAGCTTCACGCCGAACACCATCCGCGGGGCGGAGAAAAAAGCCGCGCATGAAATTGTGTCCGGGTCTTGCCAGACGGGAAGATGCATCATAATATTCTCACATGGGCACAATTTTACTGGTTGTTGTGGCGTACCTTGTCGGCTCCCTCCAGTTTGCCGTTTTGACCAGCCGTCTTTTCGGGCTGGCAGACCCCAGGACATACGGTTCCGGCAATCCGGGGGCGACCAATGTCCTGCGGAGCGGCAATAAAAAGGCAGCCCTGCTGACCCTGTTGGGGGATACGGCAAAAGGCTGGGTCGTTGTCTGGCTGGCGGTGCGCTATGGTCCGTTGTGGAATGTGGACGAAACCGGGATTGCGCTGGCGGCTGTTGCCGTTTTCTGCGGTCACATACTGCCCGTTTTTTCCCGTTTCAGGGGCGGCAAGGGGGTTGCCACGGCATTGGGTGTCCTGCTGGGAATCAATCCATTGCTGGGCGGCGCGGTGTTGCTGACCTGGTTGCTGGTCGCGGCGGTTTCGCGCTATTCTTCCCTGTCTGCGTTGCTTTCCGCCGTGCTGGCGCCGGTTTACCAGATTTGGCTGGACGGATGGAACACACTGTCTGCCGCCATCCTCTGTATTGCTGTTTTGCTGATAATCCGCCACGCTGGCAACATTGCCAACCTCGCGCGAGGAAAGGAAAACAGGATAGGCGACGTACTGAAAAAATAGGGCTGACAGATACTTTTCACGCAAATCATGAGCGACAAGAACAAAACGGCACCAGCGCCCCCTTCCTCCAATTTTCTGCGGGCGGCCATCGAATCCGACATGAAGCGGGCGACATACCGGCGCGTGGGTTTGCCGGAAGTCATCACCCGTTTTCCACCCGAACCGAACGGTTACTTGCATATTGGTCATGCCAAGTCCATCTGCCTGAATTTCGGTTTGGCAGAAGACTACGGGGGGCGCTGCCATCTGCGCTTTGATGACACCAACCCGACCCGCGAAGACCAGGAGTTTGTGGATACCATCATAGACAGCGTCAACTGGCTGGGCTTTTCCTGGGAGAGCGGGCAGACGGCCCACCTGTACTATGCCAGCGACTATTTTGACACCCTGTATGACATGGCGGAATACTTGGTTGAAGCGGGGTATGCCTATGTGGACAGTCAGACGGCAGAAGAAATCGCCGCAACGCGGGGGAGTTTCGAGAAGCCAGGGAAAGAGTCACCCTACCGGAATCGTCCCGTCGGCGAATCGCTGGACATCTTTCGGCGGATGAAAAAAGGCGAGTTTGCCGATGGCGCCCATGTACTGCGCGCCAAAATTGACATGGCGTCTCCCAACATGAACCTGCGCGACCCGGTCATTTACCGAATCCGCCACGCTTTCCACCACCGCACGGAAGACAAGTGGTGCATTTATCCCATGTACGATTATACCCATCCCGTGTCCGACGCGCTGGAAAACGTCACCCATTCCATCTGTACGCTGGAATTTCAGGACCATCGCCCCTTTTACGACTGGATACTGGAACGGCTTGCCGAGACCGTTACCTTGCCGGACAAGCGGGTTATTGGCGGTTTTTTGCACAAGCCGCTGCCGCACCAGTACGAATTTGCGCGGCTCAATTTGACCTACACCCTCACCAGCAAACGCAAG